>DATBAM010000126.1:0-5490 GCA_036271535.1 Steroidobacteraceae bacterium | reverse complement strand
CTCGATGGCGGCCTGATCGACAAATCGCAGCCCTACCTGGTACTGGAATTCATCGAGGGTGAGCCAATCGATGAATACTGCGATCGCAAGAAGCTCGACGTGGTGGCGCGCGTGACGCTGTTTTGCTCGGTACTGGCGGCGATCGGGCACGCGCACAGTCATCTGATCGTCCACCGCAGTCTCAAGCCCTCCAATATCCTCGTCACTGACGATGGCGCCGTAAAAGTCCTGGACTTCGGTATCGCGGAGCTGCTGAGCGAGGATGCCGCCGCGGCCGCCACGCATACCTACTCGCTGGCACTCGCGCCTCAATTCGCGGCACCGGAACAGTTGTCGGGGCAGCCGATCAGTGCCGCGGTCGATGTGTATTCGGCCGCGCTGGTGCTGTACCGGCTGCTCACGGGCATCTCGCCCCGCCGCGTCGACGGCAGTAGTGCGGAGCTGATGCGCTCGGCGATTCATGAGTCGCCTGCACGCGCGTCATCGGTCGCGCCGGATCCCTTGCGGCGCGCGCTGGCGGGAGACCTGGATGCCATTCTCGCCCACGCGCTCGAACAGGATCCGGTACGACGCTACCGGTCGGTCGATCTGTTCGCCGAAGACCTTCGGCGCTACCTCGCGCATGAGCCGGTGCTGGCGCGTGAGCCCGGCACGGCCGACCGCATGAGGAAACTGGTACTGCGCCATCGTGTCGCATTGCCCGTCGCAGCTGCGGTGGGCTTATGTCTGCTGGCGAACAGTCTGTATTGCCTGCTGCAATGGCAGACCATGCGGCTGCAGCGCGACGTGGCACTGGACCAGGCGCGCAGCCTCGAGTCGCAATGCCCTACGCGAATCCCCTGAATAAGTCCAGAGGCCTCGGTGCAGCCCGCTTGAGGTAGGCTATCGGAAATAGGGGGATACATGAGCGCGTTTGACGAGACGTTTGATTTTGTCGTCGTGGGCAGTGGTGCGGGATCCATGTGTGCCGCGCTGATCATGCGAACCGCCGGCAAGAGTGCGGTGATCCTGGAGAAGACCAGCCTGATCGGCGGCAGTACCTGCCGCTCGGGCGGCGTGATGTGGATCCCGAACAATCCTTTCATGAAAGCCGCCGGGGTTCCGGATTCACCGGAGCAGGCGGCGACGTATCTCGACACGCTGCTGGGTGACGAGAAGCCGGATGTCCCGGGTGCGTCGCGCGCGCGACGGCGGCAGTTCCTGGAGCAGGCGCCGCGCATGGTGCAGTTCCTGCAAAGTCAGGGCATCAAACTCACGCGTATCTCTCACTGGCCCGACTACTACGACAACCTGCCTGGCGGCTCGCAGCGCGGTCGCACCGTCATCGCAAAGCAGTTCGACCTGAACGAGCTCGGACCCTGGAAGCCCAGGCTGCGGCCAACGACCATCGTCGCGCCAAAGCCGGCTCACACCGCGACGCTCGAAGAGATGATGAGTCTTCAGCACATGAAGCATTCCTGGGCAGTGAAGTTCACGGCGGTCCGGGTAGTACTTCGCGGGATCATCGCGAACATCACCGGCAAACACCTCACCGCCGGCGGCGCCGCGCTGCAGGGACGGATGCTCCAGGCCTGTCTGCGCGAAGAGGTCGACGTGCGCACCGATGCCGCCGTCAGCGAAATCATCATCGAGGACGGCGCTGTGAAGGGCGTCGTGACGGTGAAGGACGGTAAGCCGTGGCGAATCGGCGCGCGTCTGGGCGTGCTGATGGACGCCGGCGGATTCACGCACAATCAGCGTATGCGCGATCAGTATGCGCCCGGCACATCGGTCAAATGGACGATTGCCTCACCGGGCGACACCGGTGAGATGATCGAAGAGATGATCCGGGTGGGCGCCGCTGTCGCGCAGATGGAAGAGCGGGTCGGATTTCAGTCATCGATTTCTCCCGGCAGCGAGGATTCGGACATGAAGCCCGGCATGCAGAGCGTCACGGCCAAACCGCACGCGATCCTGGTCGATCAGTCCGGCGTGCGGTACATGACCGAAGGCGGATCGTACATGGCGTATTGCAGCGGCATGCTGGAACGGAACAAGACCGTGCCGGCGGTCCCGAGCTACGGCATCATGGATGCGCAGTACATGGCGAACTACATGATCGCCGGCAAGATGCCGGGTGCGGATATTCCGCAGATCTGGCTCGAGTCCGGCTGGATGAAGAAGTCGGACACTATCGAAGGTCTGGCGCAGCAGCTGAACGTCGACCCATCAACGCTCAAGTCGACGGTGGATCGCTGGAACGGTTTCTGCGCCAAGAACCTCGACGAGGATTTCCATCGCGGCGAGAAGGCCTACGACGTCTGGCTCGGCGACCCGTACCGCAAGGAGTCCGCCTCGCTCGGCCCGATTTCGGTGGCACCGTACTATGCCGTCCCGATCATCCCCGGCGACGTCAGCACGTTCGGTGGAGTGGTGTGCGACGAATACGCCCGGGTGCTGCGCGCTGACGGATCGGTGATACCCGGTCTGTACGCCTGCGGTGCGTGCTCGGCGTCGGTCATGGGCCGCGCCTACGCGGGCGCGGGCTCGAGCATCGGTCCGTCGTATACGTGGGGCTTCGTCGCGGCCCGTCACGCGGCCAAGGTCGCAGCCTGACGATCGCCGCGGGCCGTCGTGGCGCCAGCGGGTGTCGTTGACGCGGGCGTCGATGCCGATGTCGACGGCAGCCCCGTTCCCGGTGCGTCCAGCTTCGATTCATCGACGATGAAGCTGTCGACCAGACCGGTCAGGTGCCGGGCGTGTGCCGACACGTCACGGGCGACGGCCGATATTTCGTCGACCATGCTCGCATTGCGCTGCGTCATGCTGTCGATATGGCCCATGGAGGCATTGACCTCCGACAGGCCGCGCGCCTGATCCTGGCTGGCGTCGGCGATCTCGTTGACGATGCCCGCGACCTTGGCGATCGAATCCACGATCTCATGCAGGTGTTTGCCCGTCTCATCGACCAGCAAAGAACCTTGCTGAACCTGCTGCACGCTGCCGGAGATCAGCCCTTTGATCTCACGTGCGGCGGTGGCGCTGCGCTGTGCCAGCGCCCTGACCTCGGCCGCGACCACCGCGAAGCCGCGCCCCTGATCCCCGGCGCGCGCCGCTTCGACAGCAGCGTTGAGTGCCAGCAGGTTGGTCTGGAACGCGATCTCGTCGATGACGCCGATGATGTCGCCGATGCGAACGCTGGATGCGGTGATACTGCTCATCGCCGTGATCGCGCGGCCGACCACGGCACCGCCAGCTTCGGCGCGCTCGCGCGCGAGCATCGCCAGTTGATTGGCGTTGCGTGCGTTGTCGGCTGTCTGGTGCACCGTGTCGGTGATCTTCTCCATGCTGTTGGCCGTCTCTTCGAGACTGCTCGCCTGGCTGGTGGTGCGCTCCGATAGTTGAGCGACGGCCTGATCCATATGGTCGGATGATGCATCGACGAAACGCGATGAACCGCGAACGTCGATGATGACTCGCTGCAGAGTCTGCTGCAGCGAGCGGATATCGAGCAGCAGGCTGCCCTCGTCGCCGGGGCGCAGGCGGATGCGACGGCTGAAGTTGCCGCGCGCGATGTGCCGTACGACCTTGACCGTACTTTCCGGATCGCCGCCCAGGCTGCGGAAGATACCGCCGATGACGATCCACGATCCGAATATCAGAAAGAGCAGGGTGGTCACGCCTGAGATGACGGATACGCGCAGGGTGCGATGCATGCCGACCGTGGTGGCCGACATCAGATCCCGGAAGTCGTTCTCCGCACGCGTGTCCTGCTGCGTCAGCATGCTGCCAAGACTCTGCTGATGTTGCTGCATGGCAGCGATCGCACTCGACGTGTCGGGCGCATTCTTGTCCAGCATCAGATGAGTGGCATCGAGCGCCGCGGAATAGTAGGCCTGGAATTCGCGTCGCAATTCTTCTGCCTGTCGTTGCGGCGAGTCGCCGAGGGTGGCCATGCGGGTCAGGGTTTGCTGCGCCTGACCAAACTGATCCCGTGCCTTGTCCAGGTCCGAGGTGTCGCCCTCGGTCAATGCCTGCCGCAGTGCATCACTGATCGCGGCCTGGTCTGCGCGCAGCGCGCGCAGCGATTCCACTAGTGGATACTGGACCTTTTCGACTTCCTCGAGATTCGCGGCCGCATCGACGTTGATGTGCGCGTTGATCGCGATACTGAGGCCGACGACGATCGCTGCGACGATCGGCAAGCCGATGATTTGATATCTGAATCGCACCCTGCAGGTCCGCTGACGACGTTATGGCAATGTCAACACGACCTGCACGCTCGAGTCGACGTCCGATTTATCAATATAGCCAACCAGTTTCGGATCGGCCGCCACGGCCTTCTTCACGGTGGCGTCATCGGCCAGTTCCTTCGGAGGCTGCCCCTGGCCGGTGAAGATGATGCGCGACCAGACTGCCTTCACCTGTGATGCATCGCGATCGGTAGCCCTGCGGTAAAAAACATCCCGCGCTGGATTGCCCGATGGCAGATCCAGAGGGCGCAATGCTGTGTTGCGTCCCAGATAGAGGTCAGCGATCTGATCGCGGGTCAGCGGCGCGGCGCCGGCATGCATGACGACTGCGATGTCAGCGGCCATCGCCGGTGCGCCGAGCAGGGAGCCTGCGACGAGGCTGGCAACGAACAGTGATTTGATAGCGGTCTGCATGGCGCTCACCTAAAACACGAAGTCGGCGCCGAGGCTGTACACGTTGATGCGGTCCTGCGTGTACTGCGGCGTGGTCCAGTAGGTGCCATTGTCGGCCATCGCGCGATTGACCTGGATCTTCAAGTCCAGATTCTGCACGACGTCGTAGCGCAGGCTCGCGCCCCAGGTGTGATAGCTCGCCGGCGGCGTGATCAGCGAGTCCAGCAGGTTCAGCGTGGAGTAGGTCGCCAGCGGCGTCAGCTTGCCAAAGCGCCAGCCAGCGGCGACGTACCAGCCGCGCTCGACACCCACGGGCTTGCCAAAAGGTTCAAGGCTGTCTTCATTGCGTTTGATCCACTCGCTCATGAACAACGCCCTGCCGTTGTCATACTGCAGGCCGTAGCAGTGGAAGTAGTCCGACAGGGAAGTATTGACCTGCAGCTGCGGACCGAGCGCGAAGTCGAGCCCGGTTCGAAGATCGGTCTGTGCATAGCGCACCAGGAGATTTCCCCAGCTCAGCCAGATCGCGCCGTTGACGGTATTCTTCGAATCCGCCGGGAGTTCGATCCCGGAAAGCTTGAACGTCGCCGATGCATCGCCATAGCTGAACTCGGCGCCGAGCTGCACCGGCCCGAAAGCGTGCTGCCATTGAATCTGTGCCCCATCGATGTAGTCGAACGGCAAGGAATCATAGATTTCGTTCGGTGCACGAAACCACGGCACGGCATAGCCCACGTTGATGACGTCGGAGTACAGGAATGCCGGCATGACGACCCGGCCGACCCGCAGTTTCAGATCCGAATACGGCTTGTACTGGACGTACAGCCACTCGGTGCCGGGATCGAAGCTCTTGTCACCGCGAAGC
>DATBAM010000125.1:0-5616 GCA_036271535.1 Steroidobacteraceae bacterium | reverse complement strand
GTTGACGGTTGAGACCACCGCGGTCTTCTTGCCAGCCGAGCCGAAGGCCTTGATCTTGGTGACTTCGCTGGTCCAGTCGGAGAAACCGAACGGCGTGTAGTTGGTCATGATGTCTTCAGGCTTGACCCCCTTCTGCTGCAGGTAGGCTTCCAGGATCTTGTTGGTGGTGCGCGGATAGACATAGTCGGTGCCTTCCAGCACCCAGCGCTTCACCTTGCCTTCCTTCATCAGGTAATCCACGGCCGGAATCGCCTGCGTATTCGGCGCGGCGCCGGTGTAGAGCACATTCTTGGATGACTCTTCACCCTCGAACTGCACCGGATAGAACAACAGGCCGTTGTCCTTCTCGAACACCGGCAGCACGGACTTGCGCGACACCGAGGTCCAGCAGCCGAACACCACGGACACTTTGTCCTTCTCCAACAGCTCGGTCGCTTTCTCGGCGAACAGCGGCCAGTTCGAAGCCGGGTCGACCACGACGGCCTCCAGCTTCTTGCCGAGCAGGCCGCCCTTCTTGTTCTGCTCGTCGATCATCATCAGGACCGTGTCCTTCAGCGTCGTCTCGCTGATGGCCATCGTGCCGGACAGTGAATGCAGTACCCCGACCTTGATCGTATCGGCAGCCTGCGCCGACATTGCGATGGCGCTCGATGCCAGCAGCGCTGCGAGCGCCGGCAGTTTGCGCGTGACGGATTTCCCCGTGTTCATTGAATGATTCTCCAGTTTCATGTGTTTACATCTGCAGTTGCAGTTTGACGCCCAGTTCCCGATGCGACCGGTCCACCTGGTCCGGCACATTGTTTTCCTGCCACAGGTAGTAGAGCCCGACGCGAGCCGCAAACTCCTTGATGACATAGTTCAGATTGAACTCATTGGTTTTGAGGCCGTACGCGAGCGACGTGGGGGTGGCGTTGACGCTCTTGTGGCTGTATTTGTCGAGCAGCTGAACCTTCCCCCAGCCGATCGGCTGCGGCAGGATGTAGTCACCCAGCAGATACCAGCCGGAGTTGTGTGCGACGGTGTTGAGACCGTTGTCGTGCTGATATTCCGACTCAACACCGAACACGCCGATGCCGTGCAGGTTCTTCTCCATCAGGCCGTCGATGCTGAAGTCAGTGCTGCCATCCAATGTCTGGGCGGCGGCGCCGACCGCGAGCAGATCCTTGTCGCCGTAGTAGGTACCGTTGAAGTAGTAGCCGGCTTCCTTGTCCCAGAAATCCATGGTCACGCGGCCGGCGACCAGAATCTTGTCGGGATGCGGCACCGCTGTGCTGCCGCCGAGCGACTGACCGTCGAACGCACCGACCTGTACTTTCAACGGACCGAAATCGCCCCAGTACGCCACACCGTTGTCGCGGCCGACGGCGACATTGGGATAGAAATCGGCGACGCCATCGCTATAGGGCGATATGTCGTTCGCGTAATACGGGCCGTAGAGATTGGCGCGATCGCTCGGCGGCAGGAAGCGACCGGCCCAGATGTTGACGTAGTTGCTGAATTCGAAGCGGCCGATCGCGTCCATCACTTTCACGCCGTCAGTGGCGGAGCTGTACTCGGTGTTGAACGTCATCTTGATGGTGTCGGTGACGCTGCCATTGATATACAGACGCACGCTGTCGAGCGAGAACCCGCTCGAACTCGTCTCACCCGATGACATCGCCGGCGTGTCGTAACCGACGCAGGCATTGGAGCAGCTGTAGGCGCTGGTTTGAATGCCGACGCCGACCGTCACCGGCGGACTGCTCGAGTCGGCCGATGCCGGCGAGACTGCGGCACCCAGCAGGGCGGCACCGACGGCCGCTGCGATCAGCGCTGGCGCGCGCATGCGCGGTCCGCTGGTTTGAGATCGTTGTGTGGGGTCCATTGTCATTTCCTTCAGTTTTGGTAGGTCGGCCACGGAATTGCTCCCTGTAAAGTCGGCATCGGCTTGGTGCAAAGACGCCTGCTTCATGATCTTTTTGGTGCAGTTGCGCCGTGATCGATCACGGGCGCGAGACCATGCTCCCTGTCGCCTTTGCGCTGGCTCGATCCGAAGCGAGTCGCGCAAGTGTCGGGATAAACCTACGGGAGCTCAGGCGGTCACTGAATGAGTCGTTTGACGTAGGCGATGACGGTGCACGTTCGCGAGACCTGCGCCATTTTGGAATGGCATATCCCTTGCTCTGACCCTGTGCACGGTCGACTTCAGTCGATCGACAGGGGTGTGAAGACGGCGATGGCCGCGCAACAACGAATCGTCCGCGAACGGCGGCAGTACAATCAGTGGGTCGCGAGCCAGACGCTCGAGGACTATGCGCTGCGCTTCACACCGCTGAGCGCTCGCAAGTCCTCGTTCCGCGTGGGCAACACCGCACTGGGGCCGGTCGCGTTCCTGGCCTGCGAAGCCATCGGTGGCACCATCACGCTGGCGTACGGCTGCCCGAATGCCACGCTGGCGATCGGCGCCTTCGTGGTACTGATGTTCCTCATCGGACTGCCGATCGCCTACTACGCCGCCAAGTACGGCGTGGACATCGATCTGCTGACCCGCGGCGCCGGCTTCGGCTATCTGGGATCGACGATCACGTCGCTGATCTACGCGTCGTTCACTTTTCTGTTGTTCTCGATCGAAGCGAGCATCCTGTCGGTGGCCCTGCAGACATTGTTCGGCATTCCGATCGCCATCGCCCACATCATCAGCTCACTGGTGGTGATTCCGATCGCGGTCTACGGCATCAGCCTCATCAGTCGCGTGCAGCTCGCGACTCAACCGATCTGGCTCGCGCTGCAGTTCCTGCCGATCGCGTACATCATCTATAAGCACCCAGCCGAACTGTCGGCCTGGCGCAGCTTTACCGGCGGCGCGGGCAACGGGAGCTCGCCGAGCTTCCTGCTGTTCGGCACGGCTGCATCGGTCTTGCTGTCGCTGCTGCCGCAGATCGGCGAGCAGGTGGACTATCTGCGATTCCTGCCTCAGCGCGAGCCGGGCAAAAGTTTCAGCTGGTGGACCGCGCTGGTCATGACCGGCCCTGGCTGGGTGCTCCCGGGCGGCTTCAAGATCCTGGCGGGTTCATTCCTGGCCGTGCTGGCGCTGCGTCACGGCGTGAATGCCGCCGCCGCGGTGCAGCCGACGCAGATGTATCTGGTCGCCATGCGCGACGCGTTCGGCTCGCCAACCGCCGCGCTGGTTCTGACCGGCGTGTTCGTGATCGTCTGTCAGCTCAAGATCAACGTCACCAACGCCTATGCCGGCTCGATCGCCTGGTCGAACTTCTTCTCTCGCCTGACCCACAGCCATCCGGGCCGCGTGGTGTGGCTGGTCTTCAACGTCGTACTGGCACTGCTGCTGATGGAGATCGGCATCTTTCATGCGATCGACAGCGTGCTGCGGATCTACGCCAATTTCGCGGCCGGCTGGATCGGCGCGCTGACTGCCGATCTCGTCATCAACAAGCCATGGGGACTGAGCCCGGCTTACATCGAGTTCCGGCGGGCACATTTATATGACGTCAATCCGGTCGGGGTCGGTGCCATGGTGCTGGGGATCATCACCTCGAGCTGCGCCTACATGGGGCTGCTCGGCGCGACCGCCCAGATCCTGTCACCGTTCGTCGCACTGTTGACCGCGTTCGTGGCGGCGCCGGCGATCGCCTGGGCCACCGATGGCCGCTACTACCTGGCGCGTCAGCCCGATGCGCTGCCGCCGCATGCGGACGATCTGCGTTGTTCGATCTGCGAGAACGTATTCGAGTCGAACGACATGGCGATGTGTCCGGCTTACGCGGGTCCGATCTGCTCGCTGTGCTGCACGCTGGAGTCGCGCTGTCACGATAGCTGCAAACCGCATGGCCGGCTGGCGAACCAGCTCGCGGCGCTCCTGACCAGAACGCTGCCGGCACGGGTGGCCACGGCACTCAATACCCGCGGCGGCCACTTCGCCGGCATCTTCGTGCTCTGCAATCTCGCCACCGGCATGCTGCTGTCCTTTATCTATCACGAATACAGCGATGCCGCGCCGGCGGCGCGCGCGATGGTGCAAACGACCTTGTGGCTCGTGTACCTGAGCCTGCTGCTGCTGTCCGGTATCGCTGCGTGGCTGATCGTGCTGGCTCATGAGAGCCGCCGTGCGGCCGAACAGGAGTCGGCACGTCAGACCTCGATGCTGATGGAGGAGATCGAAGCGCACGGACGCACCGACGCGGCACTGCAACGCGCGAAGGAAGTCGCGGAGAGCGCCAACCTCGCGAAGACCCGGTACATCGTCGGGCTCGGTCACGAGATCCGTACCCCACTCAACTCCATCTTCGGCTACGCGCAGCTGCTGGAACGCGGCAGCATCCAGAATCCGGAACATGGGGTGCGCGTCATCCGTCGCAGCGCCGAACATCTGTCGAACCTGATCGATGGACTGCTGGACGTCTCCAGGATCGAGAACGGCGTGCTGCGACTCAACCGCGACGTGGTGCCGCTGCCGGAATTCCTGGATCAGCTCGCGGATATGTTCCGGCTGCAGGCGATGGCCAAGGGACTCTCGTTCCGCTACGAGCCGCCGGCCGGACTGCCGCCGCAGGTGCACACCGATCAGAAGCGGCTGCGCCAGATTCTGATCAATCTGCTGTCGAATGCCGTCAAGTACACCGAGCGTGGGGCCGTCACGCTCGCGGTACGTTATCGTTCACCGATCGCCGAAATAGAAGTGCTCGATACGGGCAGCGGCATAGCGCCCGATGACCGTGAAAGGATTTTCGAACCGTTCGAGCGCGGCAGCAGCGAGGTCGCGCGCGCCGTGCCCGGGACGGGGCTGGGTCTGACGATCACGAAGCTGCTGACGCAGATCATGGGAGGCGAGATACAGGTTCGCAGCGGCGACAACGGATCCAGTTTCACGGTGCGTCTGATGCTCAGTGAGGTGATGGAGCCGAAGCAGATCACGCACAGCACTCATCGATTCTGCGACTACGCAGGTCCGCGTCGCACCGTGTTGCTCGCCGACGACGATCCGATGCACCTGGAATTGGTGCAGAACCTGCTCAGCCCGCTGGGCTTCGGCGTCTTTACCGCGCGCGACGGCAAGACCTGCGTACAGCTCGCTCAGCAGTGCCGCCCGGATCTGGCGCTGATCGATGTCTCGATGCCGGATATCTCGGGCTGGGACGCGGTGCGGCAGCTGCGCGGCTGCCCCGAGCTGGCAGCCATGAAGATCATGATCGTATCGGCCAATGCACACGAGTACTCCACCAGTGCGGAGGCCGGACATGATCACTTCGTCACCAAGCCGATCGACATGTCGCTGCTGTTGCGCGAGATCGGCTCGCTGCTGGGCCTGCGATGGATCGAACGGCGCGAAACGGCCGACGACGTGTCGTCGAACACCGGCATCGCGACGGAGGCTGCCGCCGCCACGCCCGATCGCGCACGTCATCACCTCGACGATCTCTACCGGCTGGGCCGGATCGGGCATGTCAGGGGTATCGAGGCCAAGCTGCGTGAACTGGAGCTCGAGGATCCGGCCAGCGAGGCGGTCGCGGCAGAGCTGCGCGCGCTGGTCGTGAACTTCGATATGAAACGCTATATGAACCTGCTGGAGGCGATGCGCGCCAATGCTTGAATCCACTGCCGCACGTCGCGACACCATAC
>DATBAM010000124.1:0-18025 GCA_036271535.1 Steroidobacteraceae bacterium | reverse complement strand
AGCTCACAGCACGCCCTCTTCGAGGCGCCGCCGATCACGAACTATTCGATCATCTTCGGCATGACATCCAAGCGCGACCCCCAGCGCAATTGTCATATCAAGAGGAAATGCACGCTGGCCGAAGTGGAAGCGAAGTACCTCGATAAGGGGGAATCGGGTGCCTCGCTCGACAGGGTAACCGAGGAAGGGGACGCGGATGCGGCGGTCTATGACGACATCCTGACGATCGTCGGCCAGAGCGCGCGATAGCTCAGGCGCTCGCAACAGAATGTGGGCCTGCTTGGATTCGAACCAAGGACCAAGGGATTCACTTGCACCGGTGTTTCCACCGGAAGTGGACTATCTCTTCACCCGCGCACTGTTAAGTACGGGTGGGTGCGGGATGCTCAAGCCTGTTATTAAGGGCACTCAAAGCCCCCAGGTAGTCTCTGCACCTTCCGCCGGTGTACCGGCGGCTCGGCTCAGGGTTGCCATGGACTTCACGATCCGAAGGTTTCCCTGAATTCTTCCCGTCCACTGCGCGCGTTTCCGCGCGCAGGCACCATTTGATGAGTCCCCTGCACTAACCGCTGTGCTACAGGCCCAACGCAACCCAATCTTAGCAAATGGTAGTTTCGCCGTCGCCCGTTTACGCGCTCTTCAGGAAGGCGTCGCAGCTCTGCCTGGCGGGATCCTGATCCGGGATCTTGACGCAGATCTGCTGCATGCGGCCGTGCAGCTCATGCAGCACGTCCGCATACTGGCCTTTCGCGGCATCGTTCCAACCGCGAAGTTCACGATCCAGCTTTTCCAGACGAACGCGCGTGCGGCGGTAGATACGGTCCGATCCGTCCAGCTCGGCGATGACGGATGAACCTGCTTCCTGGATGCGCTGGCTGTCATGGGGGCTCAGCCGCAGCAATCCGTCCACGTAGGCTTCGCCCCACTGAAAGCGAGTCGATGGACCCTGTGCATCGCGATACGCCTGTTCGAGCAGGTCGACCGCCTCGTCCGGGTGTCCCTGCTTCTCGGCGATCCCTGCCAGTTCGGCTTCCAGATAGTACGCACTGGCCGAACCCGTGCTCCCGGCGTGCGCAATCTCCGCCTGCGCGATCTCCCGAGCCTTCGGGAAGTCGCCCAGATCCTGCAGCAGATCGAGCGACGCGCTCAGCAGCCCCGTGCGCAGATACTGATTCGGTTCACCGGACAACGCCGCATCGATGCGCATGTCGATGGCAGTCTGGAGCTGCGTCGGAAAGCGGTATTTCGAATCGTTCAGCGCCTTGAGCGCGTGCAGCTCGCCATCGAGAAACCCAAGCTGATCGGCCAGCGCGAAGCGGTTGTCGCCGGCGGCGGTCTGCATGGCCTCGACATAGCTGTCGCGCACCAGCGAGGCCACGGCGGGTCCACGCGCGTTCACGGCCTTGAAGAAATCATCATCGAGCGACAGCAGTGCCTGCGCGGACGACACGGCGAGGGCTTGGTGCTGCAGTATCGATCCGACCTGATCGATCAGCTGCGACAGCGCCGCGGTGGGTTGACTGCCTGCAGCGTCCAGCGCCCGGCTCTCGGCGCGCGCGGCGTAGTACGCGGCGTAGATCGTGAGGTTGGCGCGCTCTGTCTTGAGTTCGTCGGGACACTGCTGGGCTGCCGCCCGCAGCTGAGTGGCGCGCGTCGAATAGCTGCCGGGATCCAGTTCATCGAGATCCCAGGCGTTATAGGCCAGGCGCCGGCACTCGTCGGCGTTGAGAGACTTGCCACCCGCGGCCGACCGCAGCAATACATCCGCAGGCTGCAGGTTGTCGAGCGCCAGATCCAGCACGCTCGTGTACTGCGAAATGTCCCGACCGGCGCCGACCCTGATGATCTCGTGCTGATCGGGATCCAGCACGATCAGTGTCGGGTAGCCTTGCACGCCGAATTTTTCGGCCCAGCGCTGCGCTGCTTCGTCATCACCGTCGAGGTAGACGGGCAGGAACAGATGACTCTTGGCGATGAAGTCGGGACGCGGAAAGACGGTCGACTTCAGCGTCAGGCAATAGGGACACCACTCCGCTCCCCAGTAGAGCAGTACCGGCCGGTTCTCGCGCTTGGCGACGGTGAAGGCACCTTCGAGGCTGCCGTCGAACCACGAAATGTCATGCGGCTCATGTTGCGCGTGCTGTGCATGCAATGGCTGCGATTTGTGGCAGCCGGCCAGCAGCAGCACTACACCCAGAGCGAGTACGGATAGGCGCATGACATTCATAGGATACCGTAACGCATCAGCACACTGTGTCAGCAGCTGCCGCGGGGTCGCGTGGTTTTTCGGCTGGGAGCGGCCTCCAGCGGGTTTTCCGGCCAGTGATGACGCGGATAACGCCCGCGCATTTCCTTGCGCACCTCGATATAGCTGCTGCGCCAGAAGCCTGCCAGGTCGCGCGTGATCTGGACCGGCCGCTGCGCTGGCGAAAGCAGTTTGAAAGTAACGGCTACCGCACCGCCGCCAATGCGCGGGGTCTGCTGCAGACCGAACACCTCCTGCAACTTCACCGAGACCACCGGCGCACTCTCGTCCAGGTAGTCGATGCGCGCGTTCGAACCACTGGGCACGGTGAGTTCACGCGGCGCCAGTTCGTCCAGGGCGCGGCGTCCCGATGTTGGCAGGCGATCACGTAACGCGGACGACAGCGGGATAGCGGCCAGATGGCCGCGACGCGTCATGCCGGGCAGATACGGCCCCAGCCAGCCAGGCAGTTCACGCAGCAGCGTCCCGTCATCGCTCGCCGGCCAGCCTGCAAGATCGGCACGGCTCAGGCGGCGGATGAATTCCATCCTGCCCTGCAACTGCCGGGATTCGGTATCCCATGGCAGGCTCTGCAGGCCCATCGCCGTAACGCCCTCGACCATCGCCGCAACGCTGCGCTCGTCGCCCGCGAGCGGCAACGGGCGACTATCGAGTATCAGCGCATCCAGCCGTCGGATCTCGCGTGCAACCACGGCCTGTTCGCGCGCGTCCCAGCCAAACTGCTGCTCGCGGACGATGCGTGCCTCGAACAACGAGTGCAGCTCGCTGCGGGCGATCGGCGCCGCCAGATCGATGCGCGCCTCCTTGTCCTGGTCTCGCAATTCGACCGCGACGATGAATTCCTCGCGTCCCAACGACACGGCGCCACGAAACGCCGCACCTCGCCCGCTGCTGAGCAGATATCGTCCCTCGCCATCGGCACGGCGCTGCCCGATGCGATCGGGATACGCCAGCGCCAGTAGTGCACCGCATGGCCCATCGCCCATCGGGCCACCTGTCGCGGAGGCCGCTGTCGCCGAGGCCGCACGCCTGGCATCCCGCTCCACGGCCTGCTGCAACGAGTCGGCCGAACGCAGGACACGCTGCAGCAGCGGCCGGTCGACCGTGGATCGCGCGACTGATCCGATCGCTGAGCCGTGCAGCAGCTCCAGGCGCGTGCGGATGTCGGGGTCGTACGTTCCGGCGGACCGGCGCAGCAGGTCGCGGTCCGCCAGCAGTGCGGCCAGCCGCGATGCGAGCGGCACGGCTTCGAGGTCGCGCGACCGCAGCAGCATGCGTCCGAGGCGCGGATGCACTGGTAGGCGCGCGAGTTCGCGTCCCGCCGCGGTTGGCCCACCGCGCTCGTCCAGTGCATCGAGACTGTGCAACAGATCGCGCGCCTGATCGAGACTGGCTTGCGGTGGACCATCCAGCCAGCGCAGTTGCGCGGCATCGCGCGTTCCCCAGCAGGCCAGTTCGAGCGCCAGCGGCGCAAGATCGGCCTCGAGGATTTCCGGCGGCGTACTGGCCTGCAGGCGGCCATGCGCCGCCTCGCTCCACAGCCGGTAGCACATGCCGGGTGAGACCCGTCCGGCCCGACCCGCACGCTGATCGCTGGCAGCACGGGAGATTCGCACCAGCTCCAGACGGCTCATGCCGGTTGCAGGATCGAAACGGGCGCGTCGCGCCAGACCGCAGTCGATGACAGCCGTTATGCCGGGGATCGTGAGACTGGTCTCGGCAATGTTGGTCGCCAGCACGAGATGCCGCGTGCCCGGCAGCGGCGGCTGCAGGGCCGCATCCTGATCGCCCGGCGACAGCTCGCCATAGAGCAGGTGCAACTGCACGCCGGGCGGCAGATCCGATCTGCGCAACGATGCGGCGAGCCTGCGGATCTCGCCGGCGCCCGGCAGAAAGACCAGTACGCCGCCCGTGGATTGCTCGAGCGCCCGATGCACCGCGGCGACCATCGGCGGCTCGAGCGGATGCCGGGCATCCGGCAGGACCGGCGCGCCCTGTCCCAGGTAGACGATATCGACCGGGAAGGCACGGCCGGGAACGCGAGCGATCGCCGCATCGCCCAGCAGCGCCGCGACGCGATCGAATTCGAGCGTCGCCGACATGATTAGGATCCGAAACGGCGCACCCAGCTGTTCGCGCGCATCGAGCGCCAGCGCCAGCCCCAGATCCGCTGCCAGACTGCGTTCGTGGTATTCGTCGAAGATGAGGAACGCCGTTCCTTCCAGCGCCGGGTCGTGCTGCAGCATGCGGGTCAGCACACCCTCGGTCACCACCTCGATGCGCGTGCTCTTCGATACGCGCGTGTCGAGACGCATTCGATAGCCGACCGTCTGACCGACGCTCTCCCCCAGCAGGCCAGCCATGCGCGCCGCCAGCGCGCGGGCCGCCACCCGTCTTGGCTCGAGCATGATGATCCTGGTGCCGGCGGCCGCATCGTTCAGCAGAGCGAGGGGAACCAGCGTGCTCTTGCCCGCGCCCGTGGGTGCGTTGAGCACGGCATCGCGATGCGATGCGAAGACCTCGCGCAGCGCCGCGATCAACGGCTCCTGTTGCGCGCGCTCCGGCCCGTTCAGCTCACTTGGCAAACAGCTCCTTCACACCGCCCGATATCAGCACGCTGACGTCCAGCAGCACCCGCGGCAGCACCAGCCCTCCCGGAGAGGCCAGGTATTTGGACTCCCACACCGGGTTGAACTTGGCCTTGTAGCGCCGCAGGCCTTCGAAGTTGTAGAAATACTCGCCGTAGCGGAACACGATGTTGCCGACGCGATGCCAGGCCGGCGCCAGCGGATGGGTTTCCAGCCCCGCGAGCGGCGCCATGCCCAGATTGAGCCAGCGATAGCCCTGAGTCCGACCCCACAGCAGCAATTCGACGAACAGGAAATCCATCGCGCCGCGCGGCGCATCCTCGCCGAAGCGCATCAGATCGACGGCAATCTCCTCGCCCGTGCCGGCGATCCACAGACTTGCGAACGCCACCGGCTCGCCTTCCACCCGCACGATCGCCACGGGGAAGTTGCTGACATACTCCTCCGAGAACGCGCCGACCGAGAAGCCTTTCTCGGCCGCAGCCTTGTCCTCCAGCCACGCGTCGGACACCGCACGCAGCTTTGGCAGCAAGGGACCGAGTGCCTCCGGCTGAATCACTTCGAACGTGGCACCGTCCTTCTCGGCACGGCGGCGCTGCGTGCGCAGTTCGGCACGTGCGCTGCCTTCGAGCGAGAAGTCCGTCAGCGACACGCGCGCCTCCTCACCCAGCTTCATCACCGGCAAGCCGAGGTCCACGTACAGCGGCAGGCAGTCGGCGCTTATCTGGTAGAACACCGCCCACCCGCCGTGCCGATCGGATAGCTCGCGAAACTGCCAGACGACTTCCTCCTGCCCCGACAGCGTGCCGACCGGATCGCCGAGCGCCACCCAGCTGCGACCGCTGATCTGGTACATCAGAAACGCGTCGCCCTTGACGCTGAACAGCAGGCGTTTATCGCCACTGAGTGCCGCATTGGCAACCGCCTGCTCGCTGGCCGCGATCAGCGGCCTGGCCGCAGCCAGATCTTCGGCCGACGCCGTGCCTGGCTCCGGCCGCGCGGGCCGCATGAGGTTCATGGCCACGTAGGCCGCCGCCAGCAGTACCACGACCAGCGAGGTCCGCAGCATGCGCGGCGCGCCGGCGTCGAAGGCGAACGTCCACCACAACGCGTGCGAATATTCGACGTGACGATAAGCAAAGAAGCCGATCCACACGGCAGTGGAGATCACGATCGCCAGACTCACGATCCAGGTCGGCGTGAAGCGCTGCGACAACATCTCCGAGGGGCGATAGAACGCGCGCCGCCCGAGCCACAGGATCGCTAGCACCACCACCAGCAGCAGCGCCTCTTCGATTTCCAGGCCTCGCAACAGCGAAGTAACGATACCTGCGACCAGCACGTAGACCGTCAACTGATAGGCCGCGCGCACTCGCAGGAACAGCGCCCGCGCCAGGATCAGTAGCGCCAGGCCCGTGACGCTGCCGGCAAGATGGGAGAACTCCAGCACCACCAGCGGCACGATGCCGCGCAGGATCGCCAGGCGCTGATCCAGTGCGGGCGTGACGCCGGACAACAGCAACAGGAAGCCGGCAGCGAACACCAGCGAACCGGTGACCTGCGGCACCAGCGGAGCTACGTACGCTGCCGCCCTGGCCTCTATCCGGGCAAGCACCGATGCCTGACTGCGCAGTTGCTCGCCCGCGAACAACATCGCTGCCACCAGCAGCGGCAACAGGTAGTAGACGGCACGCCATGCCAGCAGCGACCCGAGCAGCTGATCGGCGGGCACGGCCGGCAGCCCGGCAACGATCAGCGATTCGAACACGCCCAGACCGCCGGGCACATGGCTGGCGATGCCGGCCGTGATGGCGATCGCGTACGCACCGAGGAACGCCGTGAAAGTGACCTCGGCGGTGGTGGGCAGCAGCTGCCACAGCACCACGGCCGATACGCCCAGATCGACGATCGCCAGCACGATCTGCGGCAGCGAGATCAGAGGCGACGGCGCTCGCAGCGCGTATCCAAAAAGCTCGATCGTTCGCGGACCGACGATCGACCACAGCGCATAGACACCGATACCGGCCACCAGCATCACACCAAGCGCGAACACGATGTCGTGGTTGATGTGCAGCAGATGGGAGGTCTGGTGTGGCTCGACGATGAAGGAGATCGCTGCCAGCGCACTCAGCCCGATGGCGCTGGTCACCATGCAGAATGCCGCGACCGTGCCGACATCGGCCGCGTTCAGGCCATCGCTCGAATAGAGCCGGTAGCGCACGGCGCCGCCGGTGAGGCTGGCGATGCCGAGGTTGTGGCCGAACGAATAGGCCACGAAAGATGTGAACAATGCGCGCAGATAGCCGACTTTCTTGCCGAGATAACGTAGCGCCAGCACATCGTAGAACCCGAGCAACCAGTAGCTGATGACCGTCCAGAGGATCGCCAGCAGCACCGAGCGCAACGGCGTAGAGCGCAGGTTGGCTAGAATCGCCGAGAAGCGGAATTGTTCGAGTTCGCGGCGCAGGGCGAATGCCACCCCGATGAACACCAGCAGCGAGACGCCGGGCAACAGCCAGCGCCGCCAGAGTTCCCGAACTTCTTGCCGGGCATGAGCGGCATCCATCAGCTTAAAGCTCCTGTGGATCTGCGGCGCAGCGCGATCGCGGTAAGACACCAGGCGAGGATCAGCGACAAACCGCCGAGCGGGGTGAGCACTCCGACCCATCGCGGCGCGCCCACCAGCATCAGATAGAGGCTGCCGCTGAACAGGGCAATGCCTGCGATCAGCAGCCACGCTGCAACGTGCAGCGCTTTCACGGGCACACGGTCGTAGAGCAGTCCCACGCCCAGCAATCCGAGCGACTGGACGAACTGGAAGTGCAACGCGGTCTGCAGGATTTCATAGCGGTCCGGGATTAGCTGGTGCTTCAGCGCGTGAGCGCCGATCGCACTGAGAATCGTTGCCAGCGCGAGCGATACCGCCGCCAGCTGACAGAAGCGCCGTCCCTCGGATCGCATGTGCTGTCAGCGCTTCTTCTGCTTTGGTCGGCCACCCGCGCGATGCGGGGCGTGCGTGGCTGGCACCCTGGGTGTGGCCGGCACCCTGGGCGTAGCCGGCACTCGGGGCAATCCCGTATGTTGCGTACGAAATGCGCGTGCGCCCTCCGGCCGATTGCCGCTGCCGGCCGGCTGCCAGTTGGGGATCAGCTGATGTGCCCCGTTGCCGATGAGATCGGCCCTGCCCATGCGGCGCAATGCTTCGCGCAGCACCGGCCAGTTGTTCGCGTCGTGGTAGCGCAGGAAGGCCTTGTGCAGACGGCGCGTCCGCAGCCCCTTCGGTATGTGCACCGTCTCGCTGCCGGCGGTGATGCGTTTGAGCGGATTCTTCCCGCTGTGATACATCGCGGTGGCGGTCGCCATCGGCGATGGCAGGAACGCCTGCACCTGATCGGCGCGGAAGCCATTCTGCTTCAGCCACAAAGCCAGCTCGAGCATGTCCTGATCGGTCGTACCGGGATGCGCTGCAATGAAGTAAGGAATGAGGTACTGCTCCTTGCCCGCCTCCTTCGAATAGCGGTCGAACAGCTCCTTGAAACGGTAATACGCGCCCATGCCCGGCTTCATCATCTTGGACAGCGGACCTTCGCGCGAATGTTCCGGCGCGATTTTCAGGTAACCGCCGACGTGATGCTGCGCCAGTTCGCGCACGTATTCCGGTGACTCGATCGCGAGGTCGTAGCGCACGCCCGACGCGATCAGAACCTTCTTGATCCCCGGTAGCGCACGCGCCTTGCGGTATAGCTCGATCAGCGGGGCATGGTTGGTATCAAGATTCGGGCACACGCCGGGAAACACGCACGACGGGCGCCGGCAGGCGCTCTCGATCTCGCGACTCTTGCAGGCCAGGCGGTACATGTTGGCGGTGGGACCGCCAAGATCTGAAATGACGCCGGTAAACCCCGGGACGGTATCGCGAATCGTCTCGACCTCGCGCAGGACCGACTCTTCGGAGCGGTTCTGGATGATGCGACCCTCGTGCTCCGTGATCGAGCAGAAGGTGCAGCCACCAAAGCAGCCACGCTGGATAGCGACCGAGAACCGGATCATCTTGTAGGCCGGAATATTGGCCTTGCCATAAACCGGGTGCGGCCGGCGCTGATACGGCAGGTCGTAGATCCAGTCCATTTCGGCTGTGGTCAGCGGAATCGGTGGCGGATTGAGCCACACGTCGTGTCCGCCGTGACGCTGCACGAGCGCGCGCGCGTTGCCCGGATTGGCTTCCAGATGCAGCACGCGCGAAGCGTGCGCATAGAGCACCGGATCGCGGGCCACATCCTCGTACGAAGGGATGCGGATGACGCTGCGTTCACGGTCGGCATTGCGCACCCGTCGCACGAAACGCACCACCTGCGTCTGGCCGGCCGCCTCGGGCATCGCGGTAGACGCAGGCGGGACGGACGCGGACGCACCTGCCGCCGCCGCCTGTATCGGTTCCATGGCGTACGGGTCGACCGGCGGATTGAGCGGGCCCGGGGAATCGAGATGGGTTGAGTCGATTTCTATCCATCCGTCCGCCGGTTGCCTGCGCACGAACGCAGTCCCGCGAATATCCTGCAACGAGTCGATGGTTTCGCCGGCATCGAGTCGGCGAGCGATGTCGATGATCGCCCGCTCGGCATTGCCGTAGACCAGCAGATCGGCCTTGGCATCGAGCAGGATCGATCGCCGCACCTTTTCCGACCAGTAATCGAAATGCGCGATGCGGCGCAGCGAAGCCTCGATGCCGCCGATGACGATCGGCACGTCGCGCCAGGCCTCGCGGGCCCGTTGCGCGTAGACGATCACCGAGCGGTCAGGACGCTTGCCGCCTTCGCCGCCGGGTGTGTAGGCATCGTCGCTGCGGACCCGCCGATCGGAGGTATACCGATTGACCATCGAGTCCATGTTCCCGGCGGTGATGCCGAAAAAGAGGCGCGGTCTGCCGAGCGCCCGCAGCGGCTCGGCGCTGTGCCAGTCGGGCTGGGCAATCAGGCCGACCCTCAGCCCCTGCGCTTCCAGCACCCGGCCGACGATCGCCATGCCGAAGCTCGGATGATCGACGTAGGCATCGCCGGTCACCAGGATGACATCGCACTCCTCCCAGCCCAGCGCCTGCATCTCGGTGCGCGACATGGGCAGGAACGGCGCAGCCTGTTGTTGGCGCAGCAATTTTTCGGGATACAGATTCTGGGAGGCATGCATGCAGCCCATTATACCGGTTGGTGTCAAGTACCCGGCGAACTGTAAAATCGCTCGACTCATGAGCAAGCCTGCGCATGACGCGATCGTCGTGCGCGGCGCGCGTCAGAACAATCTCCGCAATCTCGACCTGGACCTGCCACTCAACGAGTTGATCGTGGTGACGGGGGTGTCCGGCTCGGGCAAGTCATCGCTGGTATTCGATACGTTGTACGCCGAGGGACAGCGGCGTTACGTCGAAACCTTCTCGCCCTATGCGCGCCAGTTCCTGGACCGCATGGACAAGCCGCAGGTGGATCGCATCGAGCGCATCCCGCCGGCGATCGCCATCGACCAGGTCAATCCGGTGCGCACGTCGCGATCGACCGTCGGCACGATGACCGAGATCAACGACCATCTGAAACTGCTGTACGCGCGGGCTGCGCGGCTCTATTGCCGCGGCTGCGGCAAACCGGTGCGCCGCGACAACGCGCAGAGCATTGCCGATTCGCTCCCCTCAGCGCTGGCCGATCTCGGCCAGTCGTTGCTGCTGGTGTGCTTTCCGGTGCCGCTTCCACCCAAGATGAAGATGCGCGAACTGCGCGCAGAACTCGAGAAGCTCGGCTATGTGCGCTTCCATCAGGAACAGCCGAAGCTGCTGACGGTGATCCAGGACCGCCTCCGACTGGATCCCGACGATCGCAGTCGGCTGGTGGAGGCGCTCGAAGCGGCGCTCCGATCAGGTCATGGTCGCGTCAGCATCCATGCGCTGGACCCGCAAGGCCAGGAACGCGCGGTGCTGAAGTTTTCCAACGACCTGCATTGCGCGGATTGCGATCTGCACTATCAGGACGCCACGCAGGGGTTGTTCTCGTTCAATTCACCGATCGGTGCCTGCGAGACCTGCCGCGGCTTCGGCCGCGTCATCGGCATCGATTATGGGCTGGTCATTCCCGATACCGGCAAATCGCTCGCGGACGGCGCAGTACGGCCATGGCAGACGCCCTCTTATAAAGAGTGCCAGGACGACATGATGCGGCACGCGCGCAAGCGCGACATTCCGACCGACGTACCTTGGCGCGATCTGACCGACGCGCAGCGGGCCTGGGTCATCGAAGGCGAAGGCCCCTGGCAGAAGAAGACCTGGTATGGCGCCCGCCGTTTCTTCGAATGGCTCGAGACCAAGTCGTACAAGATGCATATCCGCGTGCTGCTGTCGAAGTATCGCAGCTACACGCTGTGCCCCAGCTGCGGCGGCGCGCGACTGAAGCCGGATGCCCGGTTGTGGCGCCTCGGCCTGCAGTACGTGGCGGGGGCGCTGCCGGGCCTGCCCATTCATGAGCTGATGCAGCTGCCGCTCGATCGTGGCCGCGAATTCTTTCGGGAAGTCGTGCTGCCGGCGCCCATGGACGATGCCTCCGAACTGCTGCTCGGTGAGATGCGTACGCGTCTGCAGTACCTGAGTGACGTGGGATTGGGCTACCTGACACTCGACCGCCAGTCTCGTACCCTCTCCGGGGGCGAAGTGCAGCGCATCAATCTGACCACGGCGCTCGGCACCTCGCTGGTCAACACGCTGTTCGTGCTGGACGAGCCGTCGATCGGATTGCATCCGCGCGACATGCAGCGCGTCATCGGTGTCATGAAGCGGCTGCGCGATGCCGGCAACACGTTGCTGGTCGTCGAGCACGACCCACAGATCATGGTCGAAGCCGATCGCATCATCGATCTGGGACCGGGCGCGGGCGAGCATGGCGGCCACATCGTCTGCAACGGCACGCCGCGCGAGGTGATGGCACACGGCGAATCCGCGACCGGGGCCTGGCTCAGCGGTCGGCGGACGCTGCCGCCGCTGCGTGCCGGGTCGACCAGTGCGACCGATGCCACCAAAGCGGCGCCGATGCCGGTCAGCGGCCGCAACAGCATTCGATTGGTCGGCGCCCGCGAGCACAACCTCAAGGACGTCGACGTCATCATTCCGCTGCACCGCCTGGTCTGCCTGACCGGGGTGTCGGGCTCGGGCAAGTCGACGCTCGTGCAGGACGTTCTGTTCCCGGCCCTGCAGAAGGTGCATGGCAAGCCGACCGAAACGCCGGGTGCGTTCCGGCAGTTGCTCGGCGCCGATCTGATCGAGGCGGCGGTGCTGGTGGACCAGACACCGATCGGACGCACCGCGCGTTCGAATCCGGCCAGCTACATCGGTGCATTCGACGAGATCCGTGCACGTTTCGCGGCCGACCCTGAATCGAAGCTGCGGCGCTATACACCCGGCACCTTCAGTTTCAACTCGGGCACCGGTCGTTGTCCCACCTGCGGCGGCAACGGCTTCGAGCACGTCGAGATGCAGTTCCTGTCGGACGTCTATTTGCGCTGCGACGAATGCAACGGCACGCGCTACCGCGCCGAGACGCTGCAGGTACGCATCGAGGGCGCCAGCGGTCGCCGCGCTAACGTCGCCGACGTGCTGGCGATGACAGCCACGGAGGCGCTCGATTTCTTCGCCGACAGCGATGCCATCCGCGCACGACTGCAGCCGCTGGTCGACGTCGGTCTCGACTACGTGCGGCTCGGGCAGCCGGTGCCGACGCTGTCCGGGGGCGAAGCTCAGCGCCTGAAGCTGGCCGGCCACCTCGCCGAGGCCGCCCTGTCGACCGGCAAGACCCGCGCGTCGAAAGCAGCCGGTAAGCCATTGCTGGGCAAGCTGCTGATCTTCGACGAACCGACCACCGGTCTGCACTTCGAGGACATCGCGCGACTGGTGCATGCCTTCGGCCTGCTGCTCGACGCGGGCCACTCGCTGCTGGTGATCGAGCACAACCTGGACGTAATCCGAGCGGCCGACTGGATCATCGATCTCGGGCCGGAGGGCGGCGACGCGGGCGGTACGATCATCGCCACCGCGACACCGGCGGACCTGATGCGCGTGACACAGTCGCATACCGGTCAGGCGCTGGCGCGCTATGCGCAGTCCGACTACACCGTCGCTGAAGCCTCCCCCGCATGGCCGGTGTCGAAGCGCGTCCCTGGCCACGACCACATCAGCGTTCGCGGCGCGCGCGAACACAACCTCAAGAACATCAACATCGATGTGCCGCACCAGCGCTTCACAGTCATCACCGGTGTGTCGGGGTCCGGCAAATCGACGCTGGCGTTCGATCTGCTGTTCAACGAAGGCCAGCGACGCTACCTCGAGTCGCTCAACGCCTACGCGCGTCAATTCGTGCAGCCCGCGGCACGTCCCGACATGGACGCCATCCACGGCATTCCGCCCACGGTCGCGATCGAGCAGCGCGCCAGCCGCGGCGGCTTGAAGAGCACCGTAGCCACACTGACCGAGATCTATCATTTTCTGCGTCTGATCTACGTACGGCTCGGGCAGCAATACTGTCCGGACTGCGAAGTGGCGATTGCACCGCAGAGCAGTGACTCGATCGTCGCGCGTCTGTTGAAGAATTACCGCGGCCGCCCCATACAGCTGCTCGCACCGCTGGTGGCGCATCGCAAAGGCCACTATCGCGAGCTCGCCCAATGGGCCTCCGCGCGTGGTCATCAGCAGCTGCGCGTCGACGGCAAGATGGTCAGCACGCAACCCTTTCCGAGCCTCAAGCGCTTTGTCGAGCACACCATCGAACTGCCGGTGGCCTCGGTGGTCGGCGATGCCCGGCAGGAGCCGGCGCTGCGCGCGGCCGTGGACCTGGCGATCGAACACGGCAAGGGCGTGGTCAACGTACTGGCGGACGACGGCACGACGGAGACGTTCTCCACGCGGCGTGCATGCCCGTCCTGTGGGCGGGGCTTCCCCGAACCCGACCCGCGGCTGCTGTCGTTCAACTCCGCTCAGGGCTGGTGCTCGAGCTGCTTCGGCACTGGCATCGAGATGGAGGAGTTCGAGGCCGAGACCAGCGGCGAGGAATCGCAGTGGCTGGAACACACCGGCTCGCATGCTTGCCCGGCCTGCGAGGGCGCGCGATTGAATCCGGTCGCGCTGCATCTGCGTTTCCGGGAACAGTCGATTGCTCAGCTGACAGCGCTTTCGGTGCGTGAACTCGAATCGTTCTTCGACCAGCTGAAACTGAATACCCGCGAGGCGGCGATCGCGCGCGACGCCCTCAGCGAGGCCAGCGGTCGCCTGCAGTTTCTGCAGCGCGTGGGGCTGGGCTACCTCGCACTCGAC
The DNA here is from genome assembly GCA_036271535.1 of Steroidobacteraceae bacterium. GTDB lineage: Bacteria > Pseudomonadota > Gammaproteobacteria > Steroidobacterales > Steroidobacteraceae > FEN-1191. The sequence goes on along the minus strand of DATBAM010000124.1, from coordinate 3,837 downwards.
CGTTCCGCTCCCACGCTCTCTGGCGGGGAAGCTCAGCGCATACGCCTGGCAGCGCAGCTGGGTTCGAACCTGCAGGGCGTGTGTTACGTGTTGGATGAGCCGACCATCGGCCTGCATCCGCGCGACAATCAGATGCTGCTGGCAGCGCTGGATCAACTGTCGGCCGCCGGCAATACACTGGTGGTGGTTGAACACGACGAGGACACGATCCGCCGTGCCGACCACCTCATCGACTTAGGTCCCGGTGCCGGCGTACGTGGGGGCGAAGTGGTGGCCGCCGGTACGCCCAGCGAGCTGACGCGCAACCCTGCGTCGGTCACCGGACGTTTTCTCGCACGGCCGTTGCAGCATCCGTCGAAGCCGCGGCGAGCGACCGACGCCAGGACTGCCTCGATCGAGATCAAGTCGGCGTCGCTGCACAATCTGCGCGATGTCGACGTGCGCATCCCGCTCGGCCGACTGGTGGTTGTCACCGGCGTCTCGGGCTCGGGAAAATCATCGCTGGCCCGCGACGTTCTCTACACCAATCTGCACAATCAGCTGGGATCCAAAACACGCGTGCCGCTGATCGGGGCCCGCGCGCTGCACGGAATCGATCAGTTGTCGCGCGTACTCGAAGTCGACCAGACACCGATCGGCCGCACGCCGCGTTCGTGTCCGGCCACCTATGTCGGTTTCTGGGACGACATCCGGCGCGTTTTTGCCGGCACCAGTGAAGCGCGTCTGCGTGGCTACGATGCCGGACGGTTCTCGTTCAATACCAGCGGCGGCCGCTGCCCGGATTGCGAGGGAGCCGGCACGCGCACGATCGAGATGAGCTTTCTGCCGGATGTCAAAGTGCCGTGCGATCGATGTGGCGGCAAACGATTCGATCGCGAGACGCTCGAGATCGAGTGGCGCGGCAAATCTGTCGGCGACATCCTCGCGATGAACATCGAGGAGGCGGCGGAATTCTTTGCCGCCCATTCGCGCATTGCCCGACCGCTGCGACTGCTGGCGGACGTGGGCCTGGGCTATCTCACACTGGGCCAGCAGAGCCCGACGCTGTCGGGCGGTGAGGCACAACGTATCAAGCTGGTGACCGAGCTCGCGCGCCTCGGCGATTCGCCGCGCATGCGCCCGACGCACACGCTGTATGTGCTGGACGAGCCGACCGTGGGCCTGCACATGGCGGATGTGGAAAAGCTCATCGCCGTGTTGCACCGCCTGGTCGACGCCGGACACTCGGTGGTCGTCATCGAACACAACCTCGATCTGATGGCCGAAGCGGACTGGATCATCGACTTAGGTCCCGAGGCCGGCGCCGGTGGCGGCCGCGTCGTCGCCTGCGGACCGCCGTCCACGATTGCAGCGCGTAAGGCGCGCTCGCATACTGGCACCGCACTGGCGCGCTTCATGGAAGAGCGCGCCGCTTAACGGATCAGTGGAGTCGGGCGTCACGCATGGGACACAACCTGGTCTGCTGGAAATGCGGTGCCGATCTGGCGGCACTGTCGTTGCCGCTATCGCGCAGAGACGAGTGCAGGAAGTGTGGCGCTGACCTGCATGTCTGCAGGATGTGCAGCGACTACGACGAGCAGGTAGCGAAGAAATGCCGGGAACCGGTTGCGGAAGAGGTGAGCGACAAGACGCGCGCCAACTTCTGCGACTTCTTCGCGCCGAAGGCCGGCGCCTACCAGGCGAAGGATCACAGCGCCACCGATACTGCCCGGGCCGAGCTCGAACGCCTGTTCGGGCCGAAGGGCTAAGTCGCTGTCCGGCAGCCTTAGTTTCCGATCCGCTCCGACAGCCGTTCGAACAGCCGACCCAGCCGCGAGGGCTTGGCCTTGGTCTCCGCGCGCTTCGAGGGAACCGCTGGCGATTCGTCATTGATCAGTTCGCCGCGTCCCTCGTCCACCGCCAGATCGCCGGCACCGAGAATCTCGAGTGTCTCTTCGAGCGTGAGCTTTCTTGGCTTGGCGGCCGTTGCTGCTTCCGACTTGGTGCGCAGTTTGGCTCGCTTGCCCGGCGCGCCGCGCCCGGTGCGGGGTCCAGGCGGCAGACGACCCGCTTCACTGGCCGCCACAGCGGGGGTGGCGGCGACGAGCACCGGCTTGTCATCGATGAACTCGAACGCCGGCTTCGGCGCAGCTGCCTTGGGCGCAGCCATTGTCGATGCAGCGGCAGCAGCCTCACCCGCCACTGCCGAGGCAGCGGCCGCAGCCACCGCGGTGGCTGCCGCGGCCAGTACATTCCCCGGCCCCGGCCGCGACGCGGCGATTCTCGCGCGCTCATGTTCGCGCGGCGTCACCGGTACCACGGACACGGTCGAGAATTCTGAACGAACGTAGTGCGCAACCTGCTTCGCCGACACCGCATCGGTGAAGAACCCCAGCCGCAGGCCGTACCAGCGCCGCCCCTCACGGTTGCCTTCGGCGCCATAGAGTGTGTAAGCACTGAAGATCGCCAGTTGTGGCACCTGCGTCATATCGATCGGCTGCACCGACCACATCAACTGCACCGCGTAGACCGGCTTCTCGCCTTGTGGCCCCGTGCCTTCATTGCGGGAAGCCGATGATTCGCCCTTGGGCGTAGCCGAGGGTGCGGCCGACGGAACCGGAGTTTCGAGCAACGCAATGGCGCCCGCACCCGTCAGCACCGCATCGGTAGCCGACTTGGTCGCAACGGGCGCTGCAGCCGCAGTGGCGGCCACCGCAGCAGCCTTGAGTTCGGGGATGCGAAGGACAGACGGTCTCGGTACGGCGCTATCGTCGAGTGATGCGATCGCGGCTCGCACGTCGCTGAGCGAACGAGCCGCTGATTCGTCCGATTCGAGCGCTATGGGTTCCGCACGGGGAGCGGCCTTTGCGGGCGGATCGACAGAGAATTCCACCGGCGTCGCAATCTCGGCCGCCACTGCCGCAGCCACGGCAGCCGGCGCTGCGACGACGGTAGCAGTCGTAGCGGGCTTTGGCGCCGGCGCCGTCGTTCCAGCCGGCGCCGCTGCTGTTGCCGCGCCATCGCTCTGCAACACCGGGACGACGGGCACCGAACGCACGGCTTCCACCGCAGGTGCGGGCGCCAAAATGGGCTCTGACGCAGAAGCGTTCGTCGTGCTCGCCGGTGAGGCTGCTGCAGCCATAGCGGCGGCTCGTAGCCGCTGTCCGGGCGCCATACCGGCCCACGCGCCCGGGTAGATCTCCCGCACGATATCCAGCAGCTTTTCGGCCTCTTCCTGGGTCTCGAAGTAACCCATATGAAGACGGAAGCGCTCGCGCCCGTCTTCGCGGCGGCGCGAGACGAAGAAAGTGAAACGTTTGAGACCGGCATGATCCGGCGGCGCCAGCGCGACCGGCGAAGTCGACGAACACAGATTGATGACGAAGGAACTCGTCACACTCCCTCTTGCCCCTGTCGGGGTGTCATTCGATTTGACGGAATCCGTGATTTGAGTCGCCTGATGCATGCTGGGTTCCCGGTACGAATACCTTTTGTCCCGGCACGGAAACGTCAGACGGTCGACACGACATATTACGATGCCGAGGCAACCCCGCTATCCCTGCATACGTTTCCGGGACCGGTGGCTTTGCGTCCCTGCCTTGCGACAGGTTTGCGAAGATACGGACCGAGTGTGACACCTCGAGGCATCAAAGCAAGCCAGCACTTTCCGGAATTCGTCACTCTGTCGCACGAATGCGCCGCCTTGGAGTGATTCTGTAAAGTGGGCTGAGGCCGCCCGTCAACGCGTGAGCTTTCGTGCGTGGCCGACCAGCTCTTGGAAGGTATAACGGATCACACCTTTGCGAAGACCGCGCGACAGGACGCACATCGCCGCCGCTACCTGCGCTGCGTCAATGC
>DATBAM010000123.1:0-6514 GCA_036271535.1 Steroidobacteraceae bacterium | reverse complement strand
GGTCCATCGGTCATCTCGTTGTATCGACCCACCGCGGGCCTTCACAGTCCGTATGTTCACCCGAGATGGCTCTCCGGTTACACGGCGACCACCGGAGCGACTAAACTAGCGCAGGCCGAATCATGCACCGCGCTGCATCAGGAGACGAGCTAGTGAGTATCGAATTCAAACCCATCAAGCCCCACATCGGGGCGGTGGTACACGCCGACCGTTCGGCCCTTTCCGACGCCTCGTTTCCGCAGCGCTGTCTCGAGGCCCTCGACGCGCACGACGTGCTGGTATTCCCACGCCTGGGCCTGACCGATGAAGAACAGCTGGCGCTGACCGATCGCCTGGGCGTCAGAGTGACCTTCAACCGCAAAGCCCCTGGCAGCGATGCCGCCACACCGGGCGTCTACCAGGTCACGCTCGATCCAAAGCTCAACGCAGAGCCCGAATACGTGCTGGGCACGTTTTTCTACCATATGGATGGGATGCCGATCGATAGCATCCCACCGCCTAAAGCGACGCTGCTGTCCGCCCGCGTCGTGGTGTCCAAGGGAGGCCAGACTCAGTTTGCCAGTACCCGCGCCGCCTACGAGGGTCTGCCGGCAGACCAGAAGGCAGAGCTCGAGGGACTGCGCGCACAACACAGCGCCCGTTCCGGCGTCAGACGCGTTTTCGAAAACGAGGAAGAGCTCGGCAAGATCAAACTCGGCAAAGCGGTGGGGCAACGTCCACTGGTGTGGACATCGAGTTCGGGGCGCAAATCACTGCTCATCGGCGAGACCGCCGACCGCGTCGTCGGGATGCAGCTAGCCGAAGGGCGCGCTTTGCTCGAACGGCTGCTCGAGTGGACAGCCCAACCGGATTTCAGCTACAGCCACGAATGGGAAAAAGGTGACCTGGTCATCTGGAACAATTGCGCCGTGTTGCACCGGGTCATCCCCTACGACCGCAACTCAGGCCGCATGATGCACCGGACGTCACTAGCGGGTACCGAGGCAGTGGCGTGAAGATCGCCGCCGCGATCGTTCGTTAGCGTAGCTCGTTGCTCTCATCTCGAGACCTGCGCAGTCGATCCGGTCGCGTTCAGCTCCGCCCGGCGCCTTCTGGCTGATCATGCAGCGGGACGCGTGGCTCGACCCAGATAGAGATAGCTCACCATTCGTGGACCACGCATGGGTGGGTGCTCGACACCGGACATTTGCAATCCGGCGGCTCGGACGAGCTGCGCGATATCGCGATTGATGTGGCAGCCATCGAATACACGCCCCCACAGCGGATCGAACCGGTCCTGCCATCTCGCCACCGAGGCATCGGCATGACGGCCATGCTCGAAAAACAGCAGTTGTCCGCCGGGCTTCAGCACGCGCGACACCTCTTCCAGCGCGGCGGTTACGTTGGGGATGCTGCACAGTGTGAGCGTGCAGACCACGTTGTCGAAACTGTTTCGGTCGAACGGCAGCGACTCGGCACTGATCTGGTGATGCTCGACGGTCCGCCCGAGCGCCTGCATACGCTCGTGGGCGATCCTCGACATGCCGGGATTGGGGTCGACGGCGACGATCTCGGTCACGGCCGGCGGATAGAAAGGCAGATTCAGCCCGGTGCCGAAACCAAGTTCGAGTACCCGGCCCTGCGCCGGCGCCAGCGCGCGTGCACGCAATTCTTTCAGTTCGGCGTTATCGCGTGCCGACCATTCCAGAAAGCGCGGAAAAACAGACTCGCTCCAGAAGCTCATGGAGCGATCTTACACCGGACGCGATCAGCCGCTGACGCAGCGATTTCTGCCCGCGTCCTTGGCCTGGTACAGCGCCCGGTCGGCGCGATCGAATGCGGAACCGGCTGTATCACCAGCCAGCAGTGCCGTGAGACCGATCGAGATCGTGACCGGCGGCAGTGGCGTTCCGCTGGTATGGAATCTCAGCTCGCAGATCCTGATCCGCAGATCCTCGATCGCGGCCTCGGCGCGCTGCGTATCGGTGCCGCAGAGAATCATCACGAACTCTTCGCCGCCGAATCGCGCCAGGAAGTCGGTGCGGCGCAATCGGCTGGCGAGGCAGCCGGCGACTGCGCGCAGCACACGGTCGCCAGCCCTATGACCGTGCTTGTCGTTGATGTCCTTGAAGCGATCGATATCCCAGACAGCAATGCACGTCGGCTGCTTGAAACGCCGCCAGCGATGCAGTTCCTCCTCGATGCGTTTTTCATAGGCCAGACGGTTGGCGATATTCGTCAGTCCGTCGATCGTCGAGAGCCGCTGCTCGTCGCTCAACTGGACCTGCAGCTTCGATGTCTGCGCCTCGAGTTGCGCTACCCGGGCCTGCATCTGTTCGGTACGGGCGCACAGTTCGCTGGTGCGCGCCGCTTCGCGTTCGCGGAATTGTTCCAGATGACGCCCGATCGAATCCAGGCGACCTCGCACCTGCTGGCGAATCTGCGCCAGATCGTCTGCGGATTCGACGCTTTCGCCGATGGCCTTCATCTCGCCCACCAGCCGCGTATTGAGTTCTTCCCTGCTCGCCTGCGACTGCGTCTGCTCGTGACTCTGGTCCGACACGAACCGACTCATATCGTCGAGCCTGTCGACCATATGCTTCAACAGAGCCTCGATCTCGTGCTTGCTACCCTCGATGTTTTGAATGCATTGGGTAACGAGCGAGGCAATCGAGGTAACGACTTCCGGTAGTTCGTCCTGCGGCAGCTGCGATGAGAGCTTAGAGTCCAGTTCGTCCGCCAGGATGGTCAGTGACGGATCGTTGCGCAGCTTGCTGAGCAGCACCGAGAGCGTCCTGCACAACGAGGCGTCGACGCTGGGGCTGACCGCGATGACGGGCGTGGATTCCGCTTTTGGCTCCGGCGGCGCCGGAACGACCGCTACGACCGGTACGACCGGCACGGTCGCTGTTACGACTGTCGGCGCGACTGGCGCGGGCGGAACAGGCGCGGATGCGATCGGCGGAGCGACGGCTGGCGCGGCATGCGGCGCGGCAGCCGTTTCAATGGACCGCTGGCGGGGCGCGCTGTCGAGTTTGGCAATCGTGTCCGTGAGCGCCGAGATGAGCTTTTCCAGTTCATCGACCCCAGGCTCACGCCGCAGCGTGGACTGAACTGTCTTGATCTGCTCGTCCAATGGCCGCGACTGACCCTGCGCAGCCGAGCCCAGGCGCCCGATCAGTCGTTTGAGCACTGCCTCCATGGCGCCGAACTGCTGTCGCTCGCGCTCCAGCTTGTCCAGGCTGTCGAAGTAGCGTTTTTGCCAGTCCGGTGTCTTGGCGGCCGATTCGCTGCTAGCAGTCAATGTCGTACCCGAACGTAGTGCGTCGTTTTACTATTTTCCGCCAGAGAGCACCTGGCAGTGTGCGGCGCAGTTCTCAAATGTCTGCTTCTGGCGCCCTACTTCCGAGGTAATTGTCTGCACATCGGCCGGCGCGCAGGCTCACTGCCGTCAACCAACGCAGGTACCATCATGGAAAACGCTCATACCCTTGCAGACCGCTACATCCAAAGCTGGAACGAGACGGATCCTCAGCGTCGTCGCGCGCTGCTCGAGGCGCTTTACACCGACGGCGCCACCTACACCGATCCGATGGCGACACTGGAAGGCCGGGAAGCCATCGATGCCACGATCCAGGCGGTACAGAATATGTTCCCTGGACAGCGCTTCAGCCTCCACGGCGATGTCGACGCGCATCACGACGTCCTTCGCTTTCGATGGCACCTCGCGCAGCCGGCCTCGCCGGAACCGACGGCGATCGGATTTGATGTCGCGGTGCTGAAAGGCGGCAGGATCGCCCAGATCTGCGGCTTCCTCGATAAAGCGCCCATGCCGGCCTGATGCGTCAGCCAAGGGCGGCACTGTCGATTCGGGCAGTGCCGCCTCGTCGTAGACTTAATCCCATGCAAACGATCAACGTTCATCCCACGCGGCCGGTCGGCCATCTGGTGCGCGAGTGGCGCCAGCATCGCCGGCTCAGTCAGCTCGATCTGGCCACGCATGCCGAGATCTCGGCGCGACATTTGAGTTTCGTGGAATCCGGTCGCGCCAAACCGAGCCGTGAAATGGTCCTGAGACTGGCGAACCACCTCGATATTCCCCTACGCGAACGTAACGCGTTGCTGCTCGCGGCAGGCTTTGCGCCCGCCTATGCGGCGCGGCCAATGGAAGACGCTTCGATGACTGCTGCGAGCCGCCTGATCGAGCAGTTGCTGCGTGGGTTCGAGCCCTACCCGGCCCTGACCGTCGATCGCCATTGGCAGCTGCTATCGAGCAATCAGGCCACGATGCGACTGATCGATGGCGTGGCGCCACAGCTGTTGCAGCCACCAGTCAACGTGCTGCGGCTCAGCCTGCACCCCAATGGCCTGGCGCCCCGACTGCGCAACCTGCCGGAATGGCGCGCGCATCTGCTGCATCGCCTCCAGCAGCAGATCGAGGCCACGCAAGATCCAAAGCTGGTTGCGTTACGCAGCGAGTTGGAGAGCCTGCCGGCGCCGGGCGGAGCGGTCGTCGAAGTCCAGCCCACTGCGATCGCGGTGCCGATGCGGCTCGAGGTACGCGGCCAAATATTGTCGATGATCAGCACGACCACCGTGTTCGGCAGCCCTGTCGATATCACGCTCTCAGAACTCGCGCTGGAGGCCTTCGTGCCCGCGGACGATCAGACCGCGCAGGCACTGCGACAACTAGCCGACGATTGGCCGAAGGAACCACCATGAAGAATGCATGTAAGTTCACTAGAAAAGTCCGCAGACCTGCGAGCAAAGAGGATGGTGAGAGCGCCGTGCTGGCCAAGCTGGCCAAACTGCCACGGCCTGATCGACTGATCGGCGAGCGCCTGCACGCAATCATCAGGACCAACGCACCGATGCTCTCACCGAAGGTCTGGCACGGAATGCCAGCGTATGTCCGGGACAGGAAGGTCGTGTGTTTCTTCCAAAGCGGGCAGAAGCTCAACACCCGGTACTCGACGCTGGGCTTCTGCGACAAGGCGAACCTCGACGATGGCCACATGTGGCCTACGGCTTATGCGCTGAAGACTCTTACGCCCGTTGAGGAGGCAACTATCGCGGCGCTGGTGAGGATGGCCGTCGACTGACCGCCTCGATGATCTTGATCCGGTCCGGACGGAATCGAGTGATATACGACATCGACGAATAGCCGGTACCGAAATCGTCCAGCGCGATGCGACATCCCAGCTGACGGAAGCGACGCACCGCCTCGCCGACCGCCTCCGAGTCGCGCACCATTAATGCATCCGCAGCGTCTCGCCGCTGATGGCCCGCCGCAGTACGCGCTTTCGTGCTGATGTAGGATGGATTCGTTCGCCAGGAGCGGAAAAAATGAAACTTTCGGACGCAAAGCACGCGTTTATCACGGGTGGTGCAAGCGGCATCGGATTGGGCATCGCCGATGCATTCAGCCAGCGGGGCATCGCGGTTACGATCGCCGATATCGACCGCCCGGCGCTGGCGGCCGTCATGGCGAGCCGTACCGGCAGGTGGGGCTCACAGCCACTGGACACTCGGGACCGGGAAGCCTGGGGCCGCAGCAAACAGGAGGCGGAGCGCGCCTTCGGGCCGGTCGACATCCTCGTCAACAACGCCGGCATCGCACCCGACGGCAGAGAACTTGCGGATGCAAAGCCCGACTCGTTCGATCGCATCATTGCCATCAATCTCGTCGGTGTCTTCAACGGGATCCGGACATTTGCAGCGGACATGCGCGGCCGCGGCCGCGGTCACATCGTCAACACGTCGTCGATGGCGGGCCTGGTCAGCGGCTCGAGTGGAGTCGGCGCCTATGCCGCCGCGAAGTTTGGCGTCGTCGGTATGAGCGAGACACTCAGATCGGAGTTGGCGCCGCACGGCGTCGGCGTCTCGGTCCTGTGTCCGGGGTTAGTGACCACCAACCTGCCGAAAACCACGTTGAAAGTGGGCGGCGAACTGCGCGATGGCGCCGGCGAGATGCCGCCATCCGATGTCACGACCGCGGATGTCGCGCGAGTCGTGATGCAAGGCATCGAAGAGAATCTACCCTACCTCATCAGCCATCCGCAGCACTGGCCTGGCGTGGAGCGGCGGTTGCTCGCGCTGAGGGACGCTTTCTCGCTCCGGTAAATGCCGGGTCACAACCGCGTACGCCCACCGACAGCACTCAGGAAGGCTAGAGGCGTCTCCGCAGAACGCGGAGCGCGAACGTCTTCAACTCGTCCCTATGCTGATGGGAGGCCACGCCATGTCTCGCAGTCCTTTACCTCGTGTGCGCGCAATCGCGCGCCCGGTTGCACCCCTGCTCGTTCCACTCGCGCTGACGGCCTGCGGAGGTGGTTCCTCCAGCTCCTATCAACCTCCTATGTCCACGACGCCGCCCGCTTCCGCGACGTCGACAGTGAATCTATCGGTGTCGCCAACCACGGTGTCCGCGGGTGCCGCCGCAACCATCACCTGGTCGAGCACCAATGCGGCCGGCTGCACCGCCAGCAATGGCTGGACCGGCAACCTCGCTGCGTCCGGTACGCAGACGGTACTA
>DATBAM010000122.1:0-9413 GCA_036271535.1 Steroidobacteraceae bacterium | reverse complement strand
TACTGGCGGTCACCTGGCAGAAGGCGGGACGGTTGTTCGCGTCGGCCGGCCAGGACGGCGCGGTACTGCTGTGGGACTCACGCACGTTCGAATCCAAGCGCATCCTCGAAGGATCGGAGTGGTGCGAGCGGCTGGCCTTCTCGGACAACGGCCGTTGGCTGTCGGCCGCCGCCGGTCGCACGCTGCATCTGTTCGATGATGCCGGCCAGCCGCAGCATCGAATTGCCGGCCACGCGGGCACGATCGCCGCCTTGGCGTGGCGTCCCAGGCTCAACGAGATCGCCGCCGCCGGCAACAACGGCGCACGCGTACATCGTATCGATCCGGTGGTGCAGTCACGCGATCTGCCGGCAGCCGGCGCCTGTCTCACCGCGAACTGGAATCCTGACGGTCGCGTGCTGGCAGCCGGCATGCAGGATGGCACGGTGTCGATGTGGAACGTCGCGGCGGGAACGCAGTCCGAGATACCGGGCTTCGGTTCGCGAGTCTTTGCCACCGAGTGGAATGCCAACGGTTCCTGGCTCGCCGCTGCAGCGGGCAATACGCTCGCGGTGTGGGACGCGAGGGCGAAGGGCTCGCAGGCATCGCAGGCTAGAGAGTTGCGAGGGCACTCCGAACGTCTGACCGCACTGCGGTTCCGTCCGGTTGGCACATGGCTGGTGTCGGCCGCGCGCGACCGGCGGCTGCTGCTGTGGCGAGTCGGCAGTGCGGATGAACCCCAGGACGCGCATCTCCTGCCGGACGAATGCACCCTGTTGCGATTCTCGCGCGATGGCGCATTGCTCGCGGCCGGGGATGCGCAGGGTGGCCTGACGCTGTTCGATTGCTCCTGATCGATTCAGGTCCCGTCGCGCTGCGCCGGCAGCGAGATCTGGAATCGAACGTACTGACCGCGCTTGGCGGCGATGTTGAGTTTGCCGTGCAGCCGCTGGATGTGTTCGCGCACGATCTGCAGGCCGCGACCGCGTTGTTCCGGACTGTGCGCGGTCGTCATGCCGGGCTGGAACAGCAGATTGATGACCCGTGACGGGTCGAGCGGGCGTGTCGGGTCCGCCGCGAGCAGTCCGCGTTTGACCGCCACTTCGGCGATGCGCTCGGCATCGAGACCCGCGCCGTCATCCTGCACACTGAGCTCGTAGCCGGTGTTACCCTGCACGCTGAGTTCGATGACGATCGTACCGGAAGGCTCCTTGCCCAGCGCAGTGCGCTGCTCGGGTGTTTCGATGCCGTGTTCGACCGCGTTGCGCACCAGTTGTCCGAGCAGATCGAACACTGCGCTGCCCCAGCTATCCGGCATGTCCTCCAGTCCCATGGCGACGAGGCTGACTTCCTTGCCATGCCGGTCGCATTGCTTGGCGCACAGCTGCTGCAGGGCCGTGACCAGCCGCTGCTGCATGCGTTGTTCGCCGGTGCGGATATCCTCTTCGATCGATTCGTCGTCGTCGTCGAGCGGCGCATGGACCGCGGAGCAGTCCGCGGCCACCAGCAGATGGCTGCACAGCTCCTCGAGCAGCACCATCGGCGGCAGCAGGTCGTTGCCGGTGAGTTCCGCGCGCATCATCATTTCCTGGATGGCCGCGGCGGCATGCTGCAGTCTCGACTCCACGGTCGGCAGCCGCAACGGCGCGAGCGCCTGCTGCAAACCCAGCAGCTCCATCTGTACCCGTTCGATCTTGCCGCGAAAGGCGGACGCCTCACGGGTCGGATGCCGCAATGTCACCCGTATGAGGTCGCTGCTTTGGAGTGCATGACTGAGAAACTTTGCCAGCGCGGTCGGATCCGACAGCAGCAGCGAGCGATAGAGGTCGCGCTGATCGCGCAGGCTGTCGAACTCGTATTGCAATCCCGGCGATAGCGTCTGGCAGGTGTCGCCACTCGTCACCGCGCTCATGGCCTCGCTCATGACACGCTGCCTACGACCAGTTCCGTGTCACCGACGGATGGCGCCATGTGCACGAGCGCCGCGCGCACCGCAGCCGCAGCCGCGACCGCATCCGCAAAGCGCTCTTCGCGCAGCCGTGCCATGAATTGTTCCAGCAGCGCATCGCACTCGGCCAGTTCGGGTGGCAGCCGGGGTCGTCGCCCGTGCACGTGTTGCTGCATGACTTCGATCGCCGTCGAGCCGGTATAGGGTTTGCTGCCGCTGAGCAGCTCATAGAGGATGACGCCGGCACTGTACAGGTCGCTGCGCGCATCGAGCGCCACACCCTGAGCCTGCTCGGGACTCATATAGTAAGGCGATCCGCGCAATACGCCGATGGCAGTGCTGCGGCCGCCGATTTCCGCGCCCTTGGCGATGCCGAAATCGATCAGCACGATCGAGCCGTCCTCGCGCAGCATGACATTGGGCGGCTTCAGGTCGCGGTGCACCAGCCCAGCCTGATGTACGACCTCCAGCGCTTCGCAGATACGCAGCGTGAATTCGAGACCCTCGCGTACCGTGATCGGCTGCTGCAGACGCATCTTCAGATCGCCGCACGGGAAATATTCCATCGAAATGAATTCACGGCCGTCATGAAAGCCGTAGTCATAGATCTCGACCACCGAGCGGTGGCGCACGGCCGAGATGGCCGCGTACTCACGTGCGAACTCGTTACATTCGTCGGCACTGTCGATCAGGGGTTTGCTGATCTTCAGCGCGACGTTGCGGCCGAGACTGGCGCTGTGTGCCAGGTAGACGGCGGCCCGCGACGACTCGCCCAGTTTCTGCAGAATCGAATAGTGCGGCAGATGCAGGTGCGACGGATCGATGCGTCGCCGGGCGCTCTTGCCACCGCGTTCGCGCGGTGCCGGTGAACGGCGCGGGGTTCGCATCGCGGTCCGGATCGAAGTGGCGAGACGCTGTCCGCTGAGCAGTTCGCGCGGCAGGTAGTCGCTGGCACCGAGCTGGATCGCGCGCACCGCGGTGAATTCATTGCCGCCGTTCGCAATGACGACGGTAGGCGGCACATCGTGGTAGCGCAGCAGCCGGCGCAATGTCGTAAGACCCGCAGCCGCGTCGTCGGCGCTGCCTTCGCACTGGGCGCAGAGCAGGATCAGCTGCAGTTCGCGCATGCGCAGATCCACCGCGCGCGCCGGCAGCTCGTCCGCTCTGATCTCTTCTATCTGCGCGTCCGGCCAGAGTACAGAGACCTGATGGCGCAGCCACAGGCACAGGTCGCGCTGGTCGCCAATGATAAGCAGGCGCGAACTCAAGGCTCGTACCTCATGCGGATGTGGACCTGCTGTGCGACGGCCACGCCATCGCGCTGCACCGGCTCGTAGCGACTGTGCGAAATGGCCTCGACCGAGCTTGCCTCGAATATCCCGACAGGCGATGCCGATGTCACTCTGGGCTCGGCGACCTCACCTGTCGGTGTGAGGGTGAAGTTCATCTCGACCTCGCCACTGACGCCGTTGCGCAGGGCGTCGAGCGGGTAGTGTGGAGGCACGAACTCGATCCGATGCAGCCGCGATTCGTCCATGAGCCCTTTCGCAGCGGTCACCGGTCGAACGGCGGCGGCCGCATCCGATGCGGCATCCGATCCGGCATCCGATGCGGCATCCGCGTCGATGGCGATCGCGGGAAGGGATGCGTTCAGGGATACGGCTTGGGGTGGCGCCTTGGGCGCGACCAGCAGCGTTTCCGAATCATGCAGCAGTTGTTGCGATAGCGAATCGTCGTCATCCCGCCGCGCCTGTACGGCCGCCGCCGACCGCGCTGCTGCGTGTGCGACGCTCGCTGCCGCCAGTTCGGCCGCCAGCCGTTCCTGTTCGGAATGCACGGAACGTTCCATCGATGCCTGGTCGATGGCTGCCTGTTCGGCGGCAGCTGCGGACTCGCGGTCTGCCGGTGGCAACCCGGCCGTCGCCGCCGTCATCGGGTTCGACGGCTGCTCGGGGTCGATCTGTGCCGATGCATCCGCGTCCGGCGCGGTGCGCATTATCGGTGTCACGATCGGAGCACGGGGCGAGGGAGTCTTGTGCAGAAACCCATAGCCGCCAACGGCCGCCACCAGTATGCATGCCACGACTGCGGCCGGACGTTGAGCCACCCGGCCGAGCGTGCCGGTCGCAGCAGCGGCCGTCGCCGCCGCGGCGGTTGCGGCGGTCTGCATCGGAAGCGCGAAGTCCAGCGATACAGGGGCGCTCAGCGGCGCATTCAGGATCTCGGCGGTGATACGCGTCTGGCGTTCGCGCAACGCGGCGTCGACGAACAGCTTCAGGCGCGCGGCTGACGTCGGCTTGTGTGCGAAGCGAAAAACGGTGCCGTCGCCGAGCTGACGTGAGATCAGATGCTGGACGTTACCCGGACCCGCCACCAGCAGCTGCATCTGCGGAAACTGCTGTCGCAGCGAGTCGAGCAGCATCGGCAGATCGGCCGATGCCGCTGCATCGATGACCGCGAGTTCCGGGGTGGTCGACACGAGCTGGTCGATGAATCGATCCGTGCTGGCGCAGACCACGACGGTGGCCTGGTCCAGTGCCGCCGTCATCACCGCACCGAGCAGCATCGCATCGTCGGACAGCACCACGATCGGGGGTGCCATGCGCACGACAGGCGGGTGCAGGGGCGCGGCAACCGCGTGGGCTGCATCGGCGTTTTCGGCCAAGTCCGGCGCCATGCCGGTGTGAAATGTCTGCGGATCCATCCTGGCTGACAAGTCGGCTCAATCGCATCGGGCAAGGAATCGTCCCATGCCCGGAACTCTAAGCGGTCTGGGCATCCGAAGGCCGTGGTGCAGGGCCGGGGCGCGGCGAAAAGTACCGTCGCTCCACCGGGAGTCTTCAATAATGTGACGCGCCTCACCTGCAGGAGTGTCTCCATGTTGCGACTACGCTCAGCCGAACCGGCCGATGCCCCGGTGATCTTCGACCTCATCGGCCAGCTGGCCGATTTCGAGCAGTTGCGCCCGCAGGTGACCGGCAGGATCGAGGACCTGCGCCGCCACCTGTTCGGGGAGCCACGCTATGCGCATGCGGTGCTCGCCGAGTGGGACGGCTCTCCCGCCGGCTTCGCGCTCTACTTCTTCAATTACTCCACTTTTCTGTGTCGACCCGGGCTCTATCTCGAGGACCTGTTCGTGCGACCGGATCACCGTGGCCGCGGTATCGGGCATGCCCTGTTGCTCGACCTCGAGGCGCGCGCCCGCGCATTGGGATGCGGTCGGCTGGAGTGGTCGGTGCTGAACTGGAATCAGTCCGCGATCGACTTTTATCATCGTTTCGGCGCTCGGCCGAACGACGGCTGGACGATGTACCGCAAGGTGCTCCCGGACGACAGTCCGGAACGACCCGGTTAAGTTATGTCCCTTGATGCACCTGGACTTTTCCCCCCGGTCTGCTCCTTGCGCGAAGTCGGTTATCCTTGCGGTATTAAGCATTTCACAAGTCAGTACGGTGGTGACGATAAGTGGATTCCGAAGCTCCCATCCTGATCGTGGGCGCCGGCCAGGCCGGCGTTCAAATTGCCGAGTCCCTGCGACAGGAAGGCTATGAAGGCGAGCTGCAGCTGCTCGGCACCGAGATACATGCGCCCTATCAGCGCCCGCCGCTATCGAAGAAGTGGCTGCTCGATCCCAGCAATCGCTCGATGCTGGCGCTTCGCGGCGAGGATGCACTCGCGCGTCGCCGCATCACGCTCAGACCGCAGGTGACTGTCGAGCGCATCGACCGCAACACCCGAACTGCGCACCTCGCCGGCGGCGAGACGATCGGCTACTCGGGACTGGCACTGGCCACGGGCTCGATCGCCCGGGTGTTGCCGTTGCCGGGAGCGACGCTGGGCCACGTACTGACCTTGCGCTCCATCGAGGACGCGAGTGCCATCGGCGACGCCATCCGGTACTGCGTGGCGGAACAGCTGCCGCTGGTGGTCATCGGCGGCGGATTCATCGGTCTCGAAGTTGCCGCCAGCGCCCGCAAGCTCGGTGCCGGGGTCACGGTGCTCGAAGGTCTGCCGCGTCTGATGTCGCGCGTGACGGCGCCGGTGATCTCGGATGCGTTCGACCAGCTTCATCGCTCACATGGCGTCAAGCTGGTGTACGGCGCTCAGGTCAAGGAACTCGTCGGTGACTCGCGCGTACGCGCCGTGCGCACCTCGAACGGCGACGAATACCCCGCCGGTGCCGTTATCGTCGGCGTTGGGGTACGTCCCGACGACCGGCTCGCTGCCGACGCCGGCGTTGCCTGCGACCACGGCATCATCGTCGATGCCTGCGCGCGAACCAGCGATCCGCTGATCGTCGCCGCTGGCGATTGCACGGCCCGCCGGTTCGATGACGGCCGCCTGGTGCGGCTGGAGTCGGTGCAGAACGCGGTCGAGCAGGGTAAGTCGGCGGCGGCGTGGTTGATGGGTAAGGAACGCCCGTTCGTTGCGACGCCATGGTTCTGGTCGGATCAGTATGACGTCAAGCTGCAGATGGTCGGCCTGAGCCACGGATACGAACAGGTGATCACCCGCGGCGATCTGTCCAAGCCGGCGTTTTCGGCATTTTATTTTCACGACGGTCGCTTGGTGGCCGTCGACTCGGTGAATCGCGTGCAGGATCACATGGCGGCGCGCCGCGTGCTCGATGCCGGTGTCGTCTGCACGCCCGATCAGGTGAACGATCCGCAGTTCGATCTGCAGGCGCTGGCGAAACAGACCAGGCCGGCGACTACTGCTGCGGGTGGAGCATGAACTGCCGCCCACGAAAGTCGAGCGCGACCCCGTCCCGGGTGATGGCGAGTACCTTGACGCCTTCCGACAGCGCATCGCCCTCATGTACCGCCTGCATGTTGATCATCGCGTAGCGATTGCGCGGCTGCTCCGCGTAGACATGCAGATCGAGCCTTAACGGCGGCAGGCTGCCGCTCAGTTCAGTGTAGCTGGGCAGGCTCGAATACCCGGCGCTTTCATCGCGTTGATATTTGACGCTGCCGCCACCGCTCGGGCGCGGCGTGGCGGTCGCGGCGCCTGGCGGCAGTGCCGGGGTGTCATCGGCAGGATTCGACGAGGCGTCGTCTGCCGAGTCATCCGCCAGCGTGGGCACCTGCGTCGGTGACTGCATTTGCTGGGGTGTTGCGACTGGCTCTGCGCCTGCGTTCGGCGGTGGCGATGTGG
This sequence comes from Steroidobacteraceae bacterium, assembly GCA_036271535.1. Lineage (GTDB taxonomy): Bacteria > Pseudomonadota > Gammaproteobacteria > Steroidobacterales > Steroidobacteraceae > FEN-1191. The sequence goes on along the minus strand of DATBAM010000122.1, from coordinate 2,329 downwards.
CAGCGGGTGCTGCCATCGCGGATGGCGCGACGGATGTGGATGCCGATGACTGCGCAGGCCAGGCCGGCGCAGCCGGTGTCACCGCCCGCACGCCCGGGGCGACGGCATTGACCGCGACAACGTCGCTCGACGGTCGGCGCAGCATGAACACGAGCAGCAGAATCATATTCACCAGCAGCAGTCCGCCGACGACGAACGCCCAGATCGGATAGCGGCGCTGCGGCCGCGAGATGCGTACGTCCAGCAATGTAGGTCCGGCGTTGCGCTGGCGCTCGGCTTCCGATTTCTTCAGTGCATCGAGAATCAGCGACATCAGCTTCCCCGGGTCGAGGCCTGCTGCAGCGCATGCGACTGCAGCAGTGGTGAATCGGGCGTCGCGAGCGCCGCGTCGAGCGCTACCTGCGTCTCGATGCCGGCGATACCGTCGACCTGCAGACGCACGGCGCGCTGGAAGCGTTCGACCAGCTGTACCAGGTTGTCATCGTAGTCGTCGCTCGGTGCGGCGGCAGCGTTGCCGTCCCAATGATCCAGCTGCGCGCGCAGCTGACGCACCAGCGCTCCGTGCATCCCGGCGCTCAGATCGCGCACATCGCGACTGGAAGGATGCCACAGCAGTACGAAGTCTCCGTACCAGTAACGGCTCAGGTCGGACACGCTGATCGTGTATGACCGATCGCCGAAAAGCAGCTCGGCGTCGGCGTCGTTCAGCTGCCGCAGCACCGCCTGGTGCGCAGCGCCGGCGTCGTCGGTCAGCATCAGGATGGCCGGACGATTCAGCTGCCGCAACTGCGCCAGCGAACCGCGCTGTACCAGGCAACGAAACCCTTGCGCAATCGCCTGCGTGCATCCGTCGAGCTTGCCCGGGGTGTAGTTGGCTTTCCACAGCGAAAACAGCGTCCGGAACGCCGCATCGGGACTGGCCTGTGCGTCGTTCTGCGTCAGCAATGCCGACAGCTGCGTGCCTTTCCCAGCCGCGCCGCCGTTGGAATCGGCGGCGCCGGCCATTCCCGCAGTGGGCGCAGTGGAGTTCTGCGCAGGGGTGCCGCTGGTGGCAGCCGCCCCATTGGCGGTCGTAGCGCCAGCGGTGGTAGCGGCAACGCCAGCGGTCGGAATGCCCGGCAGGGGAGACATCTTGACGGCAGCGGACGCGGTGCTGGATACCGTGCCGATCGCCGCGTGCCGCGATGGCAGGTAGTGCCAGAGCAGCAGTCCGCTACCGGCGAGAACGAGCACGGCCATGCTGCCGACCAGCAGCGGCATCCAGCTCGGCGCCACCTCCTGGTCGAACACCTCGGCGCTGGCACGTCGTACGAGAGACGCGGGTATCTGGTGCAGGTCCTGCGTGTAGGCGCCCAGCAGGGCCCGGTCGCAGATGATGTTGATGACGCGCGGGATGCCACGTGAGATGTGGTGGATCTCGCGCAGCGCGCCCTGTGTGAAGATGTCGGCGGTCGCACCCGCGACCCGCAAGCGGTGCCGCACGTAGGCCGTCGTCTCGGCGCGGGTCAGTGGATCGAGGTGGTAACGGCCCGTGACCCGCTGCGCGAGCTGCCGCAGGTCTTCGCGCGCCAGCAGCGTGCGCAGCTCCGGCTGCCCGATCAGGATGATCTGCAGCAGCTTCTGTGTCTCCGTTTCCAGGTTGGTCAGGAGCCGTATCTGCTCGAGGACGTCGACATCGAGGTTCTGCGCCTCGTCGACGATCAGTACGACGCGATGTCCGTTCGCGTGGGCCCGCAGCAGATACCGGTTCAGGACATCGACGATCTCCTTGGAGCTGGAGTCCGCCCTGTCCGGTACCCCGATGCCGAGTTCCTCGCACAGCGCCAGCAGGAATTCCTGCGGTCCCAGGCGTGGGTTGAGGATCAGCGCGATCTCGGCTCCCTGCGGAGTGCGCGACAACAGCGAGCGGATGATCGTGGTCTTGCCGGTCCCGACCTCGCCCGTGAGCTGTACGAAGCCACCGGCTTCGCTGATGCCATAGACCAGATGTGCCAGCGCATCCGCGTGCCGCGCACTCAGGTAGAGGTACCGTGGATCAGGCGTGATGGAGAACGGCTTCTCCGCCAGACCGAAGAACGCCAGATACATGGGTTACCGTTCAGCTCCTGATATGGGCGCGCGCGGGCGGCGCAGTATCGCATGCGTGGTCTTAAGACCCCAGCTCGCCGCATTTGGTTCGGTGTGAACAGGCCTCAGACGTCGGCCATGCGCAGATCTTTCGGGTCGAAGTCATCCACATCGATGATCTTCATGACTGCCTGGTCGTATTCCGCCAGCAGCCTCGCTTCCTCATCGGTGAGAATGCCCAGCGCGCGTGCCTGTTCGATCT
>DATBAM010000121.1:0-8610 GCA_036271535.1 Steroidobacteraceae bacterium | reverse complement strand
ACGGTCCTCGAAACTCATCGAGCAATGCTCGCCGATACGCAGCTGGCGCGTGCGGCGATGCTCGATCATCCTCGCTCGCAACGCCGGCCGCTCGCGTGCGTATTGTTCCAGCGGCAGCAGATCGGCTGTGGTGATTTTCTGCATGGGAAATCCTCCGGCCCTAGATGCCGTACGCGATGCGCAGCAGCTTCAATGGATGCGTGGGCTCGCGTTTGTTCGTCAGGCCACTTTCGATCTGGTGGCCCGCCATCGGGCAGTCGCTCGAGTAGTAGGCGCTGTCGGCGTTCTCCACCTTCGCGATCACCGGCTTGCCGATCTTCATCGAGGCGGCCCGGTATTCGCTCTTGACGCCGTAGGTACCGTTGTGACCCGAACAACGCTCGATGATCTCGAACGTCGTATCCGGTACCAGTCTCAGAACATCTCGCGTCTTCATGCCGATGTTCTGTACCCGCAGATGACACGGGATGTGATAGCTGATCTTGCCGAGCCGGTTCTTGAAGTCGGTCTTCAGATGCCCGGCGCTGTGGCGGTACATCAGGTATTCGAAGGGATCGAACATGTGCTCCGCGATACGCCTGACCCCGGCATCGTCCGGGAACATCAGCGGCAGTTCCTGCTTGAACATCAGGACGCAGGACGGGATCGGCGCCACGATGTCGTAACCGGCGTCGATCAGGCTCGTCAGCTGAGGAAGATTCTCATCCTTGTATCGGGCGACCGTTTCGAGATCCCCGAGCTCGAGCTTTGGCATGCCACAGCAGCGCTCCCTGGCCGCCAGCGTGAGCGCGATGCCATTGTGCTCGAACACGGCGGCGAGATCCTCGGCCAGCTCGGGTTCGTTACGATTGCCATAGCAGGTCGTGAACAGCACGACCTTGCCTCGCGTATCGGCGGTCGGTTGCGCCTGGATGTCTTCGCGCAACGTCCGCTTGAGGCGCTTGCGCGCGGTATCGGAGTGATAGTCCGGGACCGGCGCTGTCGGGTCGACGCCGAGCGTCTTGTCCAGCAGCTTGCGAGCCAGCTTGTTGCGGTTGGCGGCGTTGACGACCTGCGCCACCACCGGTATGCCGGCCAGATTGCCGACCATCTCGGTGGAACTGAGAACTCGCTGGCTCCAGCTGAGCTCGCCCTTTTTGGCCTGCACGGCCTTGGCGCGAAGCATCAGGTGCGGAAAGTCCACGTTCCACGGATGCGGGGGCACGTATGGGCACTTGGTCATGTAGCACAGGTCGCAGAGATAGCAGTTCTCTACGACCTTCCAGTAGACCTTTTTGTCTACGCCATCCAGTTCCAGCGTCGGCGACGCGTCGATGGCATCGAACAGGATGGGAAACGACTGGCACAGGCTGAAACAGCGCCGGCAACCGTGACAGATATCGAAAACTCGGGCCAGCTCCTTCTCCAGAGCCGCCTCGTTGTAGAAATCGAGATTGCGCCAGTCGATGGGATGCCGGGTCGGCGCCTCGAGACTGCCCTCGCGACCGCTCCCGCCACCCACGGATGAACTCACTATCTAACGGCTCCTGACTGACACACCAAACGATGGACCATTCGTCCGCCTGCCCTGCTGGCAGGCGGACGAAGTCCGGCACGATTGCGATGTCTTAGAGACTTTCCAGGGCCTTCTGGAAGCGATTGGCGTGCGAACGCTCGGCCTTTGCCAGCGTCTCGAACCAATCGGCGATCTCGCTGAATCCCTCGTCACGGGCGCTCTTCGCCATGCCCGGATACATGTCCGAGTACTCATGGGTCTCGCCGGCAATCGCGGACTTCAGATTGGCCTTGGTCTCGCCGATCGGCAGGCCGGTCGCAGGATCGCCCACCTGCTCGAGGTACTCGAGGTGGCCATGAGCATGGCCGGTCTCGCCCTCGGCGGTCGAACGGAATACCGCCGACACGTCGTTGAAGCCTTCCACATCGGCCTTGGCTGCGAAATACAGGTAACGGCGGTTTGCCTGCGACTCGCCGGCAAAGGCGTCCTTCAGGTTCTTTTCAGTCTTGGTGCCCGCTAATTTCATCTGATCCTCCGGGAACGGGTGAACAACGCTATTTAGACTAATTCTAATACAGTGGGGTGAAGGCGCAAGGTTGCTTTGTGCTACGGTGCGCGCCATGAGCATGTCCGCCGAACCGCTCCCGTTCGAAGCCACGCTTGCGCAACTCGAGGCCCTGGTCGCGCGACTGGAGTCCGGAGAGCTGCCGCTGGACCAAGCGCTGCGGACCTTCGAACAGGGCGTCCGGCTCACGCGCGAGTGCCAGAATGCCCTGGGGACGGCCCAGCAGAAAGTGCAGCAGCTGCAGCAGCGGGGCGACGACTGCGTAGTGGAAGATTTCCGACCCGAAGAATCCTAGCCGACCAGTGTATTTGCTGCGTCGCGGCACCGCGCTACCGCCGAGCGCAACCTCCCCATATCAGAGCGTGTAAACTTATCTCCCAACATGTTAGACGCTACTTCGTACCCGCTACTGGGTGCCATTGAGTCCCCCGCCGATCTGCGTTCGCTCGACGAACGCGATCTTCCGGCCCTTGCGGACGAGCTTAGGCAGTTCCTGATCCACACGGTCAGTACACGGGGAGGCCATTTCGCTGCGGGCCTCGGCACCGTCGAGCTGACCATTGCGCTCCATCATGTTTTCAATACACCGGACGACCGCCTGGTGTGGGATGTCGGCCATCAGGCCTATCCTCACAAGGTGTTGACCGGACGGCGCGATCGACTCTCGTCGATCAAGCAGTTACGTGGCCTGGCGCCGTTTCCCGCGCGCAGCGAATCACCCTATGACTGCTTCGGCGTCGGCCATTCCAGTACCTCTGTCAGCGCCGCGCTGGGCATGGCGCTGGCATCCGACCGCCTTGGCGATGGCCGGCGCGCCATTGCCGTGATCGGCGATGGCGCTTTGAGCGCGGGTATGGCGTTCGAGGCGCTCAACCACGCCGGCAGCCTCCCCAACAATCTGCTCGTCGTGCTCAACGACAACGACATGTCGATCTCCGAGAATGTGGGCGCGCTGTCCAACTATCTGGCGCGCGTCATTTCGGGGCGCCTGTATTCGCAGTTGCGCGAGGGCGGCAAGAAGGCGCTGCAACAGATGCCGGTGGTGCGCCGCCTTGCGCGCCGGTCCGAGGAGCACCTCAAAGGCATGGTGTTGCCGGGCACGCTGTTCGAAGAGATGGGCTTCAACTACGTCGGACCGATCGACGGCCATGATCTCAACGCGGTTTTGCGGGCGCTGCGGAACATCCGCGGCCTCTCCGGTCCGCAGTTCCTGCACGTCGTAACCCAAAAGGGCAAAGGCTACGCGCCCGCCGAAGCCGACCCGATCACCTGGCACGGGCCCGGTCCTTTCGACCCGGCCAGCGGCAAGATCCACAAGGAAAAGAGTTCTACTCCGACCTATTCGCAGATATTCGGCCAGTGGCTGTGCGACATGGCGGAACGAGACCCGCGCATCGTCGGCATCACGCCGGCCATGCGGGAGGGTTCGGGCATGGTTGCCTATTCCAAGCGCTTCCCTGACCGCTACTTCGACGTCGCGATCGCCGAGCAGCATGCGGTAACGCTGGCAGCCGGGCTGGCCTGCGACGGCATGAAACCGATTGTTGCGATCTATTCAACCTTTTTGCAGCGTGCCTACGACCAACTGGTACATGATGTCGCTCTCCAGAATCTGCCGGTGGTGTTCGCGATCGATCGCGCCGGTCTGGTCGGCAGCGACGGCGCCACCCACCACGGCACATACGATCTGAGCTTCATGCGCTGCCTGCCCAACCTCATCATCATGGCGCCCTCGGACGAGAACGAGTGCCGCCAGATGCTGTATACGGGTACGACACTCGGCAACCCTTCGGCCATCCGCTACCCACGCGGCACCGGTCCCGGCACCACCATCGAGCAGGAAATGACCGCCGTGCCGGTCGGCCAGGCGCAGCTGCGCCGCCGTGGCGGCAGCGGGCTGGCACTGCTGGCATTCGGACCCATGCTGGCGCCGGCGTTGACGATCGCCGAGCGCATCGACGCCACGGTCGTCAACATGCGTTTCGTCAAGCCCCTGGACACCGCGATGCTGTGCGAAATCGCTGGCTCGCACGTCGCGATCGTGACGCTCGAGGACAACGCGGTCGCCGGCGGCGCCGGCAGCGCCTGCTCGGAAGTGCTGGCCGCCAACGGTTTTGCGTTGCCGACGCTTCACGTCGGTATTCCCGACCGCTTCATCGAACACGGCAGTCGCGAGCAATGCATGGCCGAGGCGGGTCTCGATCTGGCCGGCATCTCGACCACGATCGACGAATGGCGAGCCACGGTGCCGGCCTTGAAGGTGGCACGGTCCGCCACCAAGTTAACTGCTGCCGGCGGCGCCGGCACGATCTAGCGACCGCTCCACCGGCGGCGCATGTGAGTCCTGAATGAACACCGTTGTGCAGACCCGGCCGAAGAGCATCACCTCCGTCGAGGACGTGCAGGGGCGGGCTGATCATCGGCGGATACCGATCAATCGCGTCGGCATCAAGGACATCCGCCATCCGGTCAGGGTGCGCGACCGCTCCAATGGCGAGCAGCACACGATCGCGACCTTCAACATGTACGTGAATCTGCCGCACGACTTCAAAGGCACGCACATGTCCCGTTTTGTCGAGATCCTGCATAGCGGTCGGGAGATCTCGGTGGACTCGTTCCGGGCGATGCTGGTGGAGATGCGCAGCAAGCTCGACGCCGACGCCGGCCACATCGAGATGTCGTTCCCGTTTTTCGTCATGAAGCGCGCACCGGTATCCGGGGTCGAGAGCCTGATGGACTATCAGGCCTCATTGATCGGCGAGATATGCCGCGACCACGTCGACATGTGGATCAAGGTCGTCGTACCGGTCACGAGCCTGTGTCCGTGTTCGAAGAACATCTCCGATCGCGGCGCCCACAACCAGCGTTCGCATGTCACGATCAAGGCCCGCCTGCGCGAGCATATCTGGATCGAAGAGCTGATCGACATTGCCGAGAGTGAAGCATCCTGCGAGGTCTACGGGATCCTCAAGCGCCCCGACGAGAAATTCGTGACCGAGCGCGCCTACGACAACCCGAAATTCGTCGAGGACCTGGTTCGCGATGTCGCCGTGCGGTTGAACGAGGAGCCTCGTATCCTGTCCTATGTGGCAGAGGCCGAGAATTTTGAATCGATCCACAATCATTCAGCGTATGCGCTGATTGAACACGACAAGGAAAAGCCGTCGGGTAAGCCGGCGGCAACAGACAGCAGCACGCTGTAGAGGGCATCATGGCTGATAGAAATCTTCCCGTCCGCACCGGCAATCCCGGCCTGAACGAACGCACCTTCTCCGGCCTGCCGCGCGCAGCGGTCGGCGAGGCGATGACACTGCAGGGGACGATCAACAAGTCGTTCCTGCTGCTGGTGGTGTTGCTGGCAACGGCGCTCTATCCCTGGTCGCTCTTCATGGCCAGCGGCAATCCCGCGGACGTCTCGGTGCCGATGGTGGTCGGCCTGTTCGGGGGCCTCATCCTCGCGCTGATCATCAGCTTCAAGACGACGATGGCGCCGTATCTCTCGATCCCGTATGCAGCCTGCGAAGGGCTGGCCATCGGTGGCATTTCCGCCGTGCTGGAGCGCAAATACCCGGGCGTCGCCATCCAGGCGGTAGGACTGACCTTCGGTGTCCTGGCGGCGCTGCTGTTTGCCTATACCTCCAGACTCATACGCGTCACGCAGCGCTTCCGCGCGATCGTGGTCGGGGCGACGCTGGGCATCGCCCTCTTCTACCTGGTTACGATGGTCCTCGGCTTCTTCCACGTGAATGCAGCGGGCAGCCTGATGAACGGCAGCAGCTCGCTGAGCATCATCGTGTCGCTGGTGGTCGTCGGTGTCGCCGCGCTCAACCTGGTGCTCGATTTCGACATGATCGAGACGGGCGTGTCGGTGGGTGCCCCGAAGTACATGGAGTGGTATTCGGCGTTCGGACTGCTGGTCACCCTGGTGTGGCTCTACATGGAGATCCTGCGCCTGCTGACCAAGTTCAGGGACCGTTAGCAACCAAGGAACCGTGAAGCGCAACGCCCCGGCGGCGTCGGCGCGTTCCTGTAAGACAGCGCCCGATAAAAGTCAGGCGCTGTTCAGGCAGCCGCTGCTATAACTCTCCATTAAACTGGGCCACAAGCCCACCATGGAGGGTCGTCCGATGTTTAAGCCCGTGAAACCCAGCAGACCTGTCGTCGTAGCCGTGGCTGCGGCCCTGTCGCTGGCAGCCTTAGGTTTGGCTAAGCCGTCCGCCGCGCTCGATATCGGCGTTTCGATCAACGTCGCGCCACCGGTGCTACCGGTGTACGAACAGCCTCCCATTCCGGAACCTGGCTACATCTGGACGCCTGGCTACTGGGCCTGGAGCGACGACGGCTATTACTGGGTGCCCGGCACCTGGGTCGAACCCCCGGAAGAGGGCCTGCTGTGGACGCCGGGCTACTGGGGATGGGACAACGGCGCTTACCTCTGGCATGGCGGCTACTGGGGTCCGACCATCGGTTTCTATGGTGGTGTCAATTATGGATACGGCTACTTCGGACACGGGTATGAGGGGGGCTACTGGGATCACGGCGCGTTCCGCTATAACCGCGCCTATAACCACTTCGGCAACGACGTCCACATCACCAATGTCTACAACAGGACGGTGGTCAACAACGTCGGTAACCATGTCAGCTTCAACGGTGGACGCGGCGGCATCCAGACACGCGCGGACGCGCGCGAACTGAGCGCCGAGCACGAGCATCACATCGAACCCATCTCCGCGCAGACACATCAGCGCGAGCTGGCGCATGACAATCCGGCCCTGCGGGCTGCTGAGAATCACGGTCACCCGGGCATCGCGGCGACGTCACGACCGGGCGATTTCCAGAATCACGTCATTCCGGCGCGCGGTGCTTCGCACCAGGCGGCGCAGCCAGGCGGCGGCGCGCCACGGCCGAACGAGCAGCACTTCAACAACACGCCACAGCCCGGTAACCACGCGCCTGTGTCACCGCAGCACGAAGAGCACGCAGCGCCGCAGGCGCAGTACCATGCACCCGCTCCACCGCAGCAACACGAGCAACACGTAGCGCCCCAGGCGCAGTTCCACGCGCCTGCTCCGCCGCCGCAGCGCCAGGAACATATGGCGCCGCAGACGCAGTACCACGCAACTGCTCCTCCGCAGCAACACGAGGAACACGTGGCGCCCCAGGCGCAGTTCCACGCCCCGGCACCGCAGCCGCAGTTTCATGCGCCGGCATCTCAGCCGCAGCATCAGGAACAACCGCACGTGGAACACGGCGGCCCGCAGGAGCACGGTGGGGGACAACGCGGCGACGACCATCATTGATCGTCGCGGCCACTCGTCACGGCTGATCGTCGAGTTGCGGCTCGACGGTCAGCCGTCAGCGATCAGGCGGTGCGAGTGTCGGTGTTCTGCAGTCGGCCGATCAGGGTGCGCAGGAACACCCGATTGAAACGCAGCTGACAGGCCGCGGATACCTGCTCGAGCAATGTGGAGCTGACTTTGATCGCCGTCACCCGGCCGGTGGCGCGGATCGTGGCTGCACGCTTGGCGCCCGGAACGTAGCTGGTCTCGCCAAAACATTCGCCGGTGGCAAGGATGCCGACGCGCTGTTGATTGCGTTCGACCGCGCAGTTCCCCGAGACGATGATGTAGAAGCGATCGTCCATGTCGCCTTCCTTGACGATCTCCTCGCCCATGGCGTAATCCTGCCACTGACTCGCACGCATGAGTTCCAGGATTTCGCCGTGCGAGAAGTCGTGGAAGAACTTCAACCGGCGCAGCAAGTCGAACTGTTCCTGCTGGTCGGTACGCGAGTACTGTTCGCGAAGCTTCTGGTGAACCCGGGTCAGCTCGGCCGCGAAATCCAGGCCCGTGGCATAGCGCCGCGCCGGGTCTTTCTGCATGGCCGTCGCCACGACGTTTTCGATCTCTTCCGGCACATCGTTGCGGAAAGTATGAATCGGCGGGGGCGTCGCGTAGACGATCTGGTGCAGCAGCTTGGCAAGATTGCCGGCGCGAAATGGACGGGTGCCGGTCAGCAGCTCATACATGACCGCACCCAGCGAATACAGATCCGAGCGATTGGTGAGCTCGTGGCTCTGCACTTGCTCGGGCGACATATAGCTCGGAGACCCCGCGATGCCCTCGATGCGCGAGATGTCGGAGCCCGAGACGAGCGCGATACCAAAGTCGATGATGCGCACATCGCTGTCGTTGGTCAGCATGATGTTCGAGGGCTTGATGTCGCGATGGATGACACCGCGCGAATGCGCGTAGTGCAGCGCCTTCGCGCACTTGAACATCAGCTCGACCACGTCGTCCAGCCGCAGGCGATTGTCCGGCTTGCAGTAGGCCGACAGTGTACGGGCACCGTGCACGTGCTCCGTCACGATGTAGCAGTAACCGTTTTCTTCGCCGGCATCGTAGATCGGCAGGATGTTCGGATGATGCAGCATCCCGACCATGTGCGCTTCCGACAGGAACATCTTGCGGGCGATCTTGGCCCGCTCGTCATCGCCGGTGGCGTCGATGTTGTAGACTTTGATCGCGACGTCACGTCCGTAGTACGGGTC
>DATBAM010000120.1:0-14440 GCA_036271535.1 Steroidobacteraceae bacterium | reverse complement strand
CGAGGCAGCGTTTCGTCAGGCGCAGGGAATCATTGCGGCTGCCGCTGGCTACGAGCGTCACGAGTTGCGGCGTTGCCTGGAAGCCAAGGATCGCTACCTGCTATTGGTACAGTGGTAGCCGGCGCTCCCTGACTTGCGTCGGGCTGGCCCTGGACGTCAAATGTTATTCGGGATCGCGTTGATGTCCTATCTTTCGGCGGCATGGCGGCTTACAAGATCGGTATCCTGCTGTTCAATCCTGTCCCTTACGCGTCGTTGCATCTGGTCGTAGGGGCTGCCCGCTGATGCTGATCGTCATCGCCAGCGTGACGGCGATAGCGTTGGTACTCGACGCGTGGGCTTCCGTTTCGATTCTGAGGTCAGATGTGATCGGCAGGCCGCAAAAGACAGCGCAGTTGATCGTGGTCTGGGCGCTGCCTGTTTTGGGCGCCGTTCTCGCGCTGATCATTACGCGGGAGTCCGAGGTAGTATCTCCACGAAAGGGTTCGATGGACTCGGGCCCGGAAGTTGGCATTGCGCTGGGCGGCGGTGATCTTAGAAATCACAATCACGATCATTCGTCTGGAGTTTGAATGGCGGGAGCGACGATCGTCGTAGTGGGTAGATTCCGTTCAGGCTACCGGGACGTCTTCGATGCCTATTCAAAGCGGGCGCGCGCCTTCCTGGACAAGAAGGGCGGCGTGGTAATTCGGCGTCAGGTCATCGAGCGCACGCTGTATGGTCTGCAGTCTGCCGACCTCGTGATGATGATAGATTTCGCGAACATCGAGGTTGCTGCTTCGGCGTTTTTCGAGCAGGAATACCTCGACATTGTTCCTCTACGGGACCGAGTCTTCTCTGAATTTCAGATGCACCTGGCTTTGCCTGACCAGGTGTGACGCGGCATGGCCAGTTCGAAGTTAACAATTGCGTCGATTGTCTGCCTCGCGATCTGGGTCGCTGTCTGGGTGCTTTTTCTTTTCATTCGCTTCTCGGGGGTGGATATCAGGTTAATCCCCGGTATCGGCATTTTCATGCTCTCAACGCTCGTGGTGAGCTTCTTGGCGCCCGTCGCGGCGACAGGGTTGGCGGTGATTGCCCTCATTCGACAGCCCAGCGTTCTGCTCAATTGGTTTTGCCTGCTGGGTGGCGTCACAGTCATGTTTGGCCAGGCCCTGGTATTCGTGAGTTCGAGGTGGCTCTGAGAGGTTCAGGCGGATAAGGCCCGCGCTGCGGCGGAGGAACTGCTGCTCGGAATCAAGGCCTGTTCCGACGCCAATTTGCCAATTTTGCCGCATCGGATGCAGGCGTGGCTATTTTTGCGCGTGAGCAGCGGTCTGGTGAACGTTGCTTCACACCACGGATTCACACACTTCAACAATACGTATTCGAAAGTAGCCATTGGCGGTGTCTCGTCTGTAGCTCGTCCCTGGCATTGAATACTGCCGGATTGTCGGCCGACGTTCTGTCGTGCACCCGACTCAGCGCCAACCCGGATCGGACTGGAACGCCGAGGTCGTCGGCGTCGGAAGTCCGAGGTCGATGCAATAGTCGATGGCCTCGGTCATTTACTGCTACCGTTCGCGACTGCCAGAGTCTGAAGCGAGGTCACGGCTCAAGCGTCAGCGACACCTGAACGTCAGGGTGGTCGTGTAGCTGCGGTCGGTGGAACCGTCGTCGAAGCCCAGCCAGTCCAGGCCGCGTTGCTCCTTCGCGCAGAAGCGGGTCGCCTTCTTGATGGCCAACCGGCGGGTGATCGCGGCAGCGTTGCTTGCCTGCGAAGGCGACTCGGCCGAGATCGTGTAGCGGCCATTGCCGATCGGTTCAGGCTTGGGTTCTTTGGACGCACAAGCGGTCAGGGCGAGAACGCTGAGCAGAACGACATAACGCATGCAGGGTTTCCTCTGTTCCCGTGACTACGCTAGCACGGCTCGAGATAGGAAGGTTTGCCGACATACGTTCGCCAGAGTTCCGCCTCGTCGAGCACCACGGAGCCGTCCGCCGATCGATAGGTCGGGGAGGTGCCGCGGAAGTTGACGAAACTCAGGCCTTCGGGACCCGACGAAAACCCGTACAGGGTATTGGCTTTGATCTGCAGCGCGGTGCCCGGTCCGTACAGGCGTCTGCCGAGTCGCACAGCGCCCGCACGCACGAAGATGACTTCATCTTCTGTATGCGAATGCACTGCCGTTTCTTCGTCCGGGCCGAAGTAGTCGTTCTCGTGCAGCCACACTTTGCAGGTTGGGCACTGCGAGTCGGCGTGCAATGACATGCCGACCGGCTTCTCCTGGGCAGTGCGAATACGCGGCACGCGCTCATCGGGCAGCAGATGCACGCAGCCGCCAGCGCGCTCATCCACACCACGCTGCCGCATCCGGAATTCGAGCACTGTCGCCGGTGTCGCGCTGGTTGTGACCTCGAGCGATGCGCCATATTCGACGATGGCGCTCGAACGGGCAGGGAGCCGCCGACCGCCGGCGTCGATTTCGCCATCCCAGACATAAATCAGGCAGTCCGTCGGGGTGCCTGCGAACCGTAAGGCTGCATTTGCACCGAGCCGATGCGCGAACAGATGGATCGCATTGTAATCGTGATCGAATACGGCCGATGTGGTCACATCACCCACGACTCCAGCCGGTGGCGCGATCCGCGCCGCTTTGTCGATCGATGCAATCGAGACTCTCGGCATTTCACACCTGTGGGCAGAGAACCTGGGCCTCCGTAACATTCTACGGCTTGATCGGAAGCGGAGGGTTGTGACAGGATGAATTTAAAACAGCGGGGGTAACATACGACATGGCTAATACAGCAGCGAAGAGTGGCGACGTCACTCTGGACGTCAGTGACGTCGATCACCGGGTAGGACAACTGGTCGGCGGCGGGCAGCTCTGGGATGCCTGTTCGGCGAGCGATATCCGCCGCTGGGTCATGGCGCTCGACTACCCCAATCCCATTCATTGGGATGAAGACTTCGCGCGAAAGTCGCGCTACGGCGGCATCGTCGCGCCGCAGTCGGTGTGCGTGGCACTCGACTATGGCCAGGGCGCACAGCCCGCGTGCGTGGGCAAGATAGCCGGCTCGCACCTGCTGTTCGGCGGTGAGGAGTGGTGGTTCTATGGTCACCGCGTGCGTCCGGGCGACAAGCTGATCCAGGAGCGCCGCTTCGTCGATTACAAGGTCACGGACACCAAGTTTGCCGGGCCTACGATGTTCCAGCGTGGCGATACGATCCATCGCACGCAGCATGGCACGCTGGTCGCCAAAGAGCGCGCGACGTCGATCCGATATCTTGCGGCCGAAGCCGACAAGCGCAAGCTGTTCCAGAAGAACGACCAGGTGAAGGCTCCGAGCTGGACGGTCGAGAAGCTGAAGCAGGTCGAGCGCGAACGCACTGCCTGGATCCTGTCGGGACGCGAGGGCGTCTCGCCTCGTTTTCATGCCATTCGCGAGGGCGACAAGTTGACGCGGCGTGTCATCGGTCCGCATTCGATCGCGTCGTTCACGACCGAGTACCGCGGCTTCGTCTTCAACATCTGGGGAACGTCCCACTGGGTCGGCGTTCCCGGCGTCAAGGATCCGTGGATCAATCAGGATCCGGGCTGGGTCGAAGGATTCGGTTTCGACGAGGAAGGCGCCAAGATCGATCCACGGCTGCGCGACGGTCTGTACGTGGGTCCCTCGCGCGGTCACATCGACGCTGCCAAGGGCGAGGAGATCGGCGTGCCCCGTGCCTATGGCTACGGTGCGACGATGGGAGGCTGGGCAACCGACTACCTGTCGTACTGGGCAGGCCACGATGGCTTCGTGCGTCACACCAAGCTGTCGTTCCGCGGACCGGCGTTCGAGCACGATGTCACCTACATCGAGGGTGAGGTGACCGGCAAGCAGCAGGAGTCGAGCTGGGGTGTGCCGCTGGTAACGGTGAAGCTGCAGATGGTCAACCAGGAAGGCACGCTGCTGGTCGACGGTTACGGCGAGGTCGAAGTACCGCTCTAGGCGGTCACTTCGCGCCGTCGGCGCCGTCGAAGTTACAGGCGGTCAAGGAGACCGGTTTCGTGCGATAGCGGATCTTGTGGCCGAAATACAGCATCAGATACACCGGAATCATGACGTAGCTGGTGATGAAATCGAACCATGAGAATGGCGTCGCCTGGAAGACCGCCATGTTGGCGAACAGGATCACGATCAGGAACATGATCAGCGCGAGCCAGGTTCCCAGCGGATAGAGACGGGCTCTGAATTTCAGTTCGCTCAACGGGTGTCCCTGGGCTTTCCAGGCTTTGCGAAAGCGAATGTGACAGACCGCGATGCCGAACCAGATCAGAAATCCACTGAGGCTCGAGGCGTTGTAGAAGAGATAGTAGATCTTCTGATCGCCGATCCGGCTCGCAAAGAATGTCAGCGCGCTCACCATCGCCGTCACCGCGATGGCAAATGCCGGTACGCCGCGGCGAGTCAACCGGGCACAGGCCTTCGGTGCCTTGGCGCTGTGTGCCATCGCATGCAACATGCGCGAGGCAACGTACATCGAGGAGTTACCACACGAGAGCACCGCGGTCAGGATGACGGCATTCATCAGGCTGGCGGCGTAATAGCCGGCCCTCGGCAGATGAACGAACACCAGCGTGTACGGCGACATGGCGACGTGGCCTTCGTCACCGCGCAACAGGCTCGGGTCATTGAACGGAATCAGGGTTCCGACCACGAAGATCGATCCTATGTAGAAGAGCAGGATGCGCCAGAACACCGAGCGGATCGCCCGCGGTACGTTCCGGCCCGGATCGGATGTCTCCGCCGCTGCGAGCCCGACGCCCTCGGTACCCTGGAATGCGAAGCCCGCGACCATGAACACCGACAGCACCGACGGCCATCCGCCGACGATCGGCGCCTGTCCGCCGCTCGCGACGTCGTGCAGCGACCAGTTGCCGAAGCCTGCGATCGGGCCGCCGACGATACCGGCGATCATCAATACGCCGACCACGAGAAAGATCACGACGGTGCCGACCTTGATACTGGAGAACCAGTATTCCGCTTCGGCATACGCGCGTACCGACAGCAGATTCAGCGCGAGCAGGAACGCAAGGAACAACGCTGCCCACATGCCGGAATCGGAGTTCGGAAACCAGAATTTGACGATGAGGGCGCCGGCGACCAGTTCGGCGGCCAGCGTGATCGCCCAGCTGAACCAGTAGTTCCATCCCACTGCGAAGGCGAAGGATGAATCGACGAATCGTTCCGCATAGGTTTCGAACGATCCGCGGACCGGCAGCTGCGTCGCCATCTCACCCAGCGACTGCATCATGCAAAAGACCGCCATGCCCATGATGGCGTATGCCAGGACCGCGCCGCCGGGACCCGCATGCGCGATCGCGCTACCACTGGCGAAGAACAGGCCGGTGCCGATGGCGCCGCCGATGGCGATCATACTCAGCTGACGCGATCCGATGCTGCGATGGAGCTGGTCGTCGCAGGGCGACTCGATGGCCGCGGCGACGGGCGGCGGGTCGGCTGCAACGCTCAAACGGAGATCGCGAGAGTAGGAAGCATCGCCCGATTCTATGCGGGCAGCAGACGGGATGCGAAGCTATCCGTGAGGCAGCTCGCCCGGCAGGCAGCTCGTGCGGGTCAGGCAGCTCGTGCGGGCGCGCGACCCGACGTTCGAGTCGCCATGGGATGCTGGGACGGCAGGACCGCACCAGCCGCCGGACGCTCATCCAGTCCGAACGCTGCGACGGCATCCGTCAAGGTGGAAGCCTGATCGCGCAGTTCAGTCGCGGTCAGTGCCGCGTCTTCTACCAGCGCGGCATTCTGCTTGGTGATCTGTGTCATCGTGGTCACGGCGACATTCACCTGGTCGACTCCCGCGCTCTGAGCCTCGAATGCCGAGGTGAATTCGCCCAGGATCGTCGCCAGCTGTCGGACCGAGGTGACCACCTTGTCCATCGTGGTGCGTGAGTCGCCCACCAGCTTCTCACCAGCTTCCACGCTGTGAACCGATGACTGGATCAGGGTCTTGATCTCGCGCGCCGCCTCGGTGCTTCGTTGCGCGAGCTGGCGCACTTCGGCGGCGACGACCGCAAAACCGCGGCCCTGATCGCCGGCGCGCGCCGCTTCCACCGCCGCGTTCAGCGCCAGCAGGTTGGTCTGGAAGGCGATGTCGTCGATCACACTGATGATGCTGGAGATCTTCTTCGCAAAGGCGTTGATCTCGTTCATCTTGGTCACGACCTGGGATACCGCGTCACCACCACGGGCCGCAACGTCCGAAGCCGACGCGACGATGCTGCGTGCCTCGTGTGTGATGCCCGCGTTGCGCTTGATCGTATCCGTCAGCATGTTGACCGCGCGGGTCGTCTCGGCCAGCGAGTGCTCCGCCGCATCAATTCTGGTAGCGAGTTCCTGGTTGCCGCTGGCAAGCGCGTGGAACGATTTTTGCGTGGTATGGGCGCCGCGCGCGACGATGCCGATGGTGTCGTGGAGTTTGACGATCAGTTGCTGCAGCGCCTTGCCCATGCCGCTTCGAGCATTGCCCCGATAGGACAGATTGATCGTGCCGTTGCGATCCACGACGTGCGTCACTGCGTGCTCGAGTTCGACGGACTGAGTCGCCTGGCGCTCGAGTTCGACCGCCAGATAGGACAGCACGGCAGTCTCGGCCACGACATAGCCGGCGTGGATCAGCACGATATCGAGGCCGGTGTGCGTAAAGCAGAGCACGCCCCAGCCGAGCTCCTGAAAATAGTTGAAACTCAGATGATGCACCGCCGCTACGGTTGCTCCGACGACGATCGGGCGCCAGTCGCGGTAGCAGAGCAGGAAGGCAAGCATCACGAATATGCCGAAATGCAGTTCGATCATCCCGCCGGACTGATGGATGTTCAGCGCGCTGAAAATCATGAAGCCAGCCGCCATGCTGCAGCTGCTCAGCAGCGTACCCGGCGCCAATATGACGATCGCGCTGATGACACAGCCCAGCGGCAGCGCGATCAGCAGCGCCCACGTCCAGGTCTCGTGCCAGGGCGCCAGCGCCATCGACAGCGCGACCAGCACCCAGGTGACACCAAGCATCAGCTTGTCGGCGCGCGCCCGCAGGGGTCGGAGTGTCGCCGATGCGTCATCCACTTCTAATCATCCTTCAGGCAGCCATTGAGAATTTGGTCCATCCATGTGGACAACGAGCAGATCTCGAACGTCGCTGACGATAGGCCCCGCCATCAAAAGATTCCTGTACGCAATTACCATTTTTATCAATGCGGCACCGCAGTGCGGCAAATACCTATCGGTTCGCAGCACAAAAAGTTCGTACCACGTACCGACTGCGCTGACATTCACCCGTGGTGACTGCTGACAGCGGGCGAAATGCCGCTGGCGCAGGCTCGACAGGCAATCGAGCGGGGCAATGGGCCTCAGGCCAGGAGACTGCCATGCGTACGAATCTGACCGTCCCGGGGCTGATCGCAGCGGCGGTACTGCTGCCCGGCACGCTGCCATCGGTGGCCCTGGCCGGACCGGATACGGCGACGAACCCGACCGCCCGCCAGCCGGAAGGCGCCAATACGCCGACCCAGGCGTCGAAAGACAGCGACGATAAGCAGGTGACGCAGCAGATACGCTCTGCGTTGCTGGCGGACGCATCGCTGTCACCCGAGGCAAAGCGCGTCGACGTGCGAACCAATACCGATGCGGTGGTTCTGCGTGGTGCGGTATCGGCGGCCGAGAAGGACAGGATCGAGCATGTGGCCGGCCAATTTGCCGGTACGCGCAGTGTGACCAGCCAGTTGATGGTGCGCGCCGAATAGGTCTGTGCCCAGCCGGCTGGCGTCCCTGACGGCGCCGGTATAAATTGGTGGCTGGCGCGAGGGTATGGGGTTAACGCACGGTGAACAGTGTGGACGGTAAGCGCGGTCGGCGTAGTGGCTGGCTGTGGCTGTTTCTGATCGAGTTCGTGCTCGTGCTGTGGCCGCCGTTCTTCAACAAACTGGAACCGACCCTTGGCGGGCTACCGTTCTTCTATTGGTATCAGTTGGCCTGCGTGCTCGTCGCCGCCGTGATTACCGCGATCGTCTACTTCAAAACCAGAACGTGAACCGACAGGGCGGTGTCGCCGAGAGCGCCGTCCATTTAGGGGAGATGTCGTGCAGGGAGTGAACTGGACTGCGCTGATCGTGTTCGTGGTCCTGTTTGGCTTCATCACGTGGCTCGGTTTCGCAGCCGCGCGTTGGCGCCGCGGCGACCTGGATCAGCTGCATGAGTGGGGATTGGGTGGTCGCCGGTTCGGCACGCTCATCACCTGGTTCCTGGTCGGTGGCGATGCGTACACGGCCTATACCTTCGTGGCGATTCCCGCGCTCGCGTACGGAGCCGGCGCGATCGCGTTCTATGCTGTTCCATACACGATTCTCGTCTATCCGCTGCTCTTCATCTTCTTCCCGCGGTTGTGGCAGGTGTGTAACAAACACGGCTATATCACCTCGGGCGATTTCGTCCGCGGGCGCTTCGGCAACCGCTGGCTGGCGCTGGCCATCACCGTTACCGGCATCGTGGCCACGATGCCGTACATCGCGTTGCAGCTGGTCGGGATCCAGGTGGTCATCGGTGCGTTGGGCGTCAACGGTACCGGCTGGATAGCCGATCTGCCGTTGTTCATTGCATTCGTCATTCTGGCTGCCTTCACGTATTCGAGCGGCCTGCGCGCGCCAGCCTCGATCGCGATCGTGAAGGACATCCTGATCTACATCACCGCACTCGCCGCGATCATCGTCGTGCCGATGCAGCTCGGCGGCTTCGGCAAGATCTTCGCGGCCGTCCCGATCGACAAGTTGCTGCTGGCGGTACCAGGTGCCGGCACCACCGGCTCGTACGGAGCCTATGCCACGCTTGCCCTGGGTTCGGCGCTGGCACTGTTCCTGTATCCCCACTCGCTGACCGGTATCCTCAGTTCCAGCAGCGGTAAGGCCATCCGGCGTAACGCCGCGCTGCTGCCCAGTTACTCGTTGATGCTGGGTTTTCTGGCGCTGCTGGGTTTCTTCGCGATCGCGGCGGGTGTCGGCAAGATGCCCGAGTTTGCTACCGGATTCGCGACGTTCAAGAACAACTTCGCCGTGCCTGCGCTGTTCCTTCATAGTTTCCCGGCGTGGTTCGTCGGCGTCGCCTTCGCGGCCATCGGTATCGGCGCGCTGGTGCCGGCTGCGATCATGTCGATCGCCGCTGCCAATCTCTATACCCGCAACATCCATCGCGAGTTCATCAACCAGAACCCCACCGACCGCCAGGAATCGCAGATGGCGAAGTGGGTGTCGCTGATCGTCAAGGTGGGCGCACTGGTCTTCATCGTCTTCGTGCCCACCAAGTTCGCCGTGCAGCTGCAGCTGCTCGGTGGCATCTGGATCATTCAGACGTTACCGGCGCTGCTGTTGGGCGTATACACGCGCTGGTTCAACAGCTGGGCACTGCTGATCGGCTGGGCCGTGGGTACTTTTACGGGCACGTGGATGGCATACAAAGTCAACCTGGCCAATACCTATCCGCTGGTGATCGGACCTTACACGTTGCCTGGCTACACGGCGCTGTACACGGTGGTGCTGAACCTGGCAGTCGCCTGCGTGCTGACGCTGGTGTTCACTGCGATCGGCGGCCGCGAAACCACCGACGCCACCGTTCCGGCCGACTACGAGGCGTAGCTGTCGGCGTTGTCGGCGCGCACGCGGCGCACTGCGCGGCGCCAGCCGGCGATCTGTCGATCGCGAGTTGCCGCATCGAGCCCCGGCTCGCAGACGAGTTCCGCTTGCCACAGTCGCGCGCAATCCTCGAGCGACCGGAACATGCCGATGCCGAGCGCCGCGAGGCACGCCGCGCCAAAGGCCGTCGACTCCGCGATCACCGGACGGCGCACCGGCATATCGAGAATGTCAGCCAGCCTGCGCAGCAGCAGTCCGTTCTGCGCCATCCCGCCGTCAACCTTCAGTGAGGCCGGTCGGATGCCGTCGGCGGCCATGGCATCGAGCAGATCGCGGGTCTGGTAGACCACGCTGTCGAGGCCTGCGCGGGCGATCTGCGCTCGTCCCGACGCCCGGCTCAGGCCCACGATCGCGGCGCGGGCGTCAGGGTCCCAGTAGGGCGCGCCCAGACCGGTAAAAGCCGGGACCACATAGACGCCGTCGGTGTCCGCGACGGTGCCCGCCAGACTCTCGACCTCGCTGGCACGGCTGAAGAACCCGAGGCCGTCGCGCAACCATTGGATCGTCGATCCGGCCGACAGGATCGATCCCTCGAGGGCATAGGTTGCCTTGCCGCCGAGCTGCCAGGCGACGGTGCTGAGCAGGCGGCTGCTCGATTGCAGAACGCGTTCACCGGTGTTTAGCACCAGAAACGCGCCGGTGCCATAAGTGCTCTTGACGTCACCTTCGGCGATGCAGGCCTGGCCGATCAGCGCCGCCTGCTGATCACCCGCCACGCCCCGGATCGGCAGCGCCTTCCCTAAGATAGCTTCATCGACGGTGCCGAAGTCGCCGGCGCAATCGCGCACTTCCGGTAAACACGACATCGGCACATCGAACAGCGCACACAGTTCCGGATCCCAGCAGCCGCGATGGATGTCGTACAGCGCCGTGCGACTCGCATTGGTGGCGTCGGTCACGTGCAGGCGACCCTGGGTCAGCCGCCAGATCAGGTAACTGTCGACGGTGCCGAATGCGAGGTGCCCAGCGGCTGCCGCACTGCGCGCCTCGCCGACGTGCTCGAGGATCCAGCCCAGCTTGCTCGCGGAAAAGTACGGGTCCAGCCGCAGGCCGGTCCGGGCGGCGAGCAGCGGCTCGTTCCCGGCCTCGATCAGACGCCGGCACAGATCGGCGGTGCGCCGGTCCTGCCACACGATCGCATGATGCAGCGGGCGTCCGGTGCGTCGGTCCCAGACCACCGTCGTCTCGCGCTGATTGGTAACGCCGATCGCGATTGCGCGAATGCCTTTCGCGCGCAATCGTTCGATCACCTTGCGCGTGGTGGAAAGGACGGTGGCCCACAGTACTTCCGGATCGTGTTCTACCCAGCCGGATGCGGGATAGAGTTGCTCGAAAGGTTGCTGCTCGAGCGCCAGTATCGAACCCTCGAGCGAGAAGGCGATGGCACGACTGGAGCTCGTACCCTGATCGATCGCAATCAGCGCATCCGTTGTATCCGCTTGCATTTCACCCCCTCGACCGCATGCTGGCACGGTCGAACATGCGAGAGTACGCTTGCCACCGCGAAGGCAGCAGTAGAGGCGAAGAACCAGGATGCGATCACTTCGCGCCGTGAGCGCGGTACTGATGGCTATCAGCGTACTGACCGCTTGTGGCAGTCCGCAGGAGCCCGCACGCCATGCCGTAGAGGAAGCGCAGTCGGCGCTCGCCAGCAGCGCGCCGCAGGCAAATCGCTTCGTCCCCGATCGGTTCGCGACGATGCAGGGCCGCACCGCCAGTCTGCAAGCATCCTACGATCATGGTGATTTCAAGCAGGTGCTGAACGACGCGCCGACGCTGCTGAATGACATACAGGCGATGCGCGCTGCTGCATCGGCGCGACAGGCCGCTGCGGACAAGGTGCTGGCTGGCGAATGGGATGTTCTGGCCGGCTCGATCCCGGGTCGGCTCAGCACCGTTCAGGAGCGGATCGACGCACTCGGCACGGATAAAAAAGAGGCGGCGAAGGTCGATGTAAATGGTGCCAGGGCGAGCCTGAATGGCGTCGATGAGCAGTGGTCGCACGCCCAGGAGGTCTTC
This sequence comes from Steroidobacteraceae bacterium, assembly GCA_036271535.1. Classification (GTDB taxonomy): domain Bacteria; phylum Pseudomonadota; class Gammaproteobacteria; order Steroidobacterales; family Steroidobacteraceae; genus FEN-1191. Next base: position 2,705 of record DATBAM010000120.1, on the reverse strand, counting down.
AACGCCGGTGATCTGACCGCAGCCGTCGAGGCAGCCCGCGGGGTACAGCAGCGCATCGATGCCGCAGCGAAATCGCTGAAGCTGGCGTTGCCGGAAACCGCCCGTTCCTGAGCTGCGCCGGCGCGATACGACTGCCGCGTGACAGCGGTCCGTTTCATTGAGGGCTCCAATCCGATAGAATGTAAAACCCCCTTCATTGGCAGCTAGTTCCTTGAGCTGACAGGTTTTTTTCATGCCAAATTCACTTGCTGAGCTGCTCGCCGGCACGCCGCTCTCGGGTGCCAACGCCCCCTACGTCGAGGCGTTGTACGAGCAGTACCTTGGCAATCCGGAAGCGATCGATCCCGCCTGGCGGGTCTATTTCGATGGTCTGGGCGCCGCCGCCCGTCCCGAGCGGCCGCATGGGCCGATCATCGCCGCGGTCGCCGCCCGTACCCGGCTGCCGGCACGCGCCGGTGCCGCCGCCGCCGCCGCTAACGCCACCGACGTCGCCGGTCTGATCGCCAACGAAAAACAGGCGGCGGTCTCGCGGCTGATGCAGGTCTACAGCAATCGTGGCCACCTGATCGCGCACATCGATCCGCTCGATCTGCTGCAGCGTCCGCGCCCGCGCGTGCTCGACCTCGATCACGTCGGCCTGAGCGAGGCCGATCTGGACAGCGAGTTTGCCACCGGCAGCAACAGCGAATGGATGCCGCGGCGGGCCACGTTGCGCGAGATCGTGCAGCGGCTCGAGAAGGTCTATTGCGGCACCATAGGGGCCGAGTTCGCTCACGTATCCAATACCGATGAGCGGTTGTGGCTGCGGGACGAATTCCAGCTCGGGCGCATGCAGCAGGGATTCAATCCCGATGAGAAGAAAAATCTCCTCGGTCAGCTGACGGCCTCCGAAGGTCTCGAACGTTATCTGCATACCCGCTATGTGGGGCAGAAGCGCTTTTCGCTCGAAGGCGGCGATGTGCTGATCGCATCGCTGAACGATCTGATCCAGCAGGGCGGCAAGGCGGGCATCGAAGAGATGGTGCTCGGCATGGCGCATCGTGGTCGCCTCAATGTGCTGATCAATGTGCTGGGCAAGGCACCGTCGGACCTGTTCTCGGAGTTCGAGGGCAAATACGACGTCAACCACATGCAGGGCTCGGGTGACGTCAAATATCACAAGGGCTTTTCGGCTGACGTGCGCACCCCCGACGGCAATGTGCATGTCGCGCTGGCGTTCAATCCTTCGCACCTGGAGATCGTCAATCCGGTGGTGGAGGGATCGGTGCGCGCGCGCCAGGAGCGTCGGCACGATGCGCAGGGCGACAAGGTGGTGCCGGTACTGATGCACGGCGATGCCGCATTCGCCGGGCAGGGCGTCGTAATGGAGACGCTGCAGCTGTCGCAGGCGCGGGGCTATCGCACCGGCGGGACGATACACATCATCGTCAACAATCAGATCGGCTTCACGACCTCCGACCCGCGCGATATGCGCTCGACTACCTATTGCAGCGACGTCGCCAAAATCATCGAGGCGCCGATCCTGCACGTCAACGGCGACGATCCGGAGGCCGTCATCTTCGTCACACGGCTCGCGCTGCAGTACCGGCAACGATTCCATAAGGACGTCGTGATCGACCTGGTCTGTTACCGCCGGCTGGGTCACAACGAGGCCGACGAGCCGGCGGCGACGCAGCCCGTGATGTACAAGGTGATCCGTTCGCATCCATCGGTGCGCAAGTTGTACGCAGACCGGCTGGCGGCCGACGGTGTGCTGTCGGCGGCCGATGCCGATGCGATGGTGACGCAGTACCGCTCGGCGCTCGACGCCGGTCACCTGCTGCAGCATCCCGCGCTCGGCATGGTGGGTAACAAATATACGGTCGACTGGTCGCGCTACGCCGAGATGGATCTGTCCGAGCGCATCCGCTCCGGCGTTGATGCGCAGAAGCTTACGGCGCTCGGCAAGCGGCTGATGCAACAGCCCAAGGATCTGTCGCTGCAGCCGCGAGTCGCGCAGATCATGACCAACCGCGGCCGCATGTTTGACGGCGAAGCGGCGCTCGACTGGGGCGCTGCCGAGACGCTGGCTTATGCGAGCTTGCTGGATGATGGCATCGCGGTACGCATCTCCGGGCAGGACAGCGGCCGCGGCACTTTCTTTCACCGCCACGCCGTTCTGCACGATCAGACCACGGGGCGACGCTTCATTCCGCTGCAACGGGTCAGGGATGGTCAGCCGCGGTTCACGGTGATCGACTCCGTGCTGTCCGAGGAAGCGGTGCTGGGTTTCGAATACGGATTCGCGACCACTAACCCCGATTGCCTGACGGTCTGGGAAGGCCAGTTCGGCGATTTCGTCAACGGTGCCCAGGTCGTCATCGACCAGTTCATCTCGTCGGGCGAGGCCAAGTGGGGTCGCATGTGCGGCCTGGCGATGTTCCTGCCGCACGGCTATGAAGGACAGGGACCGGAACATTCCTCGGCGCGGCTCGAGCGCTTCCTGCAGCTGTGCGCCGAGAACAACATGCAGGTCATCGTGCCTTCGACGCCAGCGCAGATGTTTCACCTTCTGCGGCGGCAGATGCTGCAGTCGCACCGCCGTCCGTTGATCGTGTTCACGCCGAAGAGCCTGTTGCGGCACGAGCTGTCGGTTTCGTCGCTGGCGGATCTCGGCAATACCAGCTTTGCGAGCGTCATCGACGAGGTCGATCCGATCCAGCCGA
>DATBAM010000119.1:0-37601 GCA_036271535.1 Steroidobacteraceae bacterium | reverse complement strand
AAGAGGCCCGTCCGGCAGCGCTTCGCCCAGCCGTTCACTTCATGCATGCTGTTCCTACGATGGAACAGACAATTGCCGACCGGTTGGAAGCCATCGAAGCCATCCGGCATCTCAAGGCCCGCTACTTCCGGTACATGGACACCAAGCAGTGGGAGTCACTGCCCGGAATCTTCACTCCCGACATGCAGGTCCTCTCCCCGAATGGTCAGGTGTGGCATACCTCCGCGAAGGCGATCTGGGCCATGCAGGACCAGATCGAGTGGAAGGACCGTCATCCGCGCGAAGGCTGGAAGTCGATCAACGGGCGCGGTCACTATCACGATACCTACCGGCAGGATGACGGCGTCTGGCGCATCGCCACGCTTTCGCTGACGCGGCTACGGCTCGACATCACCTGGCCTTGAGAACGCAGGAAAGCATCAATGAGCGAACTACCCCAGGCTGACCGGTTCTGCGATCAGCGCGACGATAGTCCGTACTGGAACGAGAGCGTCTGGTTTTCGTTTTCGATACCGGAACGGAAGATCCACGGCATGATCCAGTATTACTTCCGTCCCAACATGGGAATGCTGAACGGTGGGCCCGCCATGTGGGAACCCGGGCAGAACTTCAGCTGGAACTGTCTCTATTACAACTGGGCACATCTGCAGGCGCTGCCGCCGGGCCAGAAGAAGTTCGACATGAAGGCGCTCAACTCCCTTCAATGCAAGGTGCTCGAGCCGCTGAAGCGCTACGCCATCCGCTATGACTACGAAGGCTTCGAGATGGATCTCACCTGGGAAGCCATCGGTCCGATGCATGAGCTGAAAACCGGCGATGCCGGGCAGCAGGCCACCGCCAGGTTCCACATCGAGCAGCCGGGTCGGATGCGCGGCATGATCCAGCGCGACGGCGTCGCGTATCCGATCGATTGTTTCTCGATGCGCGACACATCGTATGGCGCGCGCGAATACGCATCGCTTGCGAGCGGTGGCTACTTCTGGGGTATTGCCGGGCAAAGCGCCTTTCATGCCATCGCGATGGGAGAAGGCAGGGAGCAACGCGTCATTGGCGGCTTCATGTGGAAGGACGGCGAGATGTCGTCACTGGTATCCGGCACCCGACGCGTGGTGGGATTCGGCCGGTACGGTCCGAGCCATGTCGTCTTCGAAGCCATTGACAAGCTGGGGCGGCATATCAAGGCCGACGGCTTCATCGAGGAAGGCCTGATCTGGACCGGGTATACCGATCACACCGTGGTCTGGTCGCTGGTGCGATGGGATTGGGACGGCACCGAACACTGGGGCGACAACCAGGAATTCTGCTCGGCCGTCCGGTTCCGCCGCATCGCCCGTGGAGATCTCGTGTTGAGTGCGCAGAGATGAAGCCGGGACAGATCATCGTTGTCAGCGGCACTTCCGGTTCCGGCAAATCGACTACCTGCGAACTGCTCGCCAAGCGGTCGGAAGAATTCTGGCTGCTGTATGGCATCGACCATTTTCTGTCGGCCACGATGCCGTTGAAGTACGGCCACCATGGGCCGCGCAGTCGCGAGGGCATCTATGCCGAACCGGTCGATGCCTCGAAGCCCGATGGGATGCTGCGCTGGCGACTGGGACCCTATGGAGTCCGCGCCTTTCGCACACTGCACGACTGGATCGCAGCCGCCTCGCGTGCCGGCTGCAACATCATTCTCGATCACCTGATGATGCAGGACCCACCGGTGCTGCAGGATTGTGTCTGGCGTCTGAAAGATCTGCCGGTTCTGTTCGTATCGCTGAAACCGCCGTTCGAGGTTCTGATGCAGCGCGTTGCCAGCCGCACGATGGACAAGCGCAACCCCGCGCAGGAACTGTTCGGTAACGAAGGCGTCCGCATCGCCGTCGAACGGTTGAACCGGCTGCGTCCCTGGTTCTACGAATCCGTCTACGCAAACGATTGCTATGATCTGGAAATCGATACGGTCCAGCACACACCCGATGAGGTCTGCACGTTGATCGAACAACGGTTGGCCGCGGGACCGGGCACCGCTTTCGACACCCTGCGCAAACGCCACGCCGAACCGCAGCTCGACGCCCACATCTGACACACCCAGCCGATTCTAGTATTCTCGGGCCAGCTTCAATCGAATTGGGGGCGTCAGATGCTGCAGGACAATGACACCGTCTTTCGTGCGACGTGCAAGCTGGACGCTTCGCCGGAATCCGTCTTCGATGCATGGACCGAGCAGGCTCAGTGGGAGCAGTGGCTGGGTTCGGCCGGCATGCGCTGCGATGTGCCGTTACTCGAACGGCGCCCGGGCGGACACTTCAAGGTCGTCATGCATCCGGCGAGCGGTCCGGTCACGAAGCTCGACGGCGAATACCGCACGTTCGAACAACCTCACAAGCTGGGATTTTCGTGGTGGGTGGAAGGGAGTGACGCACGTACCACGCTGATCACGGTGAATCTTGAAGCCGACGGCGACGGCACCGAACTGTCGCTGCGTCACGAGGGCCTGAGTTCCGCGGCGAGCCGCGACTCGCATGGCAAATCGTGGCAGGAATCCTTCGACAAGCTGAAGATATTCCTCGCCGGGAGCCGTGACCGCTTCTAGGGCCGCGAATTTCAGCCCGCGAAGCTATGCCTGGCGCCGCAGCAATGAGCGTGCTGCGTCAACGGCCGGTTTCAAACGCTCGTAAGGTTTGATGCCGGCTTCGGCCTCGGCCAGCATCGGCACTTCGAGGCCGATGAGCACGTCGTCCGGCAGCGCCGCCACGAACTGCGCCAGCGGCAGTTCGCCGCGCCCGGGCACTTTGCGCTCGAACATCGCCTCCTGCATATAGTCCGCGTGCGGCGGTCGCAACGGCACGTCACACAGCTGTACATAGCCGATCAGCCCCGGATCCAACGCGAGCAGGTCCTCCGCCTTGCCGCCCGATCGATGAAAGTGCATCGCGTCGACCAGCACCTGAAAATACGGCTGGTCGACGTGGCGGACCACCGCGAGCGCCGCCGCCAGGTCACCTACCGGGTGCGGCGGCGCGAATTCGATCGAGGCCCGCATGCCTCGCTCGTGCGCGTACTGCGCGAGCAGCGCGAACTGGTCACGCGTGCGCGCGATGTCGGGATCCATGCTGATGCCGCTGACGCGCAACGCCCCAAGCTCCGCCATCAGGTCGAGGTCCGCCAGTTTGTCGCGCATGTCCTGACCCGGGCGCACCAGAAAACCCTCGCCCAGCCCGATGACAACCTGATGCTCGCGCATCGCCGCTTTGAACCGCTGACGCAGATCGACGTCCTCACGCAGCGACCACGGCTGATAGTTCTCGGGGTTCCACGGCATGTTGGTGAGCCCGGTCGATACATGACCGCAGCCGAGCGCGGCGGCGAGCTCCACATACTCGACCGGTGGCATACCAAATACGCTCAGCAGTTCGATTCCTATCCGGGACATCTCAATCTCCCCTCGCGATGGTTGGCCGCCCATGGTCGCCCCGCGCGAACTCGTCGATTTTGGATCGAATGAAGGCATCGGGATCGGCCGCGTGCTGGCGCAGTGTCTCCCACACGGCATCGTCCGTTGGAATGATCACCTGTCCGTCGCGCATGCCGTCCGCCAGTCGTGTGGCGACCTGATCGACCGTTCTGACGGTGAGGTTCGAGCCCGGGCCACGCATCACGACATTCGTCGACCAGGTTTTCATGCTCTCCATGACCTGCGTCATGACAGGTCCAGGACACAGGCAGCTGACGCGGATACCGTGTGGATGCAGATACAGCGCCATGGATTCCGACAGCGCGATGACACCCGCCTTGGCGGCAACGTACGGCATGCGACTGGCAGCGAACGGGTACATGCCGGCGAACGAACCGGTGTTGACGATATGCCCGCGGCCCCTCGCGAGCATCTTCGCTACCCAGATGCCATTGCTGCGCACCACCGACAGCAGATTGAGGCTGATGATCCGCTCCCACTCTGCCAGCGGAATATCCTCCAGGTGTCCATTGAGGATCGCGCCGACGTTATTCATCACGATGTCGATTTCGCCCAATGCCAGTTCGGCCCCGACCGCAGCCTCGCGTACCGACAGATCGTTGGTGACGTCGCAGCGCAGTGCCACCGACTGGCGTCCGGTCGCGGCGATCGCAGCAGCCGTTTCGCTGGCGCCCGCCACATCGATGTCGGCGACCGCGACTCGCGCACCGCGCCGCGCGAATTCGAGCGCCACCGCCCTGCCGATACCTTTCGCGCCGCCGTAGATGAGCGCCGCTTTTCCCTGGAACGGAGCCTGTTCATTGCTTGTTGCCGCTGACTGCGTCATACCCCCCCCGTATTGGATATCAGACAGCAGTATCTGCCAGCTGGAGTCTGACAGACGCAGCCCTTTCCATGCTGTATAAATGAACAGTATGGATGTGCAGGCCAAGCTCGCCATTCTCGCGGACGCCGCGAAATACGATGCCTCGTGCGCCAGCAGCGGTGCGCCGAAGCGGCACTCGGTTGGCGGTCGCGGTATGGGTTCGACCACCGGCATGGGCATCTGTCACAGCTACACGCCGGACGGCCGCTGCGTCTCGCTGCTGAAGATCCTGCTGACCAATTTCTGTCTTTACGACTGTCTCTATTGCGTCAACCGGCGCTCGAGCGATGTACCTCGCGCGCGCTTCTCGGCGCGCGAAGTGGTCGATCTGACGCTGTCGTTCTACCGACGCAACTACATCGAGGGGCTGTTTCTCAGCTCCGGCATCATCCGGACGGCTGACTACACGATGGAGCAGCTCGTGCTGGTCGCGCGCACGTTGCGCGAGCAGCACGACTTCCGCGGCTACATCCATCTGAAAACCATTCCGGAGGCTGATCCGCTGCTGGTCGAGGCCGCCGGGCGCTACGCCGACCGCATCAGTGTGAACATCGAGCTGCCGACGCGCGAAGCGCTGGTCGCACTGGCGCCGGAAAAGAGCGATGTCTCCATCAAGCGCGCGATGGGCCACATCCGTGCGCGCCTCGATGAAGCCAAAGAGGACGCCAAAGGGCAGGCCAAACAGCAGGTCAAAACCCAACGCAGGCAGGCGCGAGGCCGGGACCGCAGCTTTGCGCCGTCGGGTCAGAGTACGCAGCTCATCGTCGGCGCCGACACCAGCACCGATGCCGCGATCCTGGACACGGCCGATGCGCTGTATCGCTCCTACGGATTGCGCCGCGTCTACTACAGCGCCTTCAGCCCGATTCAACATGCATCGGTCCGACTGCCCAGCCGTGCGCCGCCGCTGATGCGGGAACATCGTCTCTATCAGGCCGACTGGCTGCTGCGTTTCTACGGCTACTCGACGCCGGAACTGCAGTCGGCGATGCCCGACGGCTCCCTGCAGCTGGAACTGGACCCGAAGACCGCCTGGGCGCTGGCGAATCGCGCGGGATTCCCCGTCGACGTCAATCGCGCCAGCCGCCACGACCTGCTACGGGTCCCGGGACTGGGTGTACGGACGGTCAAACATATCCTGGCTTCGCGCCGGCATCGGCGGTTGCGATTTGCCGATCTGCAGTCGATGGGCGCCAGCCTCAAGCGCGCGCAGCACTTCGTCGTGGCTGCCGACTACCATCCGTCCGGCGACACCCGCCTGAGCGAGCGGCTGCGCATCGACCTGGTGCAGTCCGGCGCGCAGCAGCCTCTGTTCTGAGCGGCCATGTTCGATCAGGCCAGCTATCAGTCGTTCGATTCGTGGCGCCAGGGTTCACGGTCCTGGCTGCAAGCGCAGGCTGCTCCCGGCACCGCGCTGACACTGCCGCGCGAGGTCATGCGCCTGCTGCGCAGCATCGCGCACTACCGCGACCCGGGCCGCTGGGATCTGATGACGCGCCTCGCGCTGCGCACACTCATCGAACGGCGCTCGCTGATCGACGATGTGGTCGACCCTGATGTGCGTCGCGCGCGTCTGATGGAACGCGCGGTCCGGCGCGACATTCACAAGATGCATGCGTTCGTCCGCTTCCGCGAAGTGCCGGCCGAAGACGGCTCGCATCGATACTTCGCCTGGTTCGAGCCGGCGCACGAGATCCTGCGCCTGGGCGCGCCCTTCTTCGTGCGGCGCTTTGCCAACATGCACTGGACGATTGCAACACCGGACGGCACCGCCATGTGGGATCAGCACGAACTGCGCTATCTCGAGTCGCCCGCAACCCAAGGACCGGCAGGTCCGGATCCGCAGGAGTTGCTCTGGCGTACCTACTACCGCAGCATCTGCAATGTTTCACGAATCAATCCACGCGCCATGCAGCGCGAGATGCCGCAGCGGTACTGGAACCATCTGCCCGAGGCCGCTGAGATCGGACCCTTGATGCGCGATGGACGCGAGCGGTTCGAGCGCCGCAGCGTCACGGCAGATATCGAGTCGATCGCGCAGGCGCAGGCCGTGCGGCGCGCGCTGGATGCGCTGCCGTCGAACCAGCACGACGATCTCGCTCACTGCCAGCGCTGCGATCTCTACCGCCACGCCACGCAGGCTGTCGCCGGTGAGGGTCCGGCGATGGCGCCGCTGATGCTGGTCGGCGAGCAACCGGGTGATGAAGAGGACCTGCGCGGCAAGCCATTCATCGGGCCCGCCGGCAGGCTGCTCGACCAGTTGTTGCAGGAGGCCGGCATTGCCCGTGCCGAGGTATACGTGACCAACGCGGTCAAACACTTCAAATGGGAGCCACGCGGCAAACGCCGTCTGCACAAGCGACCCGATCAGCGGGAGATCGCTGCCTGCGGCTACTGGCTGCAGCGAGAGCTGGAAGCGGTCGCGCCGCGCATCATCGTGGCGCTCGGAGCAAGCGCCCAATCCGCATTGCTCGGTTCACGCCAGACGATCGATTCGGCGCGGGGCAAGCTCTGGCCGCACGACAGCGGCGCTCAGGTGATCGTCACCTATCACCCGTCCGCACTGCTTCGCGCCCGGGATGACAGCGTCGATCGGATGCGCGCGGCGCTGCTGAAGGATCTGAGCCGGGCGGCCGAGCTGGCGCTCGGCAAGTCGTCGTAATTGATCAGCGCAACCCTCGCAGCTTCGACGTAAAGTACCGCCATCCGAAACGGCTGCAGGTTACTCCTCATGTCGATCGCTACGAACCGTCGGCCCATCGCTCGACCATGGGTCTCCATCTCACTGAGCGTGTTGATCGGCTGCCTGGCACTAACGCTGCCGCAGCTGAATGCGCGCGCGGCGCCGGGAACTCACGCGGCATCCGGGAACCACGCGCCGGCCGTGACCACTGCCGCGACGCGCGTCCGTCACGTCTTCATCATCATGCTGGAGAACAAGGACTACGCCGACACCTTCGGCACCAGCACGCAGGATCCGTATCTGCAGAAGACGCTGGTACCCATGGGAGCACTGCTGACGCAGTACTACGGTACCGGGCATGCGAGCCTGGACAATTACCTGTCGCTGATCAGCGGACAGGCGTCCACTGACGATACCAGCGGCGACTGTATTTCGCGCGATGGAGGCGGCATGGGCAACTTCGCCGACATGGTCGAGACCGGCCCGGCGGCGCAGGGGCAGATCGTGGTCAGCGGCGGCTGCGTCTATCCGGCGCATGTGAAGACCCTGGCCAATCAGCTGGCGGATGCCCACTTCACCTGGAAGGGGTACATGGAAGACATGGGGAACGACCCGGCGCGTGAGAACGCGACCTGCGGCCATCCTGCGATCGGCCTGAACACGGACCGCGCGACCGGCGCCGAAGCGCCGAGCGCGACCGTGCCGCAGGGCGATGCCTACGCGACCCGCCATGATCCGTTCGTCTACTTCCACGCGATCATCGACTCACCCGCGTGTCAGAAGCAGGTGGTCAATCTGCGGGCGCTGGAGACCGACCTGCAACGCGAACGCACGACGCCTAACCTGGCATTCATCACACCCAATCTTTGCAATGACGGCCACGACGGCAGCGGCACCGGCGAGAAAGGCAGGACCTGCGTCGATGGCAAACCCGGCGGACTGACCTCCGCTGATGTGTTCCTGAAGACCTGGGTACCGAAGATCCTGGCCTCGCCGGCTTTCAAAAAGGACGGGCTGCTGATCGTCACGTTCGACGAGAGCAATTACGCTCGAACCAGCAGCACGAACACTGCCACCGGGCAGAAGGTCATCGACATCACCTTTCCTGGCGCGAGCTGTTGCAACCAGCGACAAGGCCCGAATCTGACCAGAGGCCGGCCGATAACCTTTACCCTGATGGACACGCCAGCCCTGAAGCAGAACATGGTGTTCAATGGTTTTGGTGGCGACCGCATCGGCGCGGTGCTGGTCTCACCCTTCATTAAGCCCGGCAGCACGTCCGACACGCCGTACAACCACTACTCGATGCTGCGGAGCCTCGAGGATATCTTCCGTCTTCCCGCTCATCTGGGCTATGCAGAGAACGACGACGCCTCCGGCTACCATCTGGATACGATAGGAAACGACCGGCGGGTTTTCCGCAACTGAGCTCGCGACCCCTCGAGGCTCGCGGCCAGTTGCCCGCCCTGTAACGCCCGAGCAACGTCCTCATGCGACCCTGACGCCCAGTCTCGGCAACGAAATGAATTGAGGGAGCCGCATGGACACCAGATACCGCCGCACGCGCTGGATCTCGATCGCATTGAGCCTGCTCATCGGCTGTTTCGCCCTATCAGCCAGTGAAGCGCGCAATCGGCCAAGCGACGATGTCACCACCGATGCGCAGCGCATCCGCCATGTGTTCGTCATCGTGCTCGAGAACAAGAATTACGCCGATACCTTCGGCACCAGCACGCAGGATCCCTACCTGCAGAAGACGCTGGTCCCGATGGGCGGACTGCTGACCGAGTACTACGGTACCGGCCACGTGAGCCTGGACAACTACCTATCCCTGATCAGCGGCCAGGCCCCGACTCAGGACACCGACGACGATTGTGTTCCCGGTCTCACGGGCATCACCAACGGTGGCGGCAACTTCACCGATGTCGTGGAAGTCGGCCGCGCGCCGCAGGGACAGATCGTCGCCAACGGCGGTTGTGTCTATCCCTCGCACGTCAGGACCCTCGCCAACCAGCTCACCGATGCCTCCCTGAGCTGGAAGGGTTATATGGAAGACATGGGCAACGACCCGGCGAGGGAGAGTGCGACCTGCGGTCATCCCCAGATCGGCGTCGGCATGGATCACACCAATTCGGCCGAAGCTCCCAGCGCAGCCGTGCCGCAGGGCGATGCCTATGCGACAAGACACGATCCGTTCGTCTACTTTCACTCGATCATCGACTCGCCGTCGTGCCAGAAGCAGGTCGTCAATCTCGACGTGCTCGGTACCGATCTGCAGCAAGACCGCACCACGCCAAACCTGGTATTCATCACGCCGAACCTGTGCAACGACGGCCATGACGGCGACGGCACCGGTGCTGCGGGCAAGACCTGCGCCAATGGACAGCCCGGCGGCCTGACCTCGGTAGACCAGTTCCTGCAGACATGGGTCCCGAAGATCATGAACTCGCCGGCGTACAAGCGGGATGGGTTGCTGATCATCACCTTCGACGAGAGCAATTCGGCGCAGACCGCCACGACGACCAACGCGGGCCAGACGGTGGTCGACATCACCTTCCAGGGTCAGAGCTGCTGCGACCAGCAGGCGGGACCCAATCTCACCGGCATCCGGCCCGGCAGCGTCAGTCTGCTGAACACGCCCGCACTGCAGGAAAATCTGATATTCGACGGCTTTGGCGGAGACCGCATCGGTGCGCTGCTGCTGTCACCGTTCGTGAAGCCGGGCAGCACCTCCGACACCCAGTACAACCACTATTCGCTGCTGCGCAGCCTTGAGAATATCTTCGGTCTGCGCGAGCATCTGGGCTATGCCGCGGACGATCCGGCCACGAATTACTATCTCCACACCGTCGGTAACGATAGGCAGGTCTTCGAGCACGCGCCCGAGCCGTGGCTGAATCACAACTGGTGGGAACCGCACTTCTAAGGGATTTCGGATGGGGGCGGCGGCTCGCGGCTGGCACGGTCTGTCTGCTGCTCGCAGTTGCCGCACCCCCACGCGCGACCGCTGCCGAAACGCCGTCCGCGCTTGCCGCCCTCGGACGCAGCATCTTCTTCGATCCGACGCTGTCCGCGTCCGGCCGGTTGTCGTGCGCCAGCTGCCACGATCCATCGCATGCCTACGGCCCACCGAATGCGCGCGCGGTGCAACTCGGCGGTGCCGCAATGGATCGACAGGGCCCGCGCGCCGTACCGTCGTTGCGCTACGTGCTCAATCGCACGCCCGCGTGGAGCAAGCAATACGTTTCCAATCCAGTCGAAAGGTTGCTCGAGCCGGACGAGGCGCCGAGCGGCGGCTTCGGCTGGGATGGGCGATTCAACAATCTGCGCGATCAAGCTGCGTTTCCGCTTCTGTCGCCGGACGAAATGGCCAACGCCGACGCGACGCAGGTCGCAGCGAGGTTGAGACACGCGCCCTACGCCGATAGCTTCCGGCTACTGTTCGGTCAGAACATATTCGACGATCCACAAGCCGCTTATGCCCGGGCATTGGCGGCTCTCGAACGGTTCGAACTCGAAGACGCAAGCTTTCATCCGTACACCAGCCGTTACGATGCGTATCTCGACGGCACCGTCAAACTGACCACGCAGGAACAACATGGGCTGGCGTTGTTCGACGATCCGGCCAACGGCAACTGCGCTTCCTGCCATCTCGACAAGAAGGGCGCCGACGGCTCGCATCCGTTGTTCACGGACTATCAGTTCGAAGCGCTGGGGGTTCCGAGGAACGACGAACTCGCGGCCAATGCGGACCGGGAGCACTTCGACATGGGAGCCTGTGGACCGTTACGCCGGGACCAGGCCCAGCAGCGGCAGTACTGCGGGCTCTTCAAGACGCCGACGCTGCGCAACGTTGCGATCCGCCGGGTGTTCTTCCACAACGGCCGCTTCCACGACCTCAAAGCCGCGCTGCGTTTCTACGTGCGTCGCGATACCGATCCCGCACGCTGGTATCCGCTGACCGTGGACGGCAAGGCCGACAAATTCAATGACCTGCCGCCCGCATTGCGCGGCAACGTGGATGTGATCGATGAGCCGCTGACGCGCCACGAAGGCGCCGCGGCGGCGTGGAGCGATGCGGACATCGACGATGTGATCGCCTTCCTGCAGACGTTGAACGATCGCGACGCGGTAACGGCAGCAGGCGACTGACGACAGCGGGATCGACGATGCGCGCTCAGGTGCGATCAGGCGGCGGCGTGCGGTTGGCATACAACGCTTCGCCCGGATCTTCCCAGCCACCGCCCAGTGCCTTGACCAGGCTGACGCTCGCCTGCAGTTGCTCGGTCTGCAGATTGAGCGCCTGCAGTTGCGCGTCCAGTAGCGCCGTCTGGGACGTGACCACGGTGAGGTAATCCGATGCGCCCTGGGTATAGAGCGTCATCGACAGATTCAGTGTGCGCTGCGCCGCATCCACCGCGGCCTTTTCCTCTCTGGCGGCGTCATCGTAGTGATTGAGCTGCGCCAGGCTGTCTTCGACCTGCTGGAATGCAGACAGGACCGTGCCGCGATAATCGGCGGCCGAGGCATCGAACTGTGCCCGCGCCTGCGCCACCTGAGCGCGATGCAGGCCGCCGTCGAGCACCGACAGCACGGCATTCGGGCCGATCGCCCAGAAGCTGCTGGGGGCCGTGATCCAGTTACCGAACGAAGTACTCTGGAAACCGCCCTGTGCAGCCAATGTCAGCTGCGGGAAATAGGCCGCGCGCGCGACGCCGATCTGCGCGTTGGCCGCGATCATGCGCCGCTGGGCACTGGCGATATCCGGCCGTCGCTGCAGCAGCGTCGCCGGCATGCCGCTGGGTATCTGCGGCAGATTGATGTCGACGATGGCGGGTTGAATCGAAAAGCTCGACGCCGCGACGCCGACGAGCGCAGCGATCGCATGCTCCATCAAGGCGCGCTGCGACAGCGTCTGAGCAGCCTGTGAACGGGCGGTGTCCAGCTGGGTCTCGGCCTGCGCCACATCCAGTCCGGCCGCGATGCCGGCGCCGTGACGCTGCCGCGTGAGCGAGAGCGCGCGATCGTACGTCTTCACCGTATCGTCCAGGATGGCGCTCTCCCGATCCAGACTGCGCAACTGCACGTAGTCACCCACCAGCTGCGCGATCAGCGAGAGACGTGCGTTCTCCAGATCCCCCGCCGCAGCGGCGGCGTTGGCCTTGCCTTCTTTCACCTGGTTGCGGATCTGTCCCCACAGATCGAGTTCATAGCTGGCGCTGCCGCCAACGGTGTTGTCGTCGTAGTAACGCGGTGTCGCCGCGGTCGTCAGCGGGGCGTGCCGCGACTCCTGCGACCGGGACACGCCGGCCGTGGCATTGATGGTTGGGAACAGGCCCGCCCGGGCCTGGTCGCTGATGGCTTTGGCCTGCTCGTAGTTCGCCAGCGACGCGGCCAACGTCGGATTGCCGACGATGAGCTGCTGCTCGAGGTCGTTGAGTTCCGTACTGCCGTAGAGCGTCCACCAGCTGTCGCGCGGCAAACGATCCGCTGGCGCAGCTTGTGTCCACGGACCGGTCTCCTTGTAGTTTTCGGCCGCCGGCACCGCTGGTGTCTTCAGCGGCGGCGCCAGCGAGCAGGCCGTGAGCACACCGCCCACTGCAACGGCCAGGGCGACGGCCGCCCCGCGCGCGACACCAGTCATCGCGACGCTAGCCATGATCGGCGCCCTGTCTGGCAGCGGGAGCCGGCGCCGGCGCCGGCACCGATTCCGCGACACTGGCCGGTGCCTGCGCCTGGAGCTTCACGACCGAACCATCGACGAGACCATCCGGCGGGCTGTCGATCACCCGATCGTTCGCCGTGACGCCCGATGCCACTTCCACCGTGGTTCCGAGATCGCGGGTGATCGTCACCGTCCTGAACTGCACGTGATCATTCGCATCCAGGACTGCAACCGACAGGCCCTTGGCGTCGAACACCAGCACACTCGACGGCAGACTCAAAAGACCCGCATTGGTGGCCGCGTCAAGCCGGATGCTGGCATAGTCGCCCGGCATCATCTCGCCGTTATGGTTGTCGACCACGATCTGCATCAGCGTCGTGCCGGTGCTCGGGGTCACGGACTGTGCTGACGCCTCGACAGTGCCGGTGTAGGTCTTGCCGGGATGCTCCGGCACCGTGATCGTGGCATGCGTTCCCGCCGGCACGCTGGGCACGAAATTCTGCGGCACGTTGACGTAGATCCGCAGCTTGCTGGTTTCGGACACCTCGAACAATTCCGTACCGCCGCCCGAGCCGACATTGATCAGCGCGCCGATGTCGGTATTGCGCGCCGTGACGACACCATCGAAAGGCGCGACCAGGCGTTTGAAATTGGTTTCGGCGAGCAACCTGTCGACGTTGGCCTGCGACGCCTTCACCTGTGCCACGTTGGCATTCCAGGTATAGGTACGCTGATCGACATCCTGCGTCGACACCGCGTCGGTTCCGGCCAGTGCCTGCCAGCGCTTGGCAGTGATCTCGGACAGCTTGGCGTTGGCCTCGGCGACATTCAGATCGGCGCGCGCCTGCGCCAACTGCTGGTCGAGGTCCGGCGTATCGACGATACCGAGCACGTCCCCGGCCTTCACCTTGGCACCGATGTCGTATTTCCATTCCTTCAGATAACCGGAGATGCGCGCATAGATCGGTGCACGGATGTAGGCCTCGAGACGCCCCGGTAGTTCCAGGCCGTTGGCATCCTTCGCCGCCGCGGGCTTGACCACGGTGACGCTGGGGATGGCGCGATCCTCGGTGACGTCGTGCAGGTGCGACTGTTGCGCGGCGCGCGACACCAGGCCGTAGCTCACGATGACGACTGCACCGACGGCAACGACGATGCCGACGGTGCGCAGACGGCGCTTCAGGGGGAGATTCTGATTATCAGGTGCCATGGACGGCTCCAGGAACGTGGGGGGCGACATAGTTGCGGTGCAGGTAACTGAACACGACCGGGACGAAGAACAGGGTCGAGATGGTAGCGACGATGAGGCCACCGATGACCGCGCGGCCGAGCGGTGCATTCTGCTCACCGCCCTCGCCCAGTCCCAGTGCCATCGGCACCATGCCGATGATCATCGCGAGCGCGGTCATCAAGACGGGACGCAGGCGTACGAAGCCAGCCTCGAGGGCTGCCTGGGTCGAGTTGCCCATCAGCGTGAGCTGCTCACGCGCGAAGCTGATGACCAGCACGCTGTTGGCGGTGGCGACACCCATGCACATGATGGCGCCGGTGAGCGCCGGCACCGATAACGTCGTGTGGGTCGTGAACAGCATCCAGACGATGCCGGCCAGCGCGGCGGGGAGCGCCGTGATGATGACGAACGGGTCGGTCCAGGACTGGAAGTTGACGACGATGAGCAGATAGATGAGCACGATCGCGCCCAGCAGACCGTACAGCAGTCCGGTATAAGCGCTGTACATCGTGGTGGTCTGACCCACGAGCGCCACCAGCGCGCCCTTCGGCTTGTACTGATCGTTCTGCTTCATGATCTTTCGAATCTCATCCGATACCGATCCGAGATCGCGGCCCTGTGTGCTGGCGTAGATCTGCACCATCGGCACGATGTCGTACTGCGACACCACCGCATTGCCGTAGCTGCGGCTGATATCGGCGATACCGCCCAGCACCGTGGTCGGTTTCCCGGTCGCGTTGATCGGCAGGTTCTGCAGTTCGGCGAGCGTGTCGAGATCGTACTGCGGCGTCTGCAGTGCAATCGCATAGGTATTGCCGTTGGCTTCGTTCAGCCAGTAGGTCGGTGCCACCTGGGTGGAGCCCGCGAGGTTCACGACCATGCTGTTGGTGACGTCCTGCTCTGTGAGCCCGGCATAGCGGGCACGCGTGCGGTCGATATTGACGTTCAGCGTCGGCAGGCGTGCCGACTGCTGTATGCGGGCATCGGCCACACCGGTGATATGTTTTATCTGCGCCAGCAGCCGGTTCGCATAGGCAAAATCCGCGGTCAGATTCTTGCCCCGGATCTGAAGGTCGATCGGCGCCGGCGCGCCGAAGTTCAGGATCTGGCTGACGATGTCGGCCGGCAGGAACGAGAAAGTCATGTGCGGAAACAGCCGCGGCAGCTGATCGCGCAGCTTCGTCACGTAACCCGCGGTGGGATCGTGTCCCTCCTTGAGCGTGATCTGAATGTCACCATCCGATTCGCCGATCGTGCCGGTATTGTTGTAGATGGTGTTGATCGAGGACAGGTAGGTACCGATGTTGTCGACCACGGCTTCCGTCTGGGACGCCGGAATGGTCTGGCGGATCGCGTCCTCCACCTGCGAGAACTGCTCGGCGGTCTCCTCCAGCCGCGTGCCGATCGGCGCGCGCACGTGCAGCATGATCTGCCCGCCATCGACCTCGGGGAAGAAGTTGCGGCCGAGGAACGGCGCCAGCCCGAACGACAGCACGACTGCCGCGAGGAAACCGATGACGAACAGGCGCCGGTGCGCGATCGCCATCGACAGCAGCTCCCGGTAACCCGCGCGCAGCCGCTCGAAGCGCTGCTCGAAACCCCGCTGGAAGCGCAGGAACGGATTGCCCGACGGCGCGGCGTTCGGGTCCCGGTGCTGGTGTTTCTGCAGGAGGTACTTGGCCATCGTCGGTACCAGCGTTCGTGACAGCAGGAACGAGAACACCATCGCGAACATCACACTCTCGGCCATCGGCACGAACAGGAAGCGCGCGACGCCGTCGAGAAAGAACATCGGCACGAACACGATGCAGATACACAGCAGCGACACGAAGGCCGGTATGACGATCTGCGACGAGCCGTCGATGATCGCCTCTTCGACTTCTTTGCCCTGCTCGAGATGATAGTTGATGCTCTCGATCGTGACCGTCGCCTCGTCAACCAGGATGCCGACCGCGAGCGCCAGTCCACCCAGGGTCATGATGTTCATCGTCTGGCCGATCGCGGCGAGAGAGGCGATCGAGCCCAGGATCGAGAGCGGAATCGAGGTGGTGACGATCAGGGTCGAGCGGATGCTGCCGAGGAAAAGCAGGATCATCAGACTGGTGAGTGCCGCGGCGATGATGCCTTCGCGCACCACGCCCTGAATCGATGCTCGCACGAACAGCGACTGGTCGCCGATCGGCTTGATCTCGAGCTCATCGGGCAGCGATGGCTTGATGATATTCACCATCCGCTTGATGCCGGACACGATATCGAGCGTCGAGGTACCGCCATTCTTGAAGACGCTCAGCAGCACCGAGCGCTTGCCGTCGACGTGGACGATGTTGGTCTGCACCGCGCCGCCCTGGTGGATATGGGCGACGTCGTGCATGTAGACGGTGGCAGCGCCATCGCTCTTGATCGGCAGATCGGACAGGTCCGACAGTTTGTACGGTGCGTCGTTCAGGTTGATCGTGTATTCCTGCCGACCGATCTTCTCGGTGCCGACCGGGGTCAGCAGGTTCTGCTGCGCCAGCGCCTGCGCCACATCCTGACCGGTGAGTCCGCGCGACATCAGCGCCTGCGTATCCAGGTCGTACATCAGCTGCGGGTTCCGGCCGCCGAACGGATACGGAATACCGACGCCCTGCACCGTCACCAGGCGGCTTCGTACCGAATTGAGGCCGATGTCGGCCAGGCTATTCTCCGACAGGCCGCGACCCGACAGCGCGAGCTGCAGCACCGGCACGGTCGAGGCGCTGTAGTTGACGATCAGCGGCGGCGTCGCGCCCGGCGGCATCTGCTTCAGCATCGTCTGCGCGATCGCCGTCACCTGCGCATTGGCGGTCGCGATGTTGACGTTGTTGTGGAAGTAGATCTTGACGATGCCGAACGTCGTATACGAACTGCCTTCGATGTGTTCGATATCGTTGACGGTGGTGGTCAGCGCCTTCTCGAACGGGGTGATCATGCGCCCGGCCATCTGATCGGGCGGCATTCCGGTGTACTGCCAGGCCACGCCGATGATCGGAATGTCGATGCTCGGAAAGATGTCGACCGGCGTCTTCAGCGCGGTGAGTACGCCGACGATCAGAATCAGCAGTGCGGCGACGACGAACGTGTAGGGTCGGTTAAGTGCGATGCGGACGATGGCTAACATGGCAGCGACAACTTAGCCGCCGGCGCGTTCAGCCCGACTTCAGCCAATGTTTCAGTTGAAACATCGGGCGGGGGACATCGACATCCTCGCGGTTGACAGCCATGGGAACTTGCTCCCATGGCCGACGTCATCATCTACGAAGAGGATGCCCTCACACGCACCCTGCTGCAGGAATGGCTGCGCGAAGCGGGGTATGTTCCGCGTGCCGGCACCACCTGCAACGCCAGCCGGGACCCGCCGGCGGACCTCGTCGTCGTCAGCGTCTCCAATCCCAAGCAGCGCGGCGCGCAATGCATCGGCGCCATCCGTGCCGCCCATCCAGGAAAGCCGCTGATTGCCATATCGGGGCAGTTCACACCGGGCGTCGCAGCCGAGGGCGCTGCAGCGCTCGCGCTGGGCGTGCAGCAGGTCGTTGCCAAGCCGCTGGTGCGCGAGGAACTGCTGAGGGCCGTCCGCGCGGTGACGTCCGAGCCTTCCTCCACACCGCCGTAGGCGCGCATCTCCCGCAGCAGCCTGAACGGCCGGCGGGCAATGGTAGACTCGACGGTCTAATCATGCCTCCGACCAGCGGTATCAGATTCAGGCGGCTGCAGCTCGGTGTCGCGGTATTCGGGGCCCTGGTGATCATCGCTTTCGCCGGCTCCTCGGCCTTCGATGCCTGGCGCTCCTATCACTACGCGCTGGTGGCCACCGGCCGCGAGATCGACAACATCGCCAAGGCGCTGGCCGAGCAGACCGCGTGGACGCTGCAGACCGTCGATCTGATGCTGCTCGACACCACCCGCTGGTACGAGGGCGACGCCTCCCGCCTGCCTGCGACCAACGTCGATGCGGCGCTGGCCGCGCGCACTGCAGGGGTCAAGCCGGTACGCCAGGTGACGATCGTCGGCGCCGATGGCGAGCAGCTCTATCGCGCCGTCGACATCCCGTCGCCACGGATCAACGTCGCCGACCGATCGTACTTCGTGGCCCACCGTGACAACAGCGCCGCGGGACTGTTCATCAGCGAACCGCTGGTGACGCGCAGCGACAATCATGTCGCGGTGGTGCTGTCGCGTCGTCTCGAAGATAGTTCCCATCACTTTGCGGGCGTGGTCACGGCACGCGTCGATCTCGACGACGTCTCGCAGCTCTATCGCGCCATCAACATCGACGCGGCGACCGCCATCACGCTGTTACAGCAGGACGGCACGCTGCTGGTGCGTCGTCCTGCCGGCGATGGCACCGTGGGCAGCCGCTTTCCGGCCCTGACCTCGATACCGCCCGGCCCTTCTCCCCATCTGCTCAATCCGCTCGACGGCCGCGACGATTTCATCTCGGTCGCGCCGGTGCGTGACACCGATCTGGTCATCGCCGTCACCCGCGATGCGCAGACGGCGCTCAACCCCTGGCGCGAGGAGACGACACGTGTCGCGATCCGCACGCTGGTGCTGCTGCTGCTGGGCTCGCTGACGGTGGCGGAACTGGTACGCCAGCTCGGCCGCGTCGGCGCGGGCGAACGGGCGCTGCGCGAGAGCGAAGAGCGCTATGCCCTGGCGATGGAGGGCGCGAACGAAGGACACTGGGACTGGCACATCCCCTCGGACCGGCTGTTCCTCTCACCACAGATGAAGGTGCTGGGAGGACTGACTGTCGACACCGAGATCGCCTCGCGCAACGCGTGGCGGCAGCAGATCGATATCCATCCCGACGACAGGGCCCTGTTCGAACGCACGATGCGCGAGCACTTCGAGGGCCGCACGCAGCGTTTCGAATGCGAATACCGGGTACGACATCCCCATGGCCACTGGCACTGGCTGCTGGCGAGAGGTCGCTGCCTGCACGATCCGGCCGGCAAGCCGCTGCGCTTCGTGGGCTCCGCGATCGACATCACCGGGCAGAAGCAGTCGTTGAGCGAGCAGATCCGGCTCGAATCACAGCTGCGCCAGTCGCAGAAGATGGAAGCCATCGGCACGCTCGCGGGCGGTATCGCTCATGACTTCAACAACATTCTCGGCGCGATACTCGGGTATACCGAACTGGCTGCGCAGCAGGCTGCCGGCGACAGCAAGCTGACGCGGTATCTGGAGAATGTCATGCTCGCGACAGAACGGGCCAGGAAGCTGGTGCAACGCATTCTCGGCTTCAGCCGCAGCGGCCTGGGGAACAGGATTCAGTTCAACGCGCAGGCGGTCGTGGCCGAAACGCTCGAACTGCTCGAAGCGTCGCTACCGGTCGGTATCCAGTTGCAGCGGCAGCTGCAGGCGGGCGACGCAGCGGTCACCGGCGATCCGACCGACCTGCACCAGGTCACGATGAACCTGTGTACCAACGCCGTGCAGGCCATGGACCAGGGGGGGACACTGGGCGTGCAGCTGACACGAAGCGAACTGACGGCAAAGCGGGAACTGGCGCGTGGCTCACTCGATCCGGGAGCCTACCTGCTGCTCGCCGTGACCGACACCGGCAGCGGCATCCCGAGTCAGATTCAGGAGCGGATTTTCGACCCTTTCTTCACCACCAAGGGTGTGGGCCAGGGCACCGGACTGGGACTCTCGCTGGTTCATGGAATCGTCAACGATCTGGGCGGCGCGATCGATGTCGTCTCCGCTCCCGGACAAGGCACCCGCTTCGACATCTGGTTGCCGACACAGGGCGAGGTCAACGCCCCGGCACCGGCAACGTCACAGGCGCCGCCTTCTGGCAACGGCGAAGTCATCCTGATCGTGGATGACGAGCCGGCGCTGGTAGCGCTGGCGGAGGAAGCAACTGCACGACTCGGATACGAACCGGTTGGCTTCGGCACCAGTCTCGCAGCACTGCGCGCGTTCGAAGATGCCCCCGATCGATTCGATGTCGTCATCAGCGACGAATCGATGCCCGATCTGCACGGGACTGAACTGATCCGTCGATTACGTCGACTGCGACACGATATCCCGGTCATCCTGATGACTGGACATGGAAGCGCCGAACTGTCGCAGCGAGTCACGGAGCTCGGCGTCCAGGAGATCCTTCTGAAACCGCTGCAAAGCCGCGATCTGGGCGAGGCGCTCGCGCGCGCCTTGACGAAGGTGACCGCATGACGACCCACATACTGGTCGTCGATGATGATCCGCAGATCCGCTCCCTGCTGCAGGACTACCTCACCGAGAATGCCATGCGCGTCAGCAGCGCCACCAACAGCGCGGAGCTGATGCAGGCGCTGAGTGAGGAGACGATCGACCTGGTCGTACTGGATCTTCGGCTGGGAGACGAAGACGGTATGGTGATCGCACGACAGCTGCGCAGTCAGTACACCGTGCCGATCGTGATGCTGACCGGCGTGCGCGATGAAGCCGATCGGGTCATGGGGCTCGAGCTGGGCGCGGACGATTACATCGTCAAACCGTTCAGTCCTCGCGAGCTGCTCGCGCGCATCCGCACCGTCCTGCGACGCTCCCGCGCTCCCGCCATCACAGCAGAAAAGCAGCACGAAGTCCGGGCGTATCGGTTCGGCGAGTTCGAGCTGAATCTGCGCACTCGCCGGCTGAAGAAGGCGGACGGCACGGCGATTGCGCTGACCAACGGCGAATTCAATCTACTGGCAGCCCTGCTGTCGGCCCCCGGCAGAATACTGACGCGCGATCAGTTACTGGAGGCGAGCCGCGTCCACGACAATGAAGTCTACGATCGTGCCATCGATATCCAGATACTGCGCCTGCGCCGCAAGATCGAGTCCGATCCGGCAGAGCCGCAATACATCGTCACCGAGCGCGGCGCCGGGTACATCTTTCGATCGGTGGTCGAGATCGTCCACTGAGCACGATCGCCTGAGCGTCAGCCAGGCGCTGTCACCGCGGGCCGCCCGTGTCCTGCCAGCGCCCGTTCGAACTCCTCGCTCTGCAACATCGAACTGGTGGCGTTGACGATGGCGTCCGACAGTACCTCGTAGTAGTTCTCGAGGTTGTACGAGCGCCCGAAGCGTTTAGCATCGCCCGTGGCGTCGCCGCTCCATAGCTTCTGGCCGTCCTGATCCAGGACCGTCACATGGACTATCACCTCCGCCTGGTAGGTCGAGGTCTCACGCACGTAGAAGCGCTTGATCTCACCACGAATGGTGACCGCACCATCGTGGCTGACCGTATCCAGACCCGCCTTGTCGAACAGCTCACGCATGTGAGTGCTGACGAAAGCGCCGACGTCGTCATCCGTAGTCACCGGCAGCGGCTGCTCATCCTCTTCGTTTTCACCGATCGACTGCCGGTTATCGCGGACATCCTGGAACGATTCGAACGTAACACTCGTCTTCGCCAGTGGGGCCGCGCCGAGCCTCAGATCGGAGGTTGCGCGCCACTGCAATGGGACATGCTCCAGTAGCTTGGGGTGGGCAAGGATAGCCATCGGCGCCACGGCTAACAGAGCGAGGAGATAGGAGCGGAACCGCATAGACACTCTCCGATTGACAGTCGATCGACCGCGCAGGCAGTTTAAGCCATCAGGACGTTCGCACCGCATCGCCAGGAGCGCAGACTCGTATGGAAGAGGAAGACAAGATCAAGACGGCCGCCGACCGCATCATCGGACTCGGAGATGAGCTCGAAGCGGCGGGCCATGCGGGGCTGCAGGAATCCTCGCTGCAGAAGGCACGGGAAGTCATGCATCAGTGGGTCGATCAGATGAAAGGAATCGTGGTCAATCCAGCACTTGCGCGCGTCACCGTCATCCATGAGAACGGCTATGCCTCGTCCATTGCCTCCGCGGACCTGGCGTTCACGATGAGCGCGGCCGGGGTTACCAAGTCCGGCTAGGACGTATCGCGCACAATCGCGGTAAATTTTACAGTCCGAGAGTCATTGAAGCTCGTCGGCCGTACGGGCGGAAACGGCTGTTATAGCCGGAAGCCGCCGCTCGCTTCGATCAGCTGCCCCGTGAGCCAGCCTCCGGCGGCCGATGCCAGGGCATGGACGACCTCGGCAATGTCGCTCGCCTGCCCGAATCGGCCCAGCGCGGTCATCTCCTCGATCTGCTTTTTCATCGCCGAATCGTTCACCAGGTCCATGTTGGCATCGGTGGCATTGAATCCGGGAGCGACACTGTTAACAGGAATTCGGCGCGGCCCGAGCTCCTTGGCCAGTACCTTGGTAAACATATCCAATGCCGCCTTGCTCATGCTGTAGGCGGCAAAATCGACGCCCGCGAGCCGCGAGGCCGCGGAAGAAATATTGATGATGCGACCGCCGTCCCGGACCTTCGGCAGGAAAGCCTTGGTCACCATGAACGGCACGCGCACGTTGTTGGAAAACGTCTCGTCGTACAACTCCATCGACGTGTTCGGAATCGTGCCGTAGGAACCACCGCCGACGTTGTTGACGAGAATATCGATCGAATCATTGCCGGCTCGTTGTGTGAGCAGGTCGGTGACCGACTTTGCAAATGCCTGAACGGAGTCCTCGGAGCGCAGCGCCGCCTGAAGCGGCAATGCCCGACCACCGGCCGATTCCACCGCGGCGACGCACTCCCGCGCCGCGTCGGCGCGAGATGCATAGTTGAATACGACCAGCGCACCCGCCGCCGCAAGACGCTCGACGATGCCGCGGCCGAGCCCACGCGCGCCGCCCGTGACCAGCGCGGTCTTACCCTGCAGATCCTTCAAGCTCACGGGTGCTTCGCCAGTGCCTGCAGAAAGGCGAGCTTGCCTGCGACCGCATCGCGACTGAGCGAATCCATCTTCTGGTCGCCCGTGACACCTTCCATGGTCTGCAGAACTTTGGGGTTACCGCCCGCCCAGATCGAGCGACAGGTTCGAACGCTGATGCGCCAGCCAGCGGGCGTGCGTACCAGAGCGTCGTCGTACCAGCCGGCCGATTCGAACATGCTGCCGCCCGGCACCTGTCGGATGAACCGCCCGTGCACGTAGCTGATGCAGTTGGCGCCGCGATCGTCGCCGGTAACCTGGTGATTGGTCGTCACGTGTTGCGTCGCTTCGAACGGCTCATGCACAGCGGCGAAATCGCGCTTCAAAGACGCGAGATCCGTCCACCGGGCACCGCCCCCGAAATCGGCCTGCGCATCGGCGGTGAAGATCCGATCGAACAGATCCCAGCGGCGCGTGTCCACCGCAATAGGATATAGATTGACCACCGATATGATTTCAATGACGTCATCGCTGCGCATGCCGGAACCCCGCCTCGTTCATCGTTGATTGTCCCACTGGTTTGATTGTCCCACCGGGCGGATTCAGCGTACGAAATAAAACGACTGTTATACAAGCATGACTGCGCTTCCATGCTAGGGTCGCAAGCCGATCCCGACGCAGCATAAGAAGTAGTCAACATGAGCAAAGTTGTCAGATTCCATCGCCTTGGCGGACCGGAAACCCTGCAGGTCGACGAGGTGCAGGTCGGCGCCCCGAAAGCCGGGGAGGTCCGCATCAAGGTCGCCGCGATCGGTCTGAACCGGGTCGAAGCCATGTTCCGTTCCGGCGCTTTCGGAGCGCCCACACTGCCGGCCCGCATCGGATACGAAGCCGCCGGCATCATCGAAGCGGTAGGCGACGGCGTACACGACTTCAAAGCGGGCGAGCACGTGGCCACGATGCCGGGCCTGCCGATGGAAACCCATGGCACCTACGCCGAGGAAATTCTGTATCCGGCGAACATGCTGATCCGGCAGCCTGCGGGCTTGCCGCTCGAGGCCGCCGCCGCGGCCTGGATGCAGTATCTGACCGCCTACGCGCTCATCGGCATCACGCAGCTCAAGTCCAGTGACACGGTGGTGATCACCGCGGCGTCCTCGTCGGTGGGACTGGCGGCGATTCAGATTGCCAACTCGATCGGCGCGCGTTCGATCGCCGTCACACGCGGCCAGTCCAAAGTCGAGGCGCTGACCGCGCATGGAGCCAGCCATGTGGTCGCTACCGACCAGGAGAATCCGACCGAGGCCGTCATGCGGCTGACCGGCGGCCAGGGCGCGCGCATCATCTTCGATGCGGTCGCGGGCAAACTGCTCGGTCAATTGGCAATGGCGACCGCGCCAGGCGGCTGGGTCATCGTGTACGGCTCGCTGGCCGGGGATACGATGCCAGTCTCGCTGCCCGCTTTCATGATGAAGGGCCTGACGCTGCGCGGCTACGCGATGAACGATTTCATGCGCGACGAAAGTCATCGCCAGCGGGCGATCGATTTCATCGGCAAGGGGCTCTCGAGCGGTACACTCAAGCCGGTGATCGACCGTGTATTTCCGCTGAGCGAAATCGCGGCCGCGCACCGATACCTTGAAGGCAACACTCAGATCGGCAAGATCATCGTACGGCCGGATGCTTCCCGTTGATCCAGAAATACGACGCAGAAAAATAGCGGAAGTGACCGTCGACGTCATCGCGCGCGACGGTCTGGAAGCAGCAACGATCCGGCGTATCGCGGCCGAACTGCGCTGCAGTACCGCCTTTATCACGCACTACTTTTCGGACAAGCAGCAATTGCTGCTGTGTGCTTACCGCGCGCTGGCGCAGCAGACGCAGGAGGAAGTGGGCGCCGTGATCGCGTGCGATCCTGCCGATACCGTGGGCGCGCTGGTCGCGATGACCGCGACCAATGAGACCAGCATGCGACGCTGGCGCCTCTACATCGCTTTCTGGGATCGCGCTTCCCGGGATCAGGTCTTCGCCGAAGAGCGCCAGCTGCACCTCAAACGCGCCCTGGAACACATGATGTGGATGATGCAGCAGCGTTACGGCGACCGACCGGACCTGGAAAGCATCTGCTACCTGCTGAATGCGCTCGTGCAAGGTTTATCGGTGCAGGCCCTGACCCATCAGCGCCATCGGTCCGACGCAGAGCTGCGCGAGTTGTACGCGCATCAGCTGCAGATGCTGCTCGGATCAGCGCCCTAGCCGACCTTACAACCCCGCCCAGCGCGCGCCGATACGGGCGAGTTCGGGCCACGCGTCGCCGCGCTCGCGCGCGTTGGCCGAGGCCGCGGTGCCGCGAATGACCCGGCCCTTGATCCCATGCAGGATCGCGGCGATGCGGAAGAAGTTGAATGCCATGTAGAACGGATAATCATCGATGCCGTCGCGGCCGGTGCGTTCGCAATAGCGGCGCACATAATCCTGCTCGACCGGAATGTTCAATGCGGCCAGGTCCTCTCCAGCCAGCCCTGGCAGGATCTGTGCCGGCATGTGATACATCATCGTGTGGTTGGTGAAATCCCCGAGTGGACGGCCCAGTGTCGACAGCTCCCAATCGAGTACTGCAATCACTCGTGGTTCGGTCGGGTGGAAGATCATGTTGTCCACCCGGAAATCCCCATGAACGATGCGCACTTCGTTGCCCGGCGGCACCCGCGCCGGCAGCCAGTCGATCAGGCGATCCATGCTGGCGTCGCGGCCCGCATCAGCCTCCTGCTGGTATTGCCGGGTCCAACGCGCGATCTGGCGCTGGAAGTAGTCGCCCGGGTTGCCGAAATCACTCAGGCCTTCCGCGACCGGATCGATTTCATGCAACCGCGCCATCGTCGCATTCATCGCGTCGAAGTAGGCTGGCCGCTCATCGCGCGACAGCGCAGGGAACTGCGCGTCCCAGAAGATGCGACCTTCCACCAGTTCCATGACGTAGAACCAGGTACCGATGACAGCGTCATCGGTGCACAGCCCATGGACGTGGGGTACCGGAAATCCGGTTTTTGCCAACGCGGACATGATGCGCGCCTCGCGGTCGACCGCGTGCGCTCCCTTGAGCAGCTGGCCGTGGGGCTTGCGCCGCAGTACATAGCGACGCGCGGGTGTGCTCAAACGGTAGGTCGGGTTAGACTGGCCGCCCCGGAACTGCTCCACGGTGAGTGGACCCCGGTAACCCTCGACACTGCGTTCCAGCCAGCGGACCAGCGCCGCTTCGTCGAACTGATAGCCATCGCGAACGGGCGTCGCGCCACTGTTCTGCGTCTCGTGCTTCGACGCCACGTCAAACCTGCTGCTGCCGATCGCGATGGTCGCGCCGTATCTTCTTGGCCAGCGACCACTTGTGCACCTCGGTCGGACCGTCATAGATACGGAACGCGCGGATTTCACGGTAGACCTGTTCGACGATCGTATCGCCGGACACGCCGGTGCCGCCCATGACCTGCACGCATCGGTCGGCGCAACGCATCAGCGCCTCCGAGACCGCGACCTTGGTCATGGCGCTCTCGGCCGTGCCCAGCACACCCGTGTCGAGTACATCCGCACACCAGTCGATCATCAGCTCGGATTGCTTCAGGTCGATGAGATTGTCCGCCAGCATGAAGCCGACACCCTCGTGCTCGATCAACTGCTTGCCGAACGCGTGCCGGCGACAGGCATACTCGGTCGCGATCTCCTGCGCGCGCGTGACGGCGCCATGCCAGCGCATGCAATGAGACAAACGGGCGGGGCTCAAACGCACCTGCGCATATTTGAACCCCTCGCCTGACTCACCCAGCATTTGATCGGACGGCACCCGGAGGTCATCGATCGCGATGACCGCATGACCGCCCGGCATGGAGCTATCGATCGTGTTGAGGATGCGTTCGATCCTGATCGCGGGATCCGGCAGATCCACCAGGAACATGCAGGCACCGTCGCTCGACTTCGCCATGATGATTCCGACCCGCGCGCCGCGTACGCCGGTGATGAAAGCCTTGCGGCCTCTGATGCGCCAATGATCGCCGTCTCGCGTCGCGGTCGTCAGCATCATGGAGGGATCCGAACCGGCGCCGCCGTCGGCTGCAGGCTCGGTCATGAAGAATGCCGAGCGCGCCTCGCCCGACAGCAGCGGCTTCAGGAAACGTTCCTTGTGTGCCGGTGTCCCTACTTTGCCGATGAGATACATGTTGCCTTCGTCGGGCGCCATCGTATTCACCGCCGTCGGTCCCAGCGGCGAGAGCCCCGAGCGCTTGAGCACATGCGCCGTCTCGCGCTGGGACAGATGCGAGCCATCGGCGAGGATGTGCGGCGTCATGACGCCTGCCTCGCGTGCCTTGCTGCGCAATTCATGCACCAGTTCTTCGGTGGGCCCGTGAGCGGTGCGGCGTGGGTCGCGCTCGTAGGGTACGACGACCGTTCGCACGAAAGCCTCAACCTTGTCGGCGATCGCGACTGCGCGCTCGGAGACTGCCATGACGGATACCTCTTTAAAGCGCGTTACACGTAGCCGCTGGGGCCATTCGGATTGACGATCAGCTTGCCGGTCACCGTGCGATTCATGAGGCTGCGAATTGCCTCGGCGCCGTGCGCCAGGTCGTAACGAGCACTGATCAGCGGTTTCAGTTTGCCCTGTGCATGCATCGCGTACAGCTCCGCCATGTTTTCACGATGCAGCGGGAGCGAGCGCTCGACGAAATCGCCCCAGAAAACACCGACGATGGCGGCGCCTTTGACCAGCGGCAGATTCAACGGGATCGCAGGAATCTGGCCGCCGGCGAATCCGATGACCAGATAGCGGCCTTCCCACGCGATGGTGCGAAACGCCGCATCAGCCAGCTTGTCGCCGACCGGATCGAAAATGACATTCACGCCGCGGCCGGCGGTCATCTGCTTCGCCGCTGCCTTCAGGTCCTGATCGCTGTAGTTGATCGTCAGATCGGCGCCATGCTCTCGAGCGATCGCCAGCTTCCCGGCCGTCGATGCGGCCGCAATCACCCTGGCACCCATCGCCTTCGCCACTTCAATCGCAGCGATGCCTACTCCACCGCTGGCGCCGAGCACCAGCACCGTCTCGCCCGCCTTGAGCTGCGAGCGCTGCTTGAACGCATGATGGGCCGTGCCGTAGGCAAGCGTGAAGGCACCGGCGGTATCCAGATCCATGCTGGCTGGCACTGCGATGGTCTTCGCCACTGGCGCGGCGATGTACTGGGCGAAGCCGCCCCAGTGGGTCAACGCAGCAACCCGGTCGCCGCATTTGAACTCGGTGACGCCCGGACCTGCCTTTGCGACGATCCCGGCCATCTCACCGCCCGGAGCAAAGGGCACCGGCGGCTTGATCTGGTATTTGTTCTGGATAATCAGCGTTTCGGGGAAGTTCAGGCCGGTCGCCTGGATGCGGATCAGAACCTCGCCGGCCTTGGGTTCCGGCACGGGCAACTCACGCAGAACCAGCGATTCGGGCGGCCCGAACTGCTCGCACATCAACGCCTGCATCGTCTCTTCGCTCATGGCGATCTCCGGCCGTCCGTTCAGCGCACCATTCTAGGCTGCGATGGCCGGACGACCAGATCCTTTGGATCGCCAGTACGTGCAAGAGCACGCCTGAGATCTCAATCAGGCATGTTTTGCGCCGTCAGCCAAAGCAGTAGGCGCAGAGCTTGTTGCCTTCGAGATCGCGAAAGTAGGCGAAAAACATACTCGGCCCGCGCTCGCCCGGCGCGCCTTCGTCGGTGCCGCCAAGCGCCAGCGCCTTGTCATAGAAGGCCTTGACCTGATCCTGACTGTCGAACTTGAAGGCGATCATGGTGCCGTTGCCGGCCGTCGCGGGCTGCTTGTTGAAGGGCCCGAGCACGCCGAACAGCGGCACTCCGCCGACACCGTACAACCGGCCACCGGACGGATGTTCGAACACGCCGGTGCCGCCCACCGATCCGAACAATTCGTCGTAGAATTTCTTTGCCTCTTCGAGCCGGTTGGATCCGACCGTCGCGTAGCCGATGGATGGCATCGTGCAGTACTCCGTTGTTGATTTGATTCTGGAACGGAGCATAGCGTATCGAGCCTGATGACTCGGTGACGGTCAGGTTTCCGCGCCGGCAACTGCCAGCCGGACGTTGCGTTCCTAGGCAAACTTTTCGCCGACCATTTCCTCGCTCTTCTTCCACAGCGCTTCAGCGCTCCTGGCATCGAGCGCATAGGGGCGCACGCCCTGGTCGACCAGTCCCACCTCCGTGCTCTCCGGGATGACCTGGCTTACCTGACAGTCCTCGCAATAGCGCCCGCCGATTGCATCGGCCGGCGCGACGACGGCTGCCCAGACCGACGTGGCAGCACCCTGCGGAATGGTTTTCAGTGAGACGGACGGCTTACCCTCGGCGGCACGCTGCTGGTTCACCTGCTCGACCATCGCATCCAGGCCGCCCGGACCCATGTGCCGGTCGAGTTCGGTCTTGATTCCGCCCGGATGAACCGCGGCCGCACGGACCCCGCGGCCGCGATGGCGCTGATCGAAGGCCACTGCGAACAGCACATTGGCGGTCTTCGAGCGCCCGTAGGCGACGAATGGCACGTACTCCGTGTGCTCGAAGTTCGGATCAGCCAGATCGACATTGCTGATGCGATGCCCGGAAGACGCCAGGCTGATGAAGCGCCCGCCCGGCTTCAGCAGACTCGCAATGCGGTTGACGAGCACGAAGTGACCGAGATGATTGGTACCGAACTGTGTCTCGAATCCGTCAGCCGTTTTGCCCTTCGGGCACGCCATCACGCCCGCGTTGGCGATGACGATGTCGAAGGACTGTCCCTTCTTGACCAACGCATCCGCACAGGCGCGCACGCTGCTGAGATTCGCCAGATCGAGTTCAACGAGTTCGAAGCTGCCGCCGCCCTTTTCCGCCGCCTGACGCACCGCTGCGGTAGCTGCGTGTGCCTTTTTCAGGTCGCGTGCGGCGCCTACAACCTGCCCGCCGTGCGCCGCCAGCGCCCGCGCGGTCTCGACGCCCAGTCCGGCCGAAACACCGGTGACCAGTATTCGTTTGCCCTTGAGATCCACACCGGACAGCACGTCGTCGGTCGTGGATGTCGCATTGAAGGTTTTGGCCATGTTCGCTTCCCCTCAGGTTTGAGCCGGGATAAAGTGGAGAGAGTCTCCGATTAGCGCTAATGCTAAACGGAGAATGTCTCCGATTGCAAGTGACGAGTGAATGACAGCACGCAAGAAGCCCGTGGAACGCCGCCCGCGCGTTGATGCACAACGCAACCGCGAGCGAATTCTCGAGGTCGCGAAAACGGCCTTTACCCGGCATGGTGCTGATATCAGTCTGGACAGCGTGGCCAAACAGGCAGGTGTCGGGGCCGGAACGCTTTATCGGCACTTCGCGACACGCGAGGCACTGCTCGAAGCGGTCTATCGCACTGAACTGTCACGGCTTGCCGCTGCCGAAAAAGAGTTTTCTCGCACGATGGCCCCAGTGGATGCGCTGCGTGCCTGGATGCTGCTGTTCGTCGACTACGTCGCGACCAAGCAACTCATCGTTGCCGCACTCAACACGATGGTGTGCGACACCTCGAAACTGTTCTCCGCCTCGGGCTCGCTGATCACCGAGGCCATCGAGTCACTGGTGAGGCGCGCGATCGCCAGCGGCGATATCCGTGCCGACCTCGACCCCCTGGATCTGCTGCGGGCGTTGATCGGCGTGTCGAACGTCGCATCGGTACCTGATTGGCCGGCCAGCGCCCGCAGACTGGTGCAAATCCTGCTGGTCGGTTCGCGACCGTAGCCCACCTGCTCAGAGAGAGGGCGACTTGTGCGGGGGTAGTCGCGCGGATGAGTAGACGCTCGATAACAAAACCGCGTTTTGTTACGTAGCGTCTACCGCTGAGAACAACACCCCCCCCGCATCCGCGCCTTATCAGCGTTTGATATCGAAGCGGTCCGCAATCATGACTTTGTTCCAGGCGGCAACGAAGTCACGGACGAACTTTTCCTTCGCATCGGCACTGCCGTAGACCTCGGACAGCGCACGCAACTGTCCATCCGATCCAAACACCAGATCGGCTCGCGTGGCAGTCCACTTTTTCGCACCGCTCTTTCGGTCCGAACCCTCGTACACATCCTTGTCCGCGAAGAGCGCCTTCCACGCCGTATCGTCGTCCAGCAGGTTGATGAAGAAGTCGTTGGTCAGCGTGCCGGGCTTTTTGGTGAAAACGCCATGCTTCGATCCGCCGACATTGATGTCGAGCACCCGCAGGCCACCGAGAAGCACTGTCATCTCCGGCGCCGTCAGGGTCAGCAGCTGAGCGCGATCGATCAGCATGTCCTCGGTCGTAACCTTGGTCTTGCCTTGTTGCCAGTTACGGAAGCCGTCGGAATACGGCTTCAGATACTGCACGGAGTCGACGTCAGTCTGCTCCTGAGCGGCATCGCCGCGGCCCGGAACGAACGGCACGCCGATGGTATGGCCACCGTCCTTCGCCGCCCTCTCGATGCCGGCGGCACCGGCCAGTACGATCAGATCGGCGATCGAGATCTGCTTGCCACCGGTCGCGGACTTGTTGAAGTCGGCCCGGATGCCTTCCAGCGTCGCCAACACTTTCGACAGCTTGGCCGGCTCGTTCAGATCCCAGTCCTTCATCGGCGCCAGGCGGATGCGGGCGCCGTTGGCACCACCGCGCTTGTCGGAGCCGCGGAACGTGGAAGCCGAGGCCCAGGCCGTGCGAACCAGATCGGACACCGACAGACCGGATGCCAGCACCTTGGCCTTCAGTG
This sequence comes from Steroidobacteraceae bacterium, assembly GCA_036271535.1. Lineage (GTDB taxonomy): Bacteria > Pseudomonadota > Gammaproteobacteria > Steroidobacterales > Steroidobacteraceae > FEN-1191. The sequence continues at coordinate 6,177 of DATBAM010000119.1, read as the reverse complement.
AGGTGACATCGGCATCATCCACCAGCTTGTGCGTCACCTCAGGGATAGGGTCCTGCCAGATCAGCACTTCCTTCGGCACCTCTGGCCCGATGTAGCGGGCACGCGGTCCCATGTCGCGATGCGTCAGTTTGAACCAGGCACGCGCAAAAGCATCGGCGAGCTGATCAGGGTGATCGAGGAAACGGCGCGAGATCTTCTCGTAGGCCGGGTCCATGCGCAGCGCCAGATCGGTTGTCAGCATGCGCGGCTCGCGCTTCTTGCTCGCATCATGCGCATCCGGCACGGTGTTCGCGCCAGCGCCATTCTTCGGCCGCCACTGATGCGCCCCTGCAGGCGACTTCATGAGTTCCCACTCATACTTGAAAAGCGTCTCGAAGAAGTTGTTGCTCCATTTCGTCGGCGTCGTGGTCCAGGTGACTTCGAGGCCGCTGGTGATGGAGTCGGCGCCAATGCCGGAGCCGTGCTTGCTGCGCCAGCCAAGGCCCAATTCCTCGATGTCGGCGCCGCCCGGCTCGCGACCTATGAGACCGGCATCGCCGGCGCCGTGCGTCTTGCCGAAGGTATGACCGCCCGCGATCAGCGCGACGGTCTCCTCGTCATTCATCGCCATGCGCGCAAAAGTCTCGCGGATGTCGCGCGCCGAGGCGGCGGGATCCGGTGTGCCGTTCGGGCCCGCCGGGTTGACGTAGATCAGGCCCATCTGTACCGCCGCGAGCGGACCTTCGAGCTCGCGGTCGCCGGTATAGCGGCTGTCGCCCAGCCACTTGTTCTCCGAGCCCCAGTAGATGTCCTTTTCGGGCTCCCAGATGTCCTTGCGACCGCCGGCGAAGCCGAATGTCTTGAAACCCATCGACTCGAGCGCGACGTTGCCGGTCAGGATCAGCAGATCGGCCCAGGAGATTCTGTTGCCGTATTTTTGCTTGATCGGCCACAGCAGCCGGCGAGCTTTGTCGAGATTGGCGTTATCTGGCCAGCTGGACAGCGGCGCGAAACGCTGACTGCCATTACCGCCGCCGCCGCGACCGTCAGCCACGCGGTAGGTTCCGGCGCTGTGCCACGCCATGCGGATAAACAGCGGACCGTAATGGCCGAAGTCCGCCGGCCACCACGGCTTGGAATCCGTCATCAACGCGGTCAGATCCTTCTTGAGAGCCTGGTAATCCAGGCTCTTGAAGGCCTTCGCGTAGTCGAAATCCCTGTCCATCGGATCGGTAAGATTCGAACGCTGACTCAGGATGTCCAGCCGCAGGGCATCCGGCCACCAATCCTTGTTCTGTGTTCCACCACCCCCGGTCTTGCTGAACGGGCACTTCGGCTCGATCGCTGCGTTCATAGCGGCTCCTGATTTGAATGTGGTGCAAAAATACTCTGGCGCCGCAGCTCGCGTGATCGATTTTTTGGATCGCAGCGATAGACGGCTTCATGCGCCACGTGCGCGATGCACGGCGTGCGGAAATTGTCGCTAATTTCGCCGGAGCTTCAACCGGGCATTTTTTTCAAAGAACCCGATCGCGTGAGCTTTCCAGCAACTGCAGGTGCCGGCGTTCGGTTGCGTCATCGGACGGGAACATGCATTCGATGCGTAATTCCTGTGCCGCGACCGCCGCCGGACTGCCGACCGTAGTCACCATCGAGAAGTAGTTCAACGTGGCCCCCCGCCATCTGAAGCGATAGCCGATCACAGGCGATAGCGGCGAAATATCTGCTGTGGCTGCATTGCGCCATTCCGGCCTGACGTCGGGGTAAGCCATCAACACTGCGAGCAATTCGCGCGTCCTGCCATCGACTACCCGGCCGATCGATTCACGGTGAACGCGTTGGACGAGGCCGCGCGCCAACGAATCCCAACCCTCGAGGAATGGGCGCATCCCTTGCGGGTCGAACATCAAATGCAACAGGTTGCGCGGCGCGGGCCGCGCGGACATGTCGATGAATGCGCCAAAGAAGCGCGGCGCCGCCTCGTTGGCCATCAGCACGTTCCAGTAGCGATCCATCACGACCGCGGGATATGGCTCGTGCTGTTGCAACATTCTTTGGATTGCCCGCTTGAGGCCATCCATCTCGGCTGCGTCCCAACCACGATCCGAATAGAGCGGCGCGTACCCGGCAGCGAGCAGCAGCGCATTGCGATCTCGCAACGGCACATCCAGCGCTTCCGCCATCACGATCAATGTGTCGCGGCTTGGGGCGCTCTTGCCGCTTTCGACGAAGCTGATGTGCCGCTGCGAAATGCCCGTATCCAGCGACAGCTCGCTCTGACTCTTACCACGCCGGCCGCGCCACTGGCGCAACAGATCGCCCAGCTCCGTGCCGGGCGACGTTGCCGTTACTGCGCGGCTGGTCATTAGAAGGCAACGGGTCCCACCGACCCGTACCAGCGCGCGACTTTGCCCGGATCGCGCTCATCCATGTAGAAGAAGTGGGTCATCGCTGGCCTCACACTCGGCTTTGCCGGATCGGCAGGTTTCATCGTCACGAAACCACGGAATACCTTGAGTGTCCCGCCGTCCCAATACTCGGTGACATCATGATGTGCCGTGAAGCCCTGGTCTACGAATGCTCTGAGATTGGAGCGAATCGCCTCGCGCCCGTGCCAGTCGCCAACGCCCAGATGAGCTTCCGCATCGCTGGTGAAACAATCGAAGCCGGCTCCCCAGGTCTTGTCGTCGATTTCCTTCCAGAACGCCAGTAACCACTGCGGCGGATTGGTCTTAGTAAAGGTTCGGGTCTCGCTCATGATCTGCTCCTGTGCCACGCATGGCTCGTTGATGACCGTCGTGGTGATCCTATTCATCGCTGGTAGAGCGGCAACGACCTCCCAGGTAATAAGTCAGATCCCGCGCAAGCATGGCGCGGCGCGGCGCAGACGCTGTCCATATATATGACACGCCAGGCACCTGGCTGGACGGCAGCCTCGGCACCGCCGACAATGAAAACCAGCCAAAACATCGAAAAAATGGAGCCAACCTAAGTGAGTGCAACCCTGGATTGTTCGGATATCGACCAGTATCTCGGCAAGCCGATCGATTCTTCGACCCTGCGCGAGCCGATCGCGAACAACGATATCCGGCGTTGGGTGCATGCCATGCACTATCCCAACCTGCTGCATTATGACCCGGGCTTTGCGGCGGCCAGCCGCTTCGGCAAACTGGTGGCGCCGCAGAGCTTCGCCATCGTCTGCGACGATGGCCATGGCTCGGGGCCTGCCTGCGTCGGACGCATTCCCAATTCTCATCTGCTGTTCGGCGGCGACGAGTGGTGGTTCCATGAGCCCAAGATCTGCGGCGGCGATCTGGTGACGAACGAGCGAATTCCGTTCGACTATGTAGTCAAAGAGACCAAGTTCGCCGGGCCAACCTGCTTTCAGCGCGGCGACAACTTCTATCGTAACCAGCGCGGTGAACTGATCGCCAAGCAACGCTCGACTTCGATCCGCTACCAGGCGGCCGCAGGCGGTGCGACCGTCAACACCGAGGAGGTCGAGGAGCCAGTCTGGACCGACGAACAACTCGATGCGCTCGAGAAGCGCAAGTTCACCTGGATCCAGATGTTGCACGATCTCGGACACAAGGAGCGCTGGTGGGATGACGTCAAGGTCGGCGATCAGCTGCCGGAGCGCGTGTTCGGACCACATTCCGTGGCGAGCTTTGCGACCGAATGGCGCGCCTACATCGTCAACACCTGGGGTTCGATGAACCTGCGCAAGCTCGACCTGCTCGCGCTCGGTTTCACACCGGAAATGGCGGGCTGGGAGAACGATCCCGATGTGCAGAAGGTCAATCCCGAGATCACCGACGGCGCCTACTTCGGTCCGTCCCGCGGTCATCTGTTTCCCAGGTTCGCGCGCCGTATCGGCATGCCGCGTGCCTACGGCTACGGCGCTTCGATGGGAGCATGGGTCACCGACTACCTGGCCGGATGGGCCGGTGAGCACGGCATGGTCGTTCACAGCGCATCGAACTACCGCGGCCCGGCGCTCTCGGCTGACATCACGATTCAGACCGGCGAGATCGTCGACAAGTCGATCGATAAGGATGGGCGTCATATCGTTCAGGTGAAGCACAAGATGGCGACCCAGAAGGGCTCGACCATGTGCACCGCGCTGGCCGAGGTGCAGTTGCCGGCCAGGAAGAAATAGACCGCAGTGGATCGGCGCGCCGTTAAATTCCGTTAACGGCGCCGACGTCCTCGAGATCGTCGAACTCGAGCGGAACTTCTTCGCCGTCCAGGTTCGCGAAGGGCTTCCGGCCGGATTCGAAGCGTTGACGCGAGTCAGGCTCGGCCCACGCGGCTGCCAGCGCCATGTTGAGTTCGTACGCGCTGACATCGAATCCGTCCTCGGCCAGCGACAGATTGAAGGCCTCGACATGCGCCGCGCCTGCCTGATAGACGCCAGCCGCGAATTCCGGATCGATGTCGAGATCCTCCGGGTGCTCGTATGACTGCTGGCAACCCGCGGCGTCCGTTGCATGATAGTTACGGCACGACTGCGGCCGCACGGGGTAGATCACGCATAAACCCTCGCTCAGAAATGGACACCGGATATTGCGTGTCACCCGGGCGCCGTCATCGAGGTCCGCGAGCTGCATGGCATTTGCGCGCACCTCCGTGCCGATACGCGCCCGCTCGGCCGGGCCGAGCTCGTGCTCGATGTAGTCCGCTATCGCGAATACTTCGGCGGGACGAACATCGACGGTGAAGTGGCAGCACCAGGTGCAGCCTGCGCGGCAGGCCAGCGTCTCCACGTCCGGCCCTGCGGCGATGCGCGCATCGTGCCGGGGCTGCGAGCGTGTCAGCGCGTGCAGCGCCCCAACCCGGCGCAGATCGTCGCGCGCTGTCCGGCGCTCCTGGTCGAGAAGCGACCGGACGAAGGCCAGGTCGAGGGTGATTTCCACATCCCACGATATACTGGCCGCCCCCGATGCGCATCCTCTCGATCATTCCGCCCATGACCCAGCTGAATACGCCGTATCCGTCGACGGCGTATATCACAGGCTTTTTGCGGGCACGGGGCTTCCAGGCTGATCAGATCGATCTATCGATAGCGCTCGCGCTGCAGTTGCTTTCGGTCACGGGACTGGATGGCATCCGCCAGCGGGTCGAGGCCGCGCGCGCCCGCCAGCGGACGGCGCCGATGCGCTTCTTCCTCGAACACTTCGCCGGTTACCGGTCCACGATCGGTGCGGCGATCCGGTTCCTTCAGGGCCAGGATCCCAATCTTGCCTATCGGATTGCGTCGCGACGCTACCTGCCGGAAGGCCCTCGTTTCGCCTATGTGGATCAACGCGTGCACGACGAACCGCTCGAAGTCGACGCGCTCGACTGGGCATTCGGCACGTTGGGGTTGCAGGACCGCGCCAAGCACATTGCGACGCTGTATCTGAACGATCTGGCTGACGTCATCCGCGATGGCGTGGACCCCCGCTTCGCGTTCGTGCGCTACGCCGAGTCGCTGGCCGCGAGCGCCGCCTCGTTCGACCAGTTGAGTGCGGCCCTGGCGCAGCCTCATACGCTGGTGGACGCATCACTGCACTCGCTGACAATCGACGCCCTCGCCAGCCACCAGCCCAACCTGGTGCTGCTCAGTGCGCCGTTTCCCGGCAATGTCTACGGCGCCTTTCGCATCGCCCAAAGCCTCAAGCAGCAGCAACCATCGATCGTCACGGTGCTCGGTGGCGGCTATTGCAACACCGAACTGCGTGCGATGAACGAGCCGCGCGTTTTCGATTATTTCGACTTCGTCACGCTCGATGCCGGCGAGCGGCCACTACTGGCCCTCATCGAGCATCTGCAGGGCAAACGGCCGGCGCAACACCTGGTGCGTACCTATACGCGCGAACTTCATTTCGTCGACCACAAGGAACCGGAAATACCCTTCTCGGAGACGGGTGCGCCAACCTATGCCGGGCTGCCGCTGGACAGCTATCTATCGCTTCTCGACATGCTCAATCCGATGCACCGCCTGTGGTCGGACGGACGCTGGAACAAACTCACCGTCGCTCATGGCTGCTACTGGAAGCAGTGCAGCTTCTGTGATGTGAACCTGGACTACATCTCACGCTACGATCTTGCGGCCACCGATGTGCTGCTCGACCGGATCGAATCGCTGATCCGCGAGACGGGCCAGACCGGGTTCCACTTCGTTGACGAGGCAGCACCGCCGAAAGCATTGAAGGC
>DATBAM010000118.1:0-51306 GCA_036271535.1 Steroidobacteraceae bacterium | reverse complement strand
TGACAGTGCCGCATTCACCCTGCAGATCGGTGATCCGAACATCATCGCCGAGCAGTTGGGTATCGATGTAGTCGCTGACTTCCGGCGACGTGATGTCGCGGCCGGCGGAGAAGGCGCTCCGCTGATGCCGGCCTTCCACCTGGCGGCTTTCGGCAGTGAGGGCCGCTACAACGTGGTGGCCAACATCGGCGGCATCGCCAACCTTTCGCTGCTGCGTGCCGATGGCAGCGTCATCGGTTTCGACACCGGGCCCGGCAATTGTCTGCTCGATGCCTGGTCGCGACTGCGGCGCGGTATGCCGTTCGACGACGGCGGTATGTGGGCCGCGACCGGCACCGTGCAGCCGCGCTTGCTCGACGCGTGGCTGAAGGAACCCTATTTTTCACAACCACCGCCCAAGAGCACCGGGCGCGATGCGTTCAGCGATGAATGGCTGCTGCGGACCCTGGCCGGCACCTCGTTCGCCGAAGCCGATGTGCAGGCAACGCTGTGCGAACTGACGGCGCGCACGATCGCCGACGGTGTCGCGATCGGCGGCGGGAATCCCGCGCGGCTGCTGGTCTGCGGCGGCGGCGCCGCGAATGGAACACTGATGAGCCGACTGCGGCACGCCGTGGGGCAGACGCGGGTCGCCACCACGGCGGAACGCGGGATCGATCCGCAGCAGGTCGAAGGCGCGGGCTTCGCGTGGCTGGCTCATCGATACGTCACTGGAGCTGCGGGCAATCTGCCATCGGTGACAGGCGCGCGCCACGCGGTGCCGCTCGGCGCCCTCTTCCGAGGTCGGTAGAAGACTGCGATGGATCAGCCCGTACTGCGGTCACCGCAGAACTTCATCAATCGCGAACTCTCGTCTCTGGAGTTCAATCAGCGGGTACTCGCGCAGAGCCTCGACCCACGCGTGCCGCTGCTCGAGCGACTCAGATTCCTGTGTATTTCTTCGTCCAACCTCGACGAGTTCTTCGAGATCCGCGTCGCCGGTCTGAAGCAGCTGCTGGAACTGGGCTCTGCGCAGCTCGGCCCGGACGCCATGGCGATACCGGAGCAACTGATCGCCATTCATCAGCGTGCGACACGGCTGGTACAGGATCAATACGCCTGTCTCAACGACGTGCTGCTGCCGGCACTGTCCGAGACGCGCATCGATCTGCTCGACGAGGTCGATTGGGATCAGCCTACCCGGCAATGGGTCGAACAATATTTCCTACGCGAAGTCATTCCGGTCCTGAGCCCCCTGGGGCTGGACCCCGCGCGGCCCTTCCCGCGCATCCAGAACAAGAGCCTTAACTTCATCGTGCGCCTGTCGGGCAAGGATGCGTATGGGCGGGACAGCGATCTCGCGATCGTGCAGGCGCCACGTTCTCTTCCACGCATCGTCCCGCTTCCAGACGAAGGCAATCGCCGCCGACTGGTCGCGCTATCCACGCTGGTCGAGGCGTTCGTGGCGCACCTCTTCGAAGGTGTCCAGGTACTGGGTTGCTATCAATTCCGCCTGACACGCAACAGCGACCTGTTCGTTGACGATGAAGAAGTGGACGATCTGCGACGAGCGCTGGAGGGCGAGCTTGCTCAACGTCGCTACGGCGCGGCAGTGCGTCTTGAAACCTCCGCCAATTGTCCGGAGGACATGGTCGACTTTCTGTTGCATGAGTTCGCGCTCACCCGGCACGACTGCTATCAGGTACCGGGCCCGGTGAATCTCAATCGCTTCTCGGCTATCTATGATCTGGCGCAGCGCACGGATCTCAAGTATCAGACCTTCACACCCGGGCTTCCGCCGCGTCTGGTGGGCGCAACCGATTTGTTCGCGGTCATCCGCCAACGCGACGTGCTACTGCATCATCCGTACCGCAGCTTCGGTCCCGTGATGGACTTTCTTCGCCAGGCAGCGACGGATCCGGCCGTCCTGGCGATCAAACAGACGCTCTACCGTACCGGCGATCATTCGCCGATCGTCGACGCTCTGGCGGCGGCGGCGGCTGCGGATAAGGACGTCACGGTGATCATCGAATTACGGGCCCGGTTCGACGAAGAAGCCAACATCGAGCTGGCAACGCGCCTGCAGGAAGCCGGCGCGCATGTCATGTACGGGGTGGTCGGCTATAAAACCCACGCGAAGATGACGTTGATCGTGCGCAGGGAGACCGACGGCATTCGCCGTTACTGCCACCTGGGCACTGGTAACTATCATCCGAAAACCGCTCGCACCTACACCGACTATGGCCTGTTTACCTGCGACGAGGCGATCGGTGCCGACGTGCACGAAATCTTCCTGCAGCTGACCAGCCTGACGCGGACACCGAAGCTGCGGCGCCTGCTGCAGGCACCGTTCAACCTGCATGAAACCTTGATCGCGATGATCGAGCGCGAGGCGGCTAACGCTCAGGCAGGGAAGAAGGCGCGCGTGGTCGTCAAGGTCAATGCGCTGGTCGATGCGCAGGCGATCGAGGCGCTGTACCGCGCATCGCGTGCCGGGGTCAGGGTCGATCTCATCGTGCGTGGCGTTTGCGCCGTGCGTCCGGGGGTTCCCGGCGTATCGGACAATATCCGCGTGGTATCCGTCGTCGGACGGTTCCTGGAGCACTCGCGCGTCTACTGGTTCGAGAACGATGGCTCGCCGGAACTGTATCTGGCCAGCGCCGACTGGATGGAGCGAAATTTCTTCCGCAGGGTGGAGACCGCGTTTCCGGTGCTGCAGCCCCGGCACCGCGAGCGAATCTTCAACGATCTCGAAACCTATCTGGCCGACAACACCAACTCGTGGGAACTGCAGAGCGACGGCACCTACGCGCGGGTCAATGTCAGCAACACCGCATCGGTGGACGCCCAGTCGCTGCTACTCGAACGATACGCCGGGTCGCCGTCGCCGCCTTCCCTGTCGCTGCAGACCTAGGCTGGCTCGTTGCCGGAGAAGACGCGCAGCCGCACGTTCTGCGCACTGAGATAGTCGATCTCCTGCTGCAGATCCGCGACGGTCAATGGATGCTCGCGCAACCACTTCGCCGGGAAACGCATCTCGAGCGTGCGATTGCGCGCAGTCAGCTCGATTCTCGGCAACGCAACCGCGCTGCGGCCGCGATGCAGCAGTACCGCCAGCCGCAGCAACACCATCAGGTTGATGGCCAGCTTATCCCACGGCGGAATGAGGTCTTCCAGCTTTTCCAGCACCAGCTTGCGCCGATGGCTGCCGACGAGCCGCGCCAGCAGCTGCTGCTCCTCGCGCGCGAATCCAGGCATATCCGCGTTGTCGAGCAGATAGGCGCCATGACGGTGATAGCCATTGTGGGCGACGTCCAGACCGATCTCGTGCAATCGGGCCGCCCAGCGCAGACTCAGCTCAGCCAGGGGATCGCTCAGCGTCCACGGCATCCTCACCTGAGACAGGAATTCGACCGCGGTCGCCTCCACGCGCTGCGCCTGCTCCGGATCGACGTGATAGCGCCTGTGCATGGAGCTGACCGTCCGCTCGCGCGCATCCGAACGCGTCATTCGGCCAACCATGTCGTACAGCAGACCGTCTCGCAGCGCTCCCTCGACGAACCGGAGCTGCTGAATGCCCAGCGCCTGGATGATCTCCGCCAGGATGACCACGCCGCCCGGAAATACCGGTCGGCGCTCGTCCGTGACCACATCGAGATCCAGATCGCGCACGTGACCGGCGTCCGCCAGCCGCTGCAGCAGCAGGTCGATGCCTTTGGGCGTGATACCGCTGATCGTGGAGTCGATCTGCCGGATGCTGTCTGCGATCGTACGCACCGTGCCGGAACTGCCGAAAGCGCGATCCCAGCCGCGACGCAGGAAGGCAGCCTGAATCGGCTCGAGTTCGAGGCGCGCTGCCAGTCTGGCACGCTCGATGCGACGTGGGGACAGGCGTCCCTCGGCAAAAAACTGCTGACTCAGCGACACACAGCCAATCTGCAGGCTCTCGAGCTCGAGCGGCTCATACTGCTCGCCGATGATCAGTTCGGTGCTACCGCCGCCGATGTCGATCACCAGCCGCTTGCCGGCCTCGCTGGGCAGATTGTGCGCAACGCCCGAATAGATCAGGCGCGCCTCCTCCATGCCGGAGATGATTTCGATCGGAAATCCGAGCGCCTCGCGTGCACGCTCGAGAAAGGCCTGTTTGCGTCGCGCGATGCGCAGCGCGTTGGTGCCCACGACGCGGACGTTGCGCGCATTGATATCGCGCAGGCGCTGACCAAAACGCTGCAGGCATGCCAGCGCCCGGGCTGCCGCATCCTTGTCGAGCCTGCCATCGTCGCTGATGTGGGACGCCAGACGCACCATCTCGCGCAGGCGGTCGATGATGACCAGCTGCCCGTGCGAGTGCCGCGCCACCACCATATGAAAACTGTTGGAACCGAGGTCGACGGCCGCAATGACTTCGATGGCCGCGGAAGCGCTGCGATTCACCCGGCAGCCTTCAGCTACGCCGGCAGCGCCGACGGGCCGCAGGTCGCATCAGCAATTCGCGTCAGACAGTGAAGGAGGAACCGCATCCGCAGGTCGTCTGGGCGTTGGGATTGCGGATCACGAACTGCGCGCCCTCGAGGCCATCACGGAAGTCGATCTCCGCGCCGCCCAGATACTGGAAACTCATCGGATCGATCAGCAGTTTGACGCCCTGGTTTTCGACGCAGGTATCGCCGTCCTGGACCTCTTCATCGAACTCGAAACCGTACTGCAGCCCGGAGCACCCGCCGCCCTGTACGAATACCCGCAACATGAGCTTCGGATTGCCCTCGCCGGCAATGAGCTCGCTCACCTTCCGCGCCGCGGCATCCGTGAAAAGAAGGGCCGCTTCAGCGGTCGAAATCGTCGTTGCGGTCGCTGTTTCGCTCATAGTGTTGAAGTTTAGGCGTGTGCGCCAGGTACGTCAAAGCGGGCTATAGTGCTGCAACATTGGGGCGCGAGGCGCATATGTCAACCGAGAAGTCTGCCGCCGACGGCGGGGCCAAGATCCGTCGCGTGACCACGGCGCGGCTGACGGAGATGAAGTCCCGGGGCGAGAAGATCGCCATGCTGACAGGTTATGACTACACCTTCGCCCGCATTATCGACGACGCGGGCATCGACGTGGTGCTGGTAGGCGACAGTGCCTCCAACGTCATACACGGCTACGAGACCACGCTGCCGATCACGCTCGACCAGATGATCGACCACGCCAATGCGGTCGGCCGCGGCGTCAGACGGGCGCTGGTCGTCGTCGACATGCCGTTCGGAAGCTACCAGGGCGACAGCCAGCTAGCATTGCAGGGTGCGGTACGCATCATGAAGGAATCCGGCGCCCACGCAGTCAAGATGGAGGGTGGCGAGGGCATCGTCGAGGGCGTCCATCGGGTTCTGTCGGCCGGTATTCCGGTCATGGGCCATCTGGGCCTGACGCCGCAGTCCATCAACCGCTTCGGCACCTACGTGGTGCGCGCACGGGACACCGACGAGGCCGAGCAACTGGTGAGCGATGCACAGCTGCTCGAGAAGACCGGCTGCTTCGCCATCGTGCTGGAAAAGGTACCCGCGCAACTCGCCAAGCGCGTTGCGAGCATGTTGACGATTCCGATCATCGGTATCGGCGCAGGTCCGGATGTGGACGGCCAGGTGCTGGTGACGCACGACATGCTGGGACTGAATAATGACTTCTCACCGCGGTTCATCCGCCGCTATGCGTCGTTGTATGACGTGGCGAATCAGGCCTTCGGACGGTACATCGCGGACGTCAAGGGCGGCCGATTCCCGTCGCGGGACGAGAGCTACTGATCGCCGGCACCCGTCAAGGTGGGGAGTAGGACGCGGTCATCGTTGCGGTCACCGCCATAACGGCCAGGATCAACGCATATTCGATCGCTATCGATCTCTGCAACGCGCCCAGCGCGGGCATTCCCGACGAGGTCGCGACCGCCGGCACGCCTCGCCAGCGATTCCACGCTGCAAGCAGCAGCAGCGTGGCGAAAGCGGCAATCTTTGCCAGGATGAAACACGCATAGTCGCTGTGCCAGTCGGCCCGATGCGGCAGCAGGATCAACGCGATACACACGCCCGCCAACCCCAGCAACGGCACGAGATATCCTGCCTGACTCGAGAATCCTCGCATCACGGCCATCACGGTCTCACGCGACTCCGAGCGGCAGCACCGGATCAGTGGCAGCAGCGCGCCGAACCAGAAAGCGACCAGCAGCAGGTGCAACGCCAGCAGCGGCATCAGCACGGCGCGGCTATCGTGAACGCTGGTGTGCCCGATGAGGACATCCGCGACCACGCTCATGGCCGCGCCCACGATCGCCGTGACCGGGAACCCCGATACCGCTCGCGCGCGGCGGGAACGACGCGAACCGAAGATGATCAGCGACAGGCCGGCGATCTGCAGCAACGCCGCGAGGCCACCTGCGCCCTGCCAGGCCAGCCGTTCCAATCCCGTGTCGACGATGCCCGCAAGGCTATCCGCCATGCGAGCGGCGTCCAGCACCTGGTGCAGGACGACCAGCACGACGCCAGCGACCCCGGCCGCGCGGGCCAGATCTATCAACGGCGTTGCCGTCTGACGCAGCAACCTGCCGTAGAACACACCGAAGAAGACCGCCCCGGCCGCCTGGAACAGCGCCGCGAACAGCAGTGTCCGCGTCGCGATCGACAGCAGATCGCTCAGCCGCCCACCTTGAAAGCAATGTGTCCGGCGACGATGTGGTGATCGGCGCTCAGCAGCCGGTAGGTTAATGTATAGCTTCCCGGACTCAGCGCTGGCGCCGGTACACTGATATCGGCTGTCGCGTGGTTATCGGGAAGCGGCAGCTTCTGTTCGGCCTCGCCATTCTTCTGCAGGCGCAGCGCCGTGAGTGTGGCCGCCTCGCTGAGTTTGAACTCAAAGGCGGCGGGCGCCTGCGATATCACGCTGCCATCGGCTGGCGTCGCCTGCAGCAGGTGCGCATGACCGTAGGCCACGCTCATCAGCCCCAGTGTCAGACCCGGTATCAATCCTGCTGCGGACCAGCGCGTCAGACGTATCACCCGCATCTCCTCAGCCGGCGAGCTTCTTTACCCGAACCGTGTGGGACGTCCCGTCCGCGGCCCGTTTCTTCAGCTTACCGCTGATCTCCGCGCCGAGCGCCATTTCGATCACGTCATAGTGTACGTCACCCCGCACACGAGCCTTGGCGCCCAGCACCACGCGGCCTGAGGCCACGATGTCGCCGTTGACGCGGCCGTTGGCGATCACGTGCGACGCCGCCACCGAACCGTCGATGACGGCCCCCTCGCTGATGGAGAGCGAGGCATCGACTCCGCCTTCAGCGCGGACATTGCCGCTGACGCAGCCATCGACATGCATTCCGCCCGCGAACTCGATGTCGCCATGCACGCTTACGTGCTTGCCGATCAGCGTGTCGATGCTGCCGATGCGGTCTTTTTCCCGACGCTTGAACATTACACCTTCCCCCCGCGCGAGCATGTCACCCAGGATCGACGTTCCAGACGAACGTCTGCCGATAGGGGCCCATGCCTTTGGGTCTGAGCTCGATGGTCACCCGTTCCGGCTTGAAGTCCGCTGGCAGCGTGATCGTCTGCTCCATCGCGCTGGTATAGCGCACGCTGAAGGGCACTTCTTTCTTGCCGTCGGCCAATGCTGCCAGATCTTCGACGACACCATTGCCATCACGCGTACCTCCCAGTGTGAATCCCATCACACCGGTGACAGGATCTCCGGGTCGCATGAGTCTATTGAGGCTGAAGCGCAGGGAATATGTCTGACTGATCGGAAGCGCTGCGATATGGAATTGCTGCACGCTGAGCACGACTGCGGCCTTCTGCCCCGGCTGCGCCACCATTCCACGATAGAACTCGATGTCCTGCTCCTGCCGCTCGACCTGGGCTTGCAGCTCGCCGATGGTACGGCTCACCTCATCGCGCTCATGTACTTCGGCAACGCGAGCCTCCTCGGCAGCAGCGAGCTTTACCCGCATTTCCCGCGTGGTGGCCACCTGTTGGTCGATCTGCCGCTGCAGCGCATCGCGCTCCGCGGCTGCCTGCATGGCATCGTAGCCCGCTTTGAATCGCCCCAATTCAAATGCGACGTACAGCACCATGCCGCCCAGCAGCAACAGGATCGCCGCGATGACCCATCGCCGCGCGGGGGCATAGGTACGTACGACCAGCTTGCCGGGAATTTCCACCAGCAGACCTAGGCGCCGCTCACCGCGCCGGGCTCCGGGGCAGCTGCCATTGCCTTGGCGCGCTTGCGCCACCAGGCCGGATACGGCGGCAGCCCGCCAGGAAAGGCCGTGTTGCCCAGCTCGTGCAGTGCGCGCGAATAGACCGCCCGCTTGAAATAGATGACCTCTCTGACAGGCTGCCAGTAATCGACCCAACGCCATCGATCGAATTCCGGTTGCGCGGTCGTATCGAACCGAAACTCGGTATCCGCATCGTTCAGCTGTAGCAGGAACCAGTATTGCTTCTGACCGACGCAGAGCGGCTTCGAATCCCGTCGCACATAGCGCGGCGGCAGCCGGTAACGCAGCCAGTTCCGGGTACGGCCGAGGATTCGCACGTCCTGCTGGCCCAGTCCGATTTCTTCGTGGAGTTCACGATAGAGCGATTCTTCGCCGCTCTCGCCGCCCGACATCCCACCCTGGGGGAACTGCCAGCCACGCCCGCCGGCCCGGCGACCGATGAACAGCCGATGATCGGCCGACATCAGCACGATGCCCACGTTGGCCCGGAACCCGTCGCGGTCGATGATGTCGCCCATCCGACACTTTTACCTCTGCGGCGCTAGGTGCTCAAGCCGCGATGGCGCCCGATGCGAACCCGGTATCGGCTGGATTTGTAGTCCACAGGGCGCCGGCGGCCGTTTTCCGCCAGGGCGTCTGACGCTCAGATGCGCCGCTCCGTACTGTCGCGCCGCCCTTTGACGTACTCGTATCCCTGCCGCATCAGGGCCGTGAATCGCGCCTGGTCGCCCGAGGCCACAGCGCTTCGAACCGATTCCACCGCACGCGCCAGTGCGTCGAGCGACTCGGCGCCGAACTCGTTCAGTCGTTGGATCTCGAAATAGAGTTCCGGGCTCTCTTCCGCCACGTTGCTGGCGATGTCGAACTGCGCATCGAAGGTGGTGCTCGACAGGCACACCAGCCGCGGCGCGGCCTCGCCGCTCTCGGCCAGCGCAGTGAAGAATGCGATGTTCAGAGCGTGTGATAGTCCCAGCACATAGGCGATCAGGCGATCGTGCTCGTCGAGGCTCATCACCACCTGTTCCGCCATGGTCGGCGCGAACAGGGCCCGTGCCCGTTCGAGCGCAAGCGCGCTCCCCAGGTCGATGAAAATCACGTGCCGTCCGGACAACAGCTCGGTGCTCGGACCGAACATCGGATGGATCGACGTTACCGCGACGCCTGCGCTGGACAGTGCGTTCAATCCCACGCGCAAGGGCGTCTTCAGCGAGCCGAGATCCAGCACCACGCCACGCGGCTTGCGCGCTGCGAGCTTTTGCAGGATTTCGTTGGTTGCGCCAAGCGGCGCGGCGACGACGATGTAGTCGTGATCCAGCGGCGATTGCGCCCAGTCCCCGATCTGTTCGAAACCGCCGGAACCCGGCTGCGGATCGGCGATCTCGACCTGGAAACCCTGCGAACTCAGAAAGGCCGCAAACCACGCGCCCATCTTGCCGGCGCCCCCTATGACCAGCGCGCGCTGGCCGGTGCCCACGCCGTGGGCGCAGACACTAGCCCGCTCCTGCGTCGTCAGCGATGAACGGATCAGCAGGCGCATGAAGGTTTCCGCCAGATCCGGCGACACCCCGACCTTCTCGGCCAGGCCGCGGGCCCCCAGGATGACCTCGCGTTCGCGCCGAAAATCGCGCGTCGGAAAGCCGGTGGCGCGCTTCACCCGTGCGATCTCGCGACTGGTACTCTGCCGGTCGGCAACGATCTGCAGCAGACGCTCATCCAGATCGTCGAGATGCCGACGCAACTCATCCAACGTCATCTTAGGTCGCCCTTTCCGCTCGCTTCATTTGAGCAGCGCACCTTGTAACATGCACGCGCGTCCACCTGCAGCTACCATGTGACCATGGCCTTTCATCAGGAAACACTGCCGGAGCCGTTGCCATCTGAACCCCTGTCGCTGGCGTTGGCATGGCTGCAGCAGGTGAGTGCAGCGCGTACTCAGCCCAATCCCAATGCCATGGTGCTGGCGACGGTCGACGCGCACGGTGCGCCTTCCGCGCGTGTCGTGCTCTGTAAGGAAATACAGCCAGATCAGGGCTATATCACCTTCTTTACCAACTATCTGTCCCGCAAGGGCGCGGAACTCGCCGCCCATCCCCGCGCGGCGGCCGTGATGCACTGGGACGTTTTGCGGCGCCAGGTGCGCATCGAAGGGCCGGTCACACGCACGACCGAGGCCGAAAGCGACGCCTATTTCACGAGCCGCGCCTGGCAAAGCCGGATAGGCGCCTGGGCCAGTCAGCAGAGTGCGCCAATCGGCTCGCGAGCGGAGCTCGAGCAAGCGACGCGGCGCATCGCCGAACGCTTCGACACGCCATCGCCGACTGACAGCGACGATGCGGCGCCCGATCCGGGCACGCCCATTGCGCGCCCGCCCCATTGGGGAGGCTTTCGCCTGTGGGTCGAGAGCTGCGAGTTGTGGGTCGAAGGCGCTGCCCGGCTGCACGATCGGGCACGATGGACCCGTACCCTGACACCCGTCGACACCGCCTATCGCGGCGGTGCCTGGCAGGTCACCCGATTGCAGCCTTGAAAACCGCTCTCTAGGACAGTGCTGCGAGCATCGGTGCGTGCAGCGCGCCGTTGGTCGCCAGCACGGTCGTCGTCGACAGTCCCACCGGGCCGCCCTCGAGATCGGTGAATTGGCCGCCCGCTTCGCGAACGATGACTGTCAGCGCGGCGATATCCAGGATGTTGACGTCCGACTCGACCACCGCATCAAGCGCGCCACGGGCCAGCAGATGATAGTGAACGAAGTCCCCATAGCCGCGCAGCCGATTCACGCGCCCGACCAGCGCACCGAAGCGCGACCACGCAGCCGGCGATGCCGCCATCGTTTTGAGGTTGCCGGTCGAGAGAATGGCTCCGCCGACATCCCCCACCATGCTGACGCGGATAGGTTTGCCATCGAGAAAGGCGCCGCCCCCTTCTTCCGCCCATGCCAGTTCACCATAAGCCGACGCACTGGAGACACCGAGCACGAGCCGACCGGCACGCATCAGCGCGATCTGCGTCGAGAAAAACGGGCACTCGCGGACGAAAGACTTGGTGCCATCGATGGGATCGACCAGCCAGATGTTTTCCGCATCGCCGCGATGCTGGCCGGTTTCCTCACCATAGAAGCCAAAGGTGGGAAATCGCGCCTGCAACACGGCACGGATCGCCTCCTCCGCCCGAACGTCCGCTTCGGTAACCGGAGATTTGTCTGCCTTCAGCGTGATCGCAAGATTGCGCCGGTACAGGCCCTGAATGACCTCGGCGGCTGCGCGCGCCGCTTCGAGTGCGGCGTTGAGTTCCTGGGATGCCATACCGCTAGTGTAGCCGGCTATGGTTAACTTCGGCCGTAAGAGCAATGCCCTGTAGTAGAGTAGCGACATGGGGAATCGGCTATCGAAAATAGTTACCCGCACGGGTGACGACGGCAGCACGGGTCTTGCCGATGGCTCGCGCGTCTCCAAAGATGCGCTGCGGATCGAAGCCATGGGCAGCGTCGATGAACTCAACTGCACGATCGGGGTGCTGGCCTCGGGCAGCCTGCCGGATGGACCGGCGGCAACCTGCCTGACGGAGATCCAGCACGACCTGTTCGATCTGGGCGGCGAACTGGCGATTCCCGGCGCACAGGTGATCGACGAGCCGCGATTGGCATGGCTCGAAGAACAGATCGAGCACTTCAATACCGGGCTTCCGCCGCTCAAGGAATTCGTGCTCCCTGGCGGAGGCACGGCAGCAGCGGCGTGCCATGTCGCACGCGCCGTTTGCCGCCGCGCCGAGCGCCGGTGCTGGGCACTCTCGCGCGAAGAAAAGATCGAATCGGCATCGATGCGATATCTCAACCGCCTGTCGGATCTCCTGTTCGTACTGGCAAGGGTTTTCGCGCGGACGCAGACCGGCAGTGAACTGCTATGGCAGCGTCAGCGGCATCGCCCCGGGCAGGATACCGGCCCCGGCGAAGGTTCCTGAGTCTCAGATCTGGGACCTCAGATCTGCGTACGCAGTCGCGCCCAGTCGAACCCAGGTCCCGGATCTGTCTTGCGACCCGGCGCGATATCGCTATGGCCTGCGATGCGCTGTACATTCAAGCTCGGATAGGCCAGCAGCAACGCGCGTATCAGGCCGGCGAGCGCGTCGTACTGCGACTCGGCATAGGGAAGCTCGTCGGTGCCTTCCAGTTCGATGCCGATCGAAAAATCGTTGCAGGCTTCACGTCCCTCGAACGCGGACTTGCCTGCATGCCAGGCCCGCAGCTGGAACGGGACATACTGAGTCGCGGCTCCGTCGCGCCCTATCAGCACATGAGCGGACACACGCAGTGCGGCAACGGGAGCGAAATCGGCATGTCCCTGCGATGACAGATTGCCAGTGAATAGCTGATCGATCCACGGGCCGCCGAATTGTCCCGCGGGCATGCTGATGCCGTGAACGACGATCAGCGACGGATCGACGCCGGCAGGACGGCCATCGAAGTGGGGCGATAACACCTGACGCACTGCCACGAGCAGCCCGGTTGATCGATCGATACGATAGGCGTCATGCATCTAGACCGACCATGATGCCAAAATATGATCATGAATAGTGTGAGCGGCCCGTGAGGCTGGCGCGTTGTTACGTCCCGGGTGTCTGGCATTCCGGCGACACGCTCACCCTGCCCGCCAAGGCTTCGACGCACATCGGGCGGGTCTTACGGGCGCGGCCCGGGGATTCGTTGACCCTCTTCAATGGCGAGGGTGGGGAGTTCGACGCGCAGATCCAGTCCCTGGACCGGCGCGGTGTACAGGTACGGATCGGATCGCACCAGGCGATCGAGCGCGAGTCACCACTGCGGATCACGCTGTTGCAGGCGATGGCTCGTGGCGAGCGCATGGACTTCATCGTGCAGAAAGCGACCGAACTGGGTGTGACTGCGCTGGTGGTATGGAGCGCGTTGCGCAGCGTCGCGCGACCCGATCCCGACGGCCAGCGCAAGCGCGTGGATCATTGGCGCGGCATCATGATCAGCGCCTGCGAGCAATGTGGCCGTAACCGTCTGCCGGCGCTTCACCTGGCGCCAGACCTCGCGAGTGCGATCGCGCAGGCGGGCCAGGGCCTGCGCCTGGTCATGACACCCGAAGCAACGGAGAGTCTGCCGGTGCTGGCGCGCGGGGCAGGTGACGTCAGTCTGCTCATCGGGCCCGAAGGCGGTTTTGCGCCGGAAGAACTGGAACTGGCCGGCGGGCGCGGATTCACCGGCTGCCGCCTCGGGCCGCGAATATTGCGCGCCGAAACCGCGCCGCTTGCCGCGTTGACCGCGCTGCAGACCGTCGCGGGCGATCTGTCCGACTGATCATGGCAGGCGCTGTCGTCCCGGTCTTTCGATCGCGCCGGCGTGGCCCCAGCAATGAACGCGCATTCGTGCTGCAGGCTGTCGGTATCGCCGCCGAGATCGTGTTCGACAGCCTGCAGTTCGTCGTGCTCGTCGACGAAAACGATGCGGCGTCCGCGCTGACGCATCTGTCGAACTACGAACGCGAGCGGCAGCCACGCCCGCCGCCGCCCTTGCCGCGGCTGCCGCACGCCTGGGTAGGTTGCGTGGTCTACGCCGTGTTGCTGGTGGCGATCGGCCTCATGGTCTCGAACGGCTTCTGGCGACTGGATGCCTTCGATCTCGGCGAGCTGGATGCAGCGCGTGTCCAGCAGGGTCAATGGTGGCGCGCATGGACCGCGCTGACGCTGCACCGGGACGGCCAACACCTGATCGCCAATCTCGGCGCCGGTATCTGGTTCGGCTATCTGGCCGCGCGCCAGGTGGGCAGCGGGCTAAGCTGGCTGCTGACGGTGACGGGCGCCGCTATTGCCAATCTCGTCGAAGCACTGCTGGGCCCCGGAACGCATCGTTCGGTGGGTGCCTCGACCGCCGTGTTCGCGGCGCTGGGCGTTCTGTCCGCGCACTCCTGGCGGATGCAGGCGCCAATGCTGCAGCAGTGGGCGCTTCGCTGGGCGCCGCTGGTCGGCGGCATCGTACTGCTGGCCTGGTTCGGGGCCGGCGATCAGGATGCGACCGATCCTCTCATGCATCCCGATGTGCATACCGATGTGGTCGCACATGTGCTGGGTTTCCTGGCTGGAATCGGATTGGGCGCGCTGGCCGCGCGCACGCCTGCGCGGATGCTGAATCGACTGCCCCAGTGGTTCGCCGGCCTGGCGGCGGTCGCCTCCATCGTCGTCGCCTGGGCTTTCGCGCTGTCGCGCTGAACGCCAACCGTGCGTCAGCCGGCGTCGCGCTCGGGCATCACCGAGGTCTCGTCGGCCAGCATGATCTCGAGTCGCTCGAGATCCGGAATCATCGGTGTCTCGTTGGACATGCGCACCTGGCACAGGACCGGCAGGCGGTCGGTGAACGAACGCGAATGATCGGGACGCACGACATCGTTGCTGACCCGCACGAGCTGCGGAAATCCCTGTGAAACGATGCCCAGATAGCCCGCCTCGACGCGACCGGCCATCGCATGAAAGACCACGATCCGCGAGCGGCCGCTCGCCGGCGGCATCGGCATGCCGATCGCACCTTCGAACGACGCCAGCGGCACGCTGCGGGCGTTCCAGTTGACGACGCCCAGATACCACGGCGGCGCATTCTCCATCGGTGCGGGAATCTGGTAGCCGATCACCTCGGCCACGCAGGCCCGAGGTACCAGCAGTCGGGAATCCGCGAGCGGGATTAGCAGGCTGTAAACTTCCGCGATTCGCTCGGTCATCGCGCTGTTCCCGATGCCCGCACCCGGGCTCGCCGCTGTTCGACCAGCGGCGCGATCGCATCCAGCAGCTGGCTCTCCTGATACGGTTTACCGAGATAGTCATCGACGCCCAGCTCGATCGCGCGCGCGCGATGCTTCTCACCGACGCGCGAGGTGATCATGATGATCGGCACGTCGTGCAGGCGTTCGTCCTTGCGCACATGCGCTGCGACCTCATATCCGTCCATGCGTGGCATCTCTATATCCAGCAGGATGATATCGGGGACGTTGTCGGCCAGCAGTGCGATGGCATCCATGCCATCGCGCGCGGTCACGACGCGCATCCCGTTGCGTTCCAGCAATCGCTGTGTGACCCGGCGCACCGTGATCGAATCGTCCACCACCAGCGCGAACGTGCGTCGATCGGTCTTCTCGCGGGTCACGAGCGGTGCGACGCGCCCGCGCCACTCCGCACGCACCAGCGCACCGATGTCCAGAATGACCACGATGCGGCCGTCGCCCAGGATCGTGGCGCCGGAGATACCGCGGATACCGGAGATCTGCGGGCCCACGGGTTTGACGACGATCTCGCGGCTGCCGACCAGTTCGTCGGCAATCAGCCCGGCGGAATGCTCGCCAGCGCGAACCAGCACCACGGGGATGGTGACGTCATTCTCCGGCAGAGGCGACGCTTCCATGCCGACGAACACCGCCAGCGGCTGCAGGCGATAGCGCACACCGCTGTGAGTGAAGCTGGCGCTGTCGCTGCGCAGATGCTCCATGACTTCACCGCGCGGCAGGCGCACGACCCCTTCGACCGTCGGCAGCGGCAGTGCGTAGTACTCGTCGCCGGTGCGTACGACCAGCGCATGGCTGATCGCCAGCGTGAAAGGCAGGCGAATCGTGAAGCGCGTACCGCGCCCCCGCTCGCTCTCCATGTGCAGTGCGCCGCCCAGCTTCTTGATCTCGACCGCCACCACATCCATGCCGACACCACGCCCGGCCTGATGCGTCAGGGCACTCGCCGTCGAGAAGCCCGGCTCCAGTACCAGCTGCATGACGTCTTCGTCCGATAGCTGCTGATCGGGGCGAATCAAGCCGAGTTCCAGGCCCTTGGCACGTATCGCACCGAGATTCATGCCGGCGCCGTCGTCACTGACCTCGACGATGACTTCAGCACCCTCGCGCTTGAGGTGCAGGTGTATTCGCCCGGCCTCATCCTTGCCGGCCGCCTGTCTCGCGGTCGGGGTCTCGATGCCGTGTACCACCGCATTGCGAAGCAGATGTTCGAACGGCGGCAGCATGCGCTCGAGTACCTGCCGATCGAGTTCACCCGAGGCGCCGTCCACGACCAGTTCCGCGCGTTTGCCGCTATCCGTGGCAGCCTGACGGACGATGCGCGCCAGACGCTGCACATGGCGCTGCATCGACACCATGCGTGTGCGCATCAGGCCGTTCTGCAGTTCCGTGACCGTGCGCGACTGCTGCTGCAGCAGGTTCTGCGCCTCGGTGATCATGTTCTCGAGCAGCCCCTGGATGCTGCCGACGTCGTTGGACGACTCGGCCAGTGCACGCGAAAACTGCTGTATCGAAGAATAACGATCGAGTTCGAGTGGATCGAAGTCCTGTCGATGCGCGGTCTCGTTGTCGTGCCGATGCAGGATCTGAGCTTCGGTCTCTATCTCGAGTTTGCGCAGCTGATCCTTCAATCGCGTCACTGTCCTCGACAGCTCGCCGAGATTGAATTCAATCGAACCGAGCTGCTGCTCCAGGCGGGCACGCGCGATGCTCACCTCGCCCGCATTGTTCAACAGCTGATCGAGCAGCTCCGCACTGACGCGAGCCATCTCGACCCGCTCCGCGGCCACGACCGGTTCGCGGCCCGGAGGCAACGGCGCCGCTGCGGCCGGCGCAGCAGGAGCCGCGGATATGAAGGGCTCGGCTGCCGCGACGGGTGCGACAGGTGCGGCGGGTGCGATGACAGGCTCCGAGACCGCGAGTGGCGCGCTCGCGAATGATGTTGGCTCGGCTTGCGGAGCCTCAGCCCGTATGGCTTCCTCGCTATCGGCGGGCCATTCGGACGCAACGACCGGTTCGACCACGGGCGCTTCCGCCACGGGCTCGACCACCGCACGCTCCTCGAGCGAAAACGCTTCGGCGGCATGCTCTTCGAGCAGTTCGTGAGCAGAGTCGGCCGGCTGGGCGGCGCCCTCATCGACCGGCGAGGTATCGACCTGGACCTGGGACGCCGCGACGACCGCTTCGTTGGCGGCGGGTTCGCCCGAGCCGGCGACGATCAATTCCTCGACTGCCGGGGTCTGCGGTGGCGTCGCTGGCAACGGCGCACCGCTCGCCAGAGCGTGGATGCGCGCGATCAGGGTCGGAACGGGCGCGACGCCGCGGCCCGCGACCACGGACTCACGCATCCGCGAGAGTTCATCGAGTGCTTGTTGTGCGACCGCCCGGGCGTTCTCATCACTGCCGGTGAGCCCGTCTTCGATACGGGTGATCAGCGTCTCCACCTCGTGCGCGAGTTCGCCCATCGCCATGATGCCGGCCATCCGGGCGCCACCCTTGAGGGTATGGAGCGGCCGCCGCAAGGCCGCAGCCTGCTCGCGACTCTGCGGCGATTCGTTCCAGGCGGACATCGCCGACTCGCACTCTTCCAGCAACTCGACCGCTTCCTCGCAGAAGATGGCGGCGATCTCGGGATCGAAGTCGGGAGCCAGCTCCTCGGCAGGCGCTGACGTGGCCGCGGCAGCAGCTACCGGTTGATCCAGCAGTTCATCCAACGGTTCATCCGCGGGTTCGGGCGCGGCGGTCGACGGCGCCACCACAGTGAGCGTCTGGCGCGAGAACTGCGTGACTTCGGTGACGCGCAGTTCCAACCGGTGTTCGGCTTCGGCAATACGCTGTCGCAGCACGTCGTGCGACATGAAGAATCCGGTGGCCTCGTCGAGATTCCCTGCGACGGCTTCCATCGCCCGCATGCAGTCGTCCAGCAATACGAGGTCTGAATCGTCCAGACCCACACCGCTGTCGAACGACTTGCGCAGCCAGTGATTCATCGGCTCCGACAGGCGGATGCCGTGGCGTGCTTCGGCCATCGTGGAGCTACCTACCAGCGTATGGCAGGCCCGATAGACGTCTTCCGGCAGGATATGCAGGTCGCCGGTCTGGCGTTCGCGCTCGATCCAGGCGCGCACGGTCCCGACGTGACTGGCGGTCTCGCGGGCATAGATGTCGCGCAACGCAGGGTCCGGGCCGGACGGGTCGTCGGCCAGGTGTTGTGCCACTTTGACCGGATCGAGCAGATGATCGAGTTCGGCGCTGCCGATTTCGAGCGACGACAGCGGGATATCCAGCGATTCGGGCACCTCATGTGACCCGATGGGATCGCCCCCCGGACCGTCATGCGCGGCGGATGCGACCGTGGTCGGAACGACGGCTGGTGCATCGGCCGCCTCTGCTGCCATGTCGCCGCTCTCGATGGCAGCGGCAAAGGCGGGCCCTGACGGCGCGCTCGCGTCCCTCGCCGTCGATGCGAACTGCTCGGCAGCCGACGCGGTGGCGGCAGGAGGTACCGGAGCGGCAACGGCCGGCGGGGATACGCTGGGCTGGGGCGCGGGTGCGTTCGGATCGCGTCCGCTGGCCAGCGCATGAATACGCGAAGCCAGTGCCGACACATCGGTCCTGCCCGTACTTCCGGGCTCCAGTTCATCGACCAGCTTCGGCAGCTGATCGATCGCGGTGCGCAGTGTCTCGAGCACGGTCGGCGAGCGCAGCAGCGTACCGTCGATGATGCGGTTGAGCAGACTCTCTATCGCCCACGAAAATTCGCTGATGTTGCGGGCATTGACCATGCGGCCGCTGCCTTTCAGGGTATGGAAGGAGCGCCGCACGATCAGCAGCGCTTCCCCTTCGAGCGGATTCTGATCCCAGGCCGGATAGTGATGTTCGATCTTCGCGAGCTCTTCCCGCGCTTCTTCCATGAAAAGCCGGATCAGATCGGGATCAGGCAGCGTGGCGCCCATTGCCGCAGCCGCGGCCGCACCGTCCTGCGCAGCCGCTTCCTGTGACTGTCCCAGCTGGCGGATGTCGGTGGTCTCACCGGTCGGAAGGCCTTGCGTGCCGACCGGCGACTCGATCCGCAACGTCTTGGCGAAAGACGCCGGCGACACCTGCGCTGCGTCCGGTGTCGGTGCCGGGGCGCGTTCCGGCTCCTTCGCCAGCGCATCCAGGCAGGTTCGGGCGTTGTCGAGCATGTACCACGGGTCGCTGCGGCCGGCCTGCAGCGTCTCGATGTAGTACTCGAGGCTGACGATCGCATCGGCCAGGCGATCCAGATGCTCCGGCGCGAGGCTCGCCCCCCCGGGCTGCATCACGCGCTTCAGATGCCCGGTGATGTCCTCGATGATCTCCACTGCGCGGCTCTTGTCGAGCATCATCAGACCGGCCCTGATGCCGCGCATGAGCTCCGGCCAGTTATCGAACCCGGCGGGATCGAGCGTTCCGCCCACGTTCTGGGCGACATACTCCTTGATGCGTGACAGGTTGATGATGCATTCGCGCAGCACCGCGGCCTGTACCTGCCGAAAATCGCTGTCGCCGCTGTCCTCATCGACCGCCGGCGCCTTATTGCGTGGCATGATCAGGCCGACCAGCTCATCATCGAGATGGTCTTCGACCTTGATGAGACTTGCCGCAACCTGCACCAGCTCCATCTCGCTGCCGCTTTCGTTGCCGGAGACGAGTGTCTGCATCCGCTGCGTCGCTTCCTGGACGCGCGCTCGCAACTCGCCGAGTCCGAGCACGCCGAGCGTGTCGCCGATCTTCTTCAGCAGCGCTACCTGAGGGTCGAGCTCCTCGACCGGACCGCCGCCGCGCCGCACGTAGATGTCCAGGACATCCTTGACCTTGGCAAGATCCTCGCGGATCGCTGCGGCCACCGTGTGCATAAGTTTGATCGAAGGCGCAGACAGACTGTCGCGCTCCTGCTCGATCGACTCGTCCACCGGCAGCAGTTCGTTGAGGCGGAACGATGCCCGTACCGCCGCGACACGCGGACCGGTGCTGTCCGAGCGGGCGATGTAATAGAGCACGTTGTTCAGCAACTCGACCGGCGGGTGCTGGGAGTAGCGCGCCTCGCCCTGGTCGTACAGACGTTTCATCTCACGATCGGCGAGGCCCAGCAGGCGTTTGACCGAGATGCTGCCGTGATTGCCGGTCTCGCGAAGCGTTTCGATCAGCGCACCGACCACCCACCACAGCTGGAATACCGGCTGGGTCGTGGCGACCTGCTCCAGTCGCGTCGCGACCGTGCCCATGATCTCCAGGTTCTGTTCGAGCCGCTCGCCGCGGATCCAGCCGATCAGGCCGGTCTGGAAGCGAGCGCGCAGGCGGCGGCCCCACTGGCTCACCGATAGCGGATCCTCACCCGGTGCCGGTGCGGAGGGTTGCGCCTGCCGATCGGACTTGAGGTTGAGCAGCAGTAAGGTGCCTTCCGACAGCAACGCACTGCCGCGCACGGCGCGCAGGTCATTCAGCAGCGGCAGCAACACCAGCGCCAGATCGCGGCCGCCCGCGAGCACCCGCTCCAGGTAACCGGGCAGCTGCACCATCGCGCGCATCAGCGCATCGAGTGCCTCATCCTGATTCTTGCGCTCCGAGCCAAGCCCGATCAGGTAACGCGTTACCTGTTCCATCTCCTCCGCGAGGAGGGCCGCGCCGTAGATCTCGAGCACTCGCAATACGCCCTGGACCTGATGCAGCTCCAGACGGCAGCGTTCGAGCATGTCGACCGTGCCGGGCTTTTCGACATGCGCTTCGAGCGCGACACGTCCCTCATTGAGGGAGACGCCGATCTCACGCGCGACGGTGTGGAGCGTTTGGGTTGCGAGTTCTGTCATGCGAGCTGTTTATGGTCCGACCTTGTGGCGCTCACGAGCCACCCAATGCCTTGACCTTTGTGGTCGGGAACGATGCCGTCGCACTGCTGGAGGGTTCGGTTTTGGCGGAAGCGTCGCCGGCCGTGGCAGGAGGTGCGGCGGGCGGCTGGTTGCCGGGATTGACCAGCGTCCTCGACAAAGCGGTATTGGCAGTCGACGACAGATTGGCCGGCGGGTTGGCGATGCTGCGGCTGAGCGATGTGCGATTCATGCTGGTACCGTCGCCGCTCCCCGGCAGTCTGAATCCGGTGATGGATTTGCGCAGCGAGGCCGACAGATCGGCAAGCTTGGCGATCGACTGCGATGTGGCGCTGGTGGAATCGGCCGACTGGGCGCTGATCTCGCGCAGCACCTGCATGTTGCGTGCGATGTTCTGCGCGACCGTTGACTGCCCGCGCGCGCTGGCCGAAATATTCTGCACCAGGCTCGCGATCTGATTGCTGACCTGTTCGATCTCCTGCAGCGCCGCGCCGGCGTTCTCGGCCAGTAACGCCCCGCCGACCACGTCGGTAGTGCTGCGCTCCATCGAGACCACTGCCTCGTTGGTGTCGGTCTGGATCGTCCGCACCAGTCCCTCGATCTGCCTGGTGGCATTGGCGGCGCGCTCCGCCAGCCGCTGGACTTCGTCGGCCACCACCGCGAAACCCCGACCCGCCTCGCCTGCCATCGATGCCTGGATCGAAGCGTTCAGTGCAAGGATGTTGGTCTGCTCGGCGATGTCGCTGATCAGTTCGACGATGTTGCCGATCTCCTGCGAGCTCTCTCCGAGCCGCTTGATGCGCTTGCTGGTCTCCTGAATCGTCTCGCGGATGGTGTTCATGCCGTCGATAGTGCGGCGCACCGCGTCGCCGCCCTTGTGGGCGACGTCCACGGAGTGACGGGCGACGTCCGCGCCTCGCTCCGCGTTGCCGGATACTTCCTCGATCGATGCCGCCATCGCGGCGATCGACTCGGTGGCCGACCCGATTTGCTTGGACTGGGCACTGCTCGCGCGCGCCAGGTGCGCTGCCAGCGCCTGCGTCTGTCTCGCCGCACCATCGAGCTGTATGCCGGACTGACTGATCGTCGCTACCAGCTTGCGCAAAGCCTCGACCGCGTAGTTGACCGAGTCGGCGATCGCGCCGGTGATGTCCTCGGTTACGGTGGCCTGCACGGTGAGATCGCCCTCGGCCAGATTGGACATCTCGTCCAGCAGTTTCATGATCGCCTGCTGATTGCGATCGGTCTCCAGCCGCTGGGCGTCCGCAACCCGCTGTGACTGGGTGGCGATCTGTCCGATCCGGCGCAGGTAGGAGAAGAGCATCCCGACCGGGAGCAGCGCCAGCAGGCCTATCAGGGCGATGGGTGTGACGGGCCAATGCGCCGATGGCGCGATCAGCACACCGACGACAGCCACGATGATGAGCAGTGCCGCAGCCCCCAGCAGCAGCTGTGGGCGGCCCGTCTCGCCGGACCGGTCGTTACTCATGCGCTGGCCTCTGAGAACGACGGGTCCTCGACCAGGGTTCGCAGGCCCAGGACCGGCCACTGCTCCGCGCCACGGCGAAACGATCCGGCCACGTAGCGCTCGCAATGAACGATGGTTGGCGGGACTTCGGCCGTGAATTCTGCGTCGGCAAAACGACGGAAACCCAATACCTCATCGACCACCAGCCCCGCCGGAACGTCGCGATGATTGACGATGATCGCGCGCGAATTGCGCGACAACGGGGTCTGCCCGCTTCCCAGAAAGGAGCGCAGGTCGATCATCGGATACAACTGTCCGCGAATGTTGGCAAGACCCAATATCCAGCTTTTGGCCCCGGGGACACGCGTCAGGGGGGAAGGCACGCCCAGTACTTCGCGCGCTTCTTCGCGCGCCACCAAGTAGAGCTCTCCGGCCATGCGCAGCGCAACCCCCACCCATTCGCCTGCCTGGGCTACGTCGGGCGCAGCACTGGCGGTCACCGCCCTGCCGCGCCGCTCGAGCTCTGCCAGCAGTTCGAATGGACGGTCGCGCAGACCCCTGAGCGCAACAGTCTCTTCCATGTCAGGCGGCAAGTGTTGCCTGCGCCTTCTCGACCAGCTGGTCGGGTGACACCGGCTTGATCAGGTAGTCGACCGCACCCTGACGCAGGCCCCAGACCCTGTCGGCCTCCTGGCCCTTTGACGTCACCATCACGATCGGAATAGCGCGCGTATCGGGGTCGTTGACCAGCGTCCGGGTGGCCTGGTAGCCGTTCATCCCCGGCATCACGATATCCATGAAGATCAGATCGGGGTGCATCTGCCGGGCGAGCCTAATACCCTCGGCGCCATCGCCCGCCACCGCGGTTCGATAGCCATGACGTTCCAGCGCCTTCTGCATCACGTGCACCTCGGTCGGGGAATCGTCGATTATGAGGATCAGTGCCATCACCGTCATCTCCCGATGTGCGACTCGATTGCGCTCAGCAGTTCGTCTTTGGTGAATGGCTTGGTCAGATAGTGCTCGGATCCTACGATGCGACCACGGGCCCGATCAAACAAACCATCCTTGGAAGACAGCATGATGACCGGAATGGACCGGAATACCTTGTTGTGCTTGATCAGGGCACAGGTCTGATAACCGTCCAGGCGTGGCATCATGATGTCGACGAAGACGATATCGGGCTGATGGTCGGCGATCTTTGCCAGCGCGTCGAATCCATCGACGGCCGTGAAAACCTCGCAACCTTCCTTTGCAAGCAGCGTTTCCGCCGTGCGCCGGATGGTCTTGCTGTCATCGATCACGAGGACCTTGAGACCTTTGAACAGCGAGCTGCCGTTTTGCGAGGGCGCGCCTGCGCCACCTCGATCCTCCGCTGTCGATTCCATGCTCGCACGGCCCTCATGTGCTTATTTCTCCGAGCGTTTTAACATATCGGTAGGGGCCCTGCTATGCCGTGTCCGTCACGTTTTTGAGAGTTTATTTCCGCACGGCGGAACATAATCATCACCAGCTTCGGGCGCGCGCGAACGAAAGGAGAATATTTGATGGCAGATGACATTCGGCTGATCGTCGTGATGGACCCGATCGACCGCATCAAATATGCCAAGGACACGACGCTGGCGATCCTGCTGGCCGCCAAGGCGCGCGGCTGGAAGCTTGCCTACGTGGAGCAGCGGGATCTGAGATTGCGCGATGGTGTTGCCGAAGCCCGGTGGCGTCCGCTCGAGGTCCATGACGATCCGGCAGCATGGTTCACCCTGGGCGAGAGCACCGTCGGTCCGCTTGGCGACTTCGACGTGATCCTGATGCGCAAGGATCCGCCCTTCGACACCGAATTCATCTACACGTCCTACATCCTGGAGCGCGCGGAACTCGCTGGCGCGCTGGTCGTGAACCGGCCGCGCGGCCTGCGCGACATGAACGAGAAAGTCTTCACCGCATGGTTTCCTCAGTGCTGCGCGCCGACGCTGATCACCCGCGACATGGCCGAGATGGCCGCCTTTGCCCGTACGCACGGCAAGATCGTCTGCAAGCCGTTGCACAGCATGGGTGGCGACTCGATCTTCGCGCTGGAGCCGGGTGACAAGAACTCCCGGGTCGTATTTGAATTGTTGACCGGCACCGGCACCCGGTTTGCGGTCGTGCAGAAGTATCTTCCCGACATCGTCACCGGTGGCGACTCGCGCGTGCTGCTGGTAGACGGCGAGCCGGTGCCTTATGCACTGGCCCGTATTCCCGGTGCCGACGATCACCGTGGCAATCTGGCGGCAGGCGCCAAGGGAGTCGGGCGTCCTCTTAACGATCGGGATCGCTGGCTTTGCCAGCAGATCGGACCAACCTTGCGGGATGCCGGCATGCTGTTCGTGGGACTCGACGTCATCGGCGGCTTCGTCACCGAGATCAACGTCACCAGCCCGACCGGCGTCCGGGAACTGGATAAGGCTTTCGGCACCAGCATTGGCGCGATGCTCATCGATGCGATCGAGCGTCGACTGGGCTCCGGTCGAGCCTCCTGAGAGCGACAGCTCGCTATACTCATCCGCGTGATGGGATCTTCACAGCCAGGTCGTGCCGCAGTGCCGCTGCGTGAGGGGTCCGCACCCGTCCGCGACCGGTTGATGGCGATGCTGTTCCTGACGGGGCTGTTGCATGCCATCGTCATCCTGGGGCTGACCTTCGGCACGTCCGCCCGGCCACATCGCGACGACTCACCCCAACTCGACGTGACACTGGTGACCAATGACGTCGCCGAGGCGCAGTCGAATGACCATGCCGCTTATCTGGCCCAGCGCACGCAGCTGGGAAGCGGCAACACCGACAGCGCGGTCGCTCCCGGCAGTCCCGCCAGTCGCGGCGCCCCCGATACGCCCCCGGAAACCTCGCCGGAGGTGAGCACCAGCGAAGTCCTGACTTCCAGTGCGCCGGCCGACGACGTTCGCAGCGTCGGCCATGACACGCCACAGGACCCTGCTGCCGCCGAGGCGATGCCGCAGTTCACGGGCGACACGGTGGGCGACCCGCGAAGTGGCCGCGGCGACGCCATCGAGCTGATGCTGCGGGGGAAATCACACAGCGAACGCTGGATCACGCCCGACACCCGTGCGTCCGAACTCGCGCCCTACCTCGCCTCTTGGAAACGCAAGGTCGAGCGGGTCGGCACTCTCAATTTCCCCACCGCCGCCCGGACCGCAAAATTATCCGGCAGCCCGGTGGTGGAAGTCGAAATCGCATCCAGCGGGCGGCTACGGCAGGTAAGGGTGCGCCGCAGTAGCGGCCAGGGCGCCCTGGATGAGGCGGCGATCACGATTTTGAGGCTTGCCAGCCCGTTTGACCCGTTTCCGCCTGCACTGGCAGCGGGTTATGCCCGGTTGCGGTTCGCCTATCAGTGGGATTTCGTCGCCGGCACGCTGCAATCGGGGGCTGTGACCGCCTCGTCAGATACATCAGGCGGACCTTGAGGGGCGCCTGAGAGACCCCCATACTGGTTCCCATGGGCACTACCGATTTCCTGGCTAATCACCTGCTGATTGCGATGCCCTCGCTCTCCGACGGCCACTTCGCACAGACCGTTTCCCTGATCTGCGAGCATAGCGACAAGGGTGCGCTCGGCATCGTGCTGAACAAGCCGCTGGGTATGAAGCTCGGCGATGTCATGGTGCAGATGAAGCTCGAGCCGACGGACAACCGCATCAACGAGCAGGCCGTGCTGCGCGGCGGTCCGGTGCACACCGACCGCGGGTTCGTGCTTCACCGTCCGGGCGGCTCGTGGGACTCCACCCATAAGATCTCCAAGGACGTGCAGGTCACGACCTCGCGCGACGTACTGGCGGCGATCGCCCGCGGTGACGGGCCGCTGGACGCGTTCGTGGCGCTGGGATACGCAACCTGGGATGCCGGGCAACTCGAACAGGAGATGCTCGACAACGCCTGGATCAGTCTGCCGGTGGATGATCGCATCGTATTCGATCTGCCCTTCGAGGATCGCTGGCAGGCCTCGTGGCAACTGCTGGGCGTCGATAGTTCGAGAGTCAGCTTCGTTGCCGGGCATGCCTGAGGCGCGAGCCCAGGTCGTTCTCGCCTTCGATTTTGGTCTGCGTCGCATCGGAATCGCATCGGGCGATACGATCAGCGGCAGCGCCGCACCCCATTCCGCCGTCCCCGCGACCGATCAGGGTCCCCAGTGGCAGTCGATTGATCGCCTGCTGCAGCAATTTCGTCCGGATGTCCTGGTCGTCGGCTCGCCACGCAATGCTGACGGTACCCCGGGCGCCATGAGCCCGGCATGCGATCGCTTCGCGACCGAACTGGCGGCGCGCAGCGGTCGCAGGGTCGTGCGATGCGACGAATTTTCTTCCTCGATCGAAGCCACCGAACGGCTGCGCCTGCAGCGCAGGTCGGGCCAGCGCCGTCGCCGCGTGCAGCGAGGCGACATCGACAGCGCCGCAGCCGCTATCATTCTGGAACGTTGGCTGTCGGGCGAAGGAAGAGATGATCGATCAACGACGGGGTGATGGTTCCCTGCGCCATCTGATCACGCTGGAGGGCCTCCGGCGTGACGAGGTGGAGGCGATACTGACGCGGGCCGAGCGCTACGCGCGCCGTATTGGCGCTCGGCCGCCCCGCGACACGAGGCTCCAGGGCGTCACCGTCGCCAACCTGTTCACCGAGCCGTCGACGCGTACCCGCGTGTCGTTCGAACTGGCCGGTCGGCGGCTGGGCGCGGATGTCGTCAACATCGAGGTGCAGCTGTCTTCGCGCGTCAAAGGCGAGACGATGCTGGACACGATCTACACCCTGCAGGCGCTGCACTTCGACGTCTTCATCATTCGCGATGCCGAACCGGGCGTGCTGTCGCTGGTCGCCGGGCACGTCGCTCCCGACGTATGTGTGCTGTCGGCCGGAGAAGCCCACCTGTCCCATCCGACGCAGGGGCTGCTGGATGCGCTGACAGTGCGGCAGCACAAGGGACGCATCGAGGACCTGCGAATTGCGATCGTCGGTGACATCCGCCATTCACGCGTCGCGCGTTCGGCCTCGCAGGTGTTTGGAATCCTCGGCGCGCGGGAGATACGGCTGGTAGGCCCGCCCGCGCTGCTGCCACCGGCGGACGAGTTCGCTGGCTGCGCCCGCTTCGAGAGTCTGGAGGACGGACTGCCCGGCGCGGACGTGGTGATGATGCTGCGTATCCAGAAAGAGCGTTTCGCTCAGACGTCGATCCCCGATGGCAATGAGTACTTCGCCCGCTACGGATTGACTGCGGCGCGCCTGGCGCTGGCAAAGCCGGACGCGATCGTGATGCATCCGCAGCCGATGAATCGCGGTATCGAGATCGCTTCCGACGTGGCCGACGGACCCCGGTCGGTCATCCGCGATCAGGTCAGCAACGGTGTCGCGGTACGAATGGCGGTGCTCGAAACGGTTGCGGGACCGCTGGTAGCGTGAGCCCGACACAGCACGACCGCGGCACGATCTGCCTGGAGGACGCCCAGGTCCTGTCCCACAGCCACGTCGACGGCGACCAGCACATCCTGCGACTGCAGTCTCCCCGCTGCGCGCAGCGCGCCACGGCGGGCACTTTCGTTCATCTTCGGTGCTCCGACGATCTGCCGATGCGCCGTCCGTTGTCGATCATGCGCAGCGAGCCTTCGGCCGGCTGGATCGAGGTGCTCTATAAGGGCGTCGGTATCGGTTCGCGACTGCTGGCCCGGGCGCAACCCGGGCAGGCGATCAGCGTGCTCGGTCCCATCGGCAAGGGCTTCGGCGTCGACCCGGCAAGACCGCGGGTGCTGGCCATCGGCGGCGGAGTCGGGATTCCCCCGATGGTATTCCTGGTGGAGAGCCTGCTCAGCGCCCAGGCCGGAGCGCCGGCGTGGAAACCGCTGGTGCTGATGGGATCGGAGATCCCGTTTCCGTTTCGCGCGCGCCCATCTACGATCCTGGTGCCGGGTCTGCCCGAAGAGGCAATCGCCTGCATGCCGCTGCTCGATGGATGGGGCGTGCCGTCGCGGCTGGCGACGCTGGCAGGCTACCCGGGGTGCTTCGACGGTTACGTCACCGATCTTGCCCGGACCTGGCTCGAAACATTGGAGCCGGGTCAGCTCAACGAAGTGGAAATCTACGCCTGCGGGCCGACGCCGATGCTGGCGGCAACCGCCCGGCTGGCACGCGAGTTCGGCTTGCCCTGCCAGGTGGCGCTGGAGGAGTTCATGGCCTGCGCGGTCGGTGGATGCGCCGGATGCGCGGTGGCCGTCACCACGCCCACGGGCACCGCGATGAAACGCGTGTGCGTCGATGGCCCGGTCTTCGATGCCGCGACGGTATTTCCGCCGACGTGATCGCCGCCAGGCCGGCCGTATTCAGCCGAAATTGATCTTGGTCTCGAGGTTGGTGCGGGAATCGGCGCTCGCGAGCGCTTCGTCGAGTCCTATGCGACCATCCTTGTAGAGCTTGTGCAGGGCGGAGTCGAAACTGCGGACGTCCGACTCGCCGCTCTGCGTGATCGATTCCTTGATCGCCGAGACATCGCCACGCTTGACCAGTTCGGAGATGTGCGGCGTGTTGAGCATGACCTCGACGGCGGCGACGCGCTTGCCGTCGACACCGGCCACCAGTCGCTGCGCCAGGATGGCTCGCAGATATTGCGACAGATCCAGGGTGACCTGCCTGTGCTGGTCGTGCGGGAACATGTTGATGATTCGGTCGAGCGTCTCGGCACAGTTGTTGGCGTGCAGGGTCGCCAGCACCAGGTGACCGGTACCGGAAAGATTGATAGCCGCCTGCATGCTCTCGCGGTCGCGAATTTCGCCGATCAGGATCACGTCGGGCGCGGCCCGCATGACGGCGCGCAGCGCGCGATCGTACGATTTCGTATCGAGGCCCACTTCGCGCTGGTTGATGATCGAGCGCTTGTTGGTATGCAGGAACTCGATCGGATCTTCGATCGTGACGATGTGTTCGGAGGCGCTCTCGTTGCGGTGATTGATCATCGCCGCCAGGGTGGTCGACTTACCGGAGCCGGTGGCGCCCACCAGCAGGATCAGCCCGCGCTTCGCCATCGACAGGTCGGACAGGACCTCGGGCACGCCGAGCACGTCCAGCCGGGGCATATCGGCCGTGATATAGCGCAGCACCATCGCCGGATAGCCACGCTGATAGAAGATGGCGACTCGGAATCGTCCCAGGCCGGGCTCGGAGATCGCAAAGTCGATTTCCAGATCGCGCTGAAACGTTTCGATCTGTCTTGGAGTCATCAGGCCGAAGCAGATCGATCGGACCGACGACGGCGGCAGAACCTGCTTGTTGATCGGATAGATCTGCCCTTCAATCTTGATCTTGATCGGCGCGTTGGACGTGAAGAACAGGTCCGATGCCTTGCGCTCGACCATCAGCTTGAAGAGTGGCTTGGTGTTGACCGTGGGCTGCGCCTCGGTCTCGGTGATTTCTAGTGGGTCGACTGACATGTGACGTTAGAAACTCTTGCCTTCGGCTTCCTCAGCGATCGTCAGATCGCCGTCGGATTCCACTGGTTTGTTGTCGCGTTTGCTTTCCAGTTTGACGCGCAGGCGCAACTCGTTCTTCGAGTCGGAGTTGCGCAGCGCGTCCTCGTACGAAACGTGGCCGTGCTCGTACAGGTCGAACAGCGCCTGATCGAAGGTCTTCATGCCGATACGCGTCGAGCGCGCCATGACTTCCTTGATCTTGGCGACCTCGCCACGGAATATCAGGTCCTGGATCAGCGGCGAATTCAGCATGATCTCCATCGCCGCGATGCGCCCGGTGGTGGCTTCTCGCGGAATGAGACGCTGCGAGATCAGCGCGCGGATGTTCAGCGACATGTCCATCAGGAGCTGCTCGCGCCGCTCCTCGGGGAAGAAGTTGATGATGCGGTCCAGCGCCTGGTTGGAGCTGTTCGCATGCAGGGTCGCGAGGACCAGGTGGCCGGTCTCGGCGAACTGGATACCGTATTCCATCGTCTCGCGATCACGGATTTCGCCGATCAGGATCACGTCGGGCGCCTGACGCAGCGTGTTCTTCAGCGCCGCATGCCAGGAATCGGTGTCCACGCCGACTTCGCGGTGGGTGATCACACAACCCTTGTGCTGATGCACGTACTCGACCGGATCTTCGATCGTCACGATGTGACCGCGAGTCTTGTCATTGCGATAGCCGACCATCGCCGCCAGCGAGGTCGATTTTCCCGAACCGGTGCCGCCGACGACGATCACCAGACCGCGCTTGGACAGCACCACTTCTTTGAGTACCGGCGGCAGATCCAACTCTTCGAACGAGGGGATCTTGGCGTTGATCAATCGGATGACGCAGCCGACGTTGCCCTGCTGCACGAACGCACTGACGCGGAACCGGCCTATGCCTGGCGGCGCAATCGCGAAATTGCACTCTTTTGTGGCGTCGAATTCCTTCGTCTGCCGATCATTCATGATCGCGCGGATGAGCATCGCGGATTGCTCGCTGGTGAGCGAACGCTCCATCTGGGGACGGATCTCGCCGTCGATCTTGATCGCCGGAGGAAAACCTGCCGTGATGAAAAGGTCTGAGGCCTGCCGCTCAACGACGCGCTTGAGCAACTCCTGCATCAGCTTGATAGCTTGATCGCGATCCATGACTCCCTCGTAGGATCGGACTGGTACCGGGTACTACAGAGCGTCCTTGTTTGCGGCCTTGTAACGTGCTTCTTCCTTGCTGACGACGCCTTTCGAGACCAGGTCCGCCAGGCACTGATCCAGGGTCTGCATGCCGACCGACTGGCCGGTCTGGATCGCCGAATACATCTGGGCGATCTTGCCCTCGCGAATCAGGTTACGAATGGCGGGCGTGCCGATCATGATCTCGTGCGCCGCAACGCGGCCGCCGCCATTCTTCTTCAACAGCGTCTGCGAGATGACCGAGCGCAGCGACTCCGACAGCATGGAGCGCACCATGTCTTTCTCTTCGCCGGGAAACACGTCGACGATGCGGTCGATCGTTTTGGCAGCCGAGCTGGTGTGCAGGGTTCCAAAGACCAGATGGCCGGTCTCGGCCGCGGTCAACGCCAGGCGAATCGTTTCCAGGTCGCGCATTTCGCCGACCAGGATGATGTCCGGGTCTTCGCGCAGCGCGGAACGCAACGCCTCGCTGAACCCTAAGGTGTCACGCTTGACCTCGCGCTGATTCAGCAGGCAACGCTTGGACTCGTGCACGAATTCGATCGGATCTTCGATGGTAAGAACGTGATCCGGACGATTGTCATTGCAATAGTCGACCATGCCGGCAAGCGTCGTCGACTTGCCCGAACCGGTCGGACCGGTGACCAGTACCAGCCCGCGGGGGAGCATGCACAGATCACGGAAAATCTTCGGCGAACCCAGTTCATCCAGGCTCAGGATGGTGGAGGGGATGCTGCGGAAGACCGCGCCGGCTCCACGATTCTGGTTGAAGGCGTTGACACGAAAGCGTGACAACTTCGGAATCTCGAACGAGAAGTCCGTCTCGAAGAACTCTTCGTAGGACTTGCGCTGCTTGTCGTTCATGATGTCGTAGACCATGCCGTGCACTTCCTTGTGGGTCAGTGCGGGCATGTTGATGCGCTTCATGTCTCCGTCTACGCGGATCATGGGTGGCACACCAGCCGACAGATGCAGATCGGACGCGTTATTCTTGACTGCGAACGCCAGCAGTTGCGCGATGTCGACGGCCATCAGGATCCTCGCCAATCCCGCTGATGTTAGCGGCAAGCAGCATGAAGTATAGCGGAGCAACCCAACCACCCACATGTTAATCGCTCCGCACAATTCACCAACCGCAGCATTAATTTTGGCCAATTTTCGCCAGTTGGAGGCTCGGATCGCGGCCGCGACCGTTGCCGCGGGGCGGAATGTGGAGTCGGTCACAGTCATCGCGGTGAGCAAAGGGCACGACGCCGAGGCTGTCCGGGCCGCCGCCGCCGCGGGCAGTCGCCATGTGGGCGAGAGCTATGCGCAGGAAGCCATACCTAAGATGCTGCTGCTGGCGGACCTTCCCGTTACCTGGCATTTCATCGGTCGTCTGCAGGCAAACAAGACCCGCGCCATCGCCGAGCGCTTCGACTGGGTTCACGGGGTGGACAGGTTGCGGCTCGCGGAGCGACTGTCGGCCCAGCGACCTCACTATGCGCACCCACTGCAGGTATGCCTGCAGATCAACATTGCCGGGGAAGATCTGAAAGCAGGCGTGCCGCCCGCCGAGGCTTCGGCGCTGGCGCTGGCGGTCGCGGCGTTGCCACGCCTGCAGTTGCGCGGACTGATGTGCATCCTGCCGGCGGATCTGTCACCAGCCGATAATCGGCTGCACTTCGCAGCCCTGCGCGCACTGCTGGACCAGATCAACGGCACCTTGCCGGAGCGGTCGCTCGACAGCCTGTCCATGGGCATGAGCGGCGACTTTGGCGAGGCCATCATGGAAGGTGCGACGATGGTGCGCATCGGCACGGCCATCTTCGGCCCCCGAATCGGACCTACTTAAGCGGGTAGAATGACGCTGATGCAACCACAGGTTCCTGAGCGGATCGCGTTCATCGGCGGCGGCAACATGGCCCGCGCGCTCATTGGAGGGCTGATTCGCCAGCGCGTGCCGGCCGGCCATATCAGCGTGGGCGAGCCCGATGCCGCGCTCGCCGAAGGGCTCCGCCGGGAATACGGGATCCGCGTCGACGCGGATAACGAGCGCGCAGTCCAGGGGGCGCAGCTGGTCGTTCTGGCGGTCAAGCCTCAGCACGCCGCGGCCGCGCTGCAAAGCGTGCGCGCAAGTCTGAGTGGCGGTCGGCCCCTGCTGCTATCGATCGCGGCCGGTCTTCGCATCCAGGACATCGCCCGTTCCTGCCCACCCGGTATTGCGATCGTGCGCGCGATGCCCAATCGGCCGGCATTGGTCGGCGCGGGCGTCACCGGTATGTATGCCCACCCCGATGTCACGCGCAGTCAACGCGACTATGCCGAGCTGATCGGCAAAGCTTCCGGCCGCAGCGTGTGGCTGCACGCCGAGGACCACCTCGATATCGTGACGGCACTGTCGGGAAGCGGCCCGGCCTATTTCTTCCTGCTGGCCGAGGAAATGGCACGCGCCGCGG
Organism: Steroidobacteraceae bacterium; assembly: GCA_036271535.1. Classification (GTDB taxonomy): domain Bacteria; phylum Pseudomonadota; class Gammaproteobacteria; order Steroidobacterales; family Steroidobacteraceae; genus FEN-1191. The sequence continues at coordinate 17,878 of DATBAM010000118.1, read as the reverse complement.
AACGACTGGGGCTGGGGCGCGACACCGCCCAAGCGCTGGCCGCCGGCACCTTGTACGGCGCAGGCCTGCTCGCAGCCGAGAATGGGACCCTCGCGCAGCAGCGGGTCGCCGTCACGTCCAAAGGCGGCACGACTGAAGCCGCGCTGCGAGTATTCGAGCAGGGCGGCCTGTCGCGTCTGGTCGCGGACGCCATCGAGGCGGCCACCGCGCGCAGCGTCGAGCTCGCGGGCGCTCTGCGTACTGTTTCCGGAGCAACCCCTTAACCATGGCTGCACTGATCTTCCTGGCTCAGACACTGCTCTCCCTCTGCATGATCGGCGTGCTGTTGCGCCTGCTGCTGCAATGGGCGCGCGCCGACTTCCGCAATCCGCTGGCGCGTTCGATCGTGCACATCACCAATCCGATCATTGTGCCGTTGCGCCGGCTGCTGCCGGCGGTCGGTCGACTGGACACCGCTTCATGCCTTGCAGTGCTGGTGTTCGCCGCACTGGAGGTAGCCGTCTACTGGCTACTCACCGGCCAGGGCCTGCCACCCGCACTTATATGGTTGCAGCTCACTGGCCTCGAAATCCTTCGCACGACGCTTTGGACCTATTTTTTAGCCATTTTGCTCTATGCGTTGCTGTCGTTCGTCGCCCCCGGGACTTACTCGCCCGCGCAGGGTCTGCTGGTGGCGTTGTGCGAGCCGATCCTGCGTCCGTTTCGCCGCCTGATTCCCCCACTCGGCGGCATCGATTTCTCAGCGATGTGGGCGCTCATCTTCATTCAAATGCTGCTGATCGCCGTGCGCTGAAGACGGCCTCGGCAGCGCTCAAGTGCGCCGCCAACTGCACCAGTTGCGACCCGCGTTCCTCGCCGTAGTGCGCGCGAGCCTATAAAAAAAGGCATTTGCGGCTCTGCAGAGAATCGAAAAACATTTGCGTCAGCGCAGCGGTGTGTTATGTTGCGCGCCGTTTCGTAGCTTTTTTTAGCTACTAATTTAGATAGATGTCCGCATACACCAGGAGATTTGGCAATGGCGAAAAAAGGTGGGGCACCGACCAAGTCGGAAATACTGGCCCAGATTTCCAAGGATTCGGAGCTTTCCCGGAAACAGGTCAGCGAGGTCTTCGAGTCGCTGAACGGGATCATCAAGAAGAGCCTGCGCAGCAATGGACTGTTCACTCTTCCGGGTCTGCTCAAGTTGAAAGTCGTGAAGCGCCCGGCAACCAAGGCGCGTGAGGGCATCAATCCGTTCACGGGTGAGAAGATGACCTTCAAGGCGAAGCCGGCCAGCAAGAAGGTGCGCGCACTGCCGCTGAAGAACCTGAAGTCGTTCGTGAACTGAACGGACGTCAGCTCTACCTAAGTTCTTGAAGGAAGCCCGGTAAGGCCCAGCTTTACCGGGCTTCTTCGCTTCTGGCGGAGCGCAGGAATCCGACGATCTGATCGCGCAGCTCGATCAGACGCCCGTGGAAGAAATGCTCGCCGCCGGGGAATACGACCAGCTTCGGCGGCGGCTGGAAGCGGGCGGCAAAAGCCTGGACATCGCGAATGTCGACCAATTCATCCGCGTCACCCTGCAGAATCAGCCAGGGACACGATGGCGCCGCGATCGTGGCAAAGGCCGGCCTGCTGACCGCAGGTGCCACGCTGATGAGGGCCGCCGGCCTCGCTACCGGTGCGGCCTGAATCGATACCATCGCGCCGAATGAGAAGCCGGCCAGCGTGAGCGAGGCGTCAGGCCAGCGCTGGTGTCCCCACTCGATCACGGCCAGCGCGTCCTGCATTTCGCCGCGCCCCTCGTCATAGCCACCCTCGCTCGCACCCACCCCTCTGAAGTTGAAGCGCACCGTCGGCATATCCGTGGCCTGGCAGGCGCGTGCGACGGTGTGCACGACCTTGTTCTGCATCGTCCCACCGTGCAGCGGATGCGGATGGCAGACGATCGCAAAGGCGTCGCTGCGCGCAGCCTCCGGGGTCTCCACCAGTGCCTCCAGCGCACCGGCGGGCCCCGCAATCCGCACCGGCTGCGCGCTGGGCAGCCGCATGCTCAAGGCTTTTTCGCGCCGTCGAAGTCGAGTGACGCGGAGTTGATGCAGTAGCGCAGGCCCGTCGGCTGCGGTCCATCCTCGAACACGTGCCCCAGATGGGCGTCACAGCTTGAACAGGTGACTTCGGTGCGTACCATGCCGTGAGTGGCATCGCGGTGCGTCTTGACGCGATCGCCCGCCAGCGGCAGCCAGAAGCTCGGCCAGCCCGAGCCGGAGTCGTACTTGGTATCCGAGCTGAACAATTCCTGTCCGCAGCAGACGCAGTGATAGACGCCTTTCTCCTTGTTGTGCGCGTACTTCCCGGTAAACGCAGGCTCTGTACCTTTGTTCTGCGTGACCTGGTACTGCAGCGGCGACAGTTTTTCCTTCAACTCGTTATCGGTCGGTGTCTGTGTACTCATGGATGTCCCCTTGTGTGGATGTCCCGTGTGTTTTCGGCCTCAGGTTGCTCAGGCAGCTGGCTGCGCTGAGGGACCCACCAGTCTCACCAGCAATTGATTGAGGCGACGGCTGAAATCGGCCGGATTGGTCACCTGTCCCTCGTCCGTCAACATCGCCTGATCGTAGAGCACCAGCGCCAGCTGCTGAAAATCGTCTCCATCAGTCAGGCCGTCCATGTGCCGCACCAGAGGATGCGTGACGTTGAGCTCGAGCGCGGGCTTGCTGGCCGGTAGCGCCTGGCCGTTGGCGGCCAGGATACGGCGCATCTGCGGCGACATCTCGCCCTCGCCGTGTACCAGGCAGCTGGCCGAGTCCCGCAGACGCTCGCTGACGCGCACCTCACTGACGCGCTCACCCAGCGCATCCTTGAAGCGCTTTAGCAGGCCCTTGTTCTCCTTCCGCTCTTCATCGATCCGGGCTCGTTCTACCTGGTCCGCCAGCTGGCCCAGTTCGAGATCGCCGCGGGATACGTCCTTGAACTTCTTGCCGTCGAACTCGCCGATCTGGCCCATGACCCAATCATCGACCCGCTCGCCCATCAGCAGCACTTCGATACCCTTCTGCCGCAGCAGCTCGAGATGGGGGCTCGAACGCGCGGCTTCGAGGCTCTCGGCGACGAGGTAGTAGATCCGATCCTGGCCTTCGCGCATGCGCGCCACGTAGTCCGCCAGACCCACGGTCTCGTCGTTGGAATCCTGCTGCGTACTCGCATAGCGAAGCAGCGGCAGCAGGCGATCGCGGTTGCTGGGGTCCTCGCTCAGGCCTTCCTTCAGCACGCGGCCGAATTCCTGCCAGATCTGCCGGAATTTCTCCGGTTCATCCTTTGCCACCTTGGTCAGAAGTTCCAGTGCGCGCCGCGTAATGGCAGCACGCATCGCCTCGACCTCTCGATCCTGCTGCAGCAGCTCGCGCGACACGTTCAGCGGCAGATCGCTGGAATCGATGATGCCGCGCATGAACCGAAGATAGAGCGGCAGGAATTGCTCCGCGTCATCCATGATGAATACGCGGCGGACGTACAGTTTCAGACCACGCGCGGCTTCGCGCTGCCACAGATCGAATGGCGCCCGCGACGGAATGTAGAGCAGGCTCGTGTACTCGCGCTTACCCTCGACGCGATTGTGGCTCCATGCCAGCGGATCGGCGCCGTCGTGCGAGATATGGCGGTACAGGTCGCGATATTCCTCGTCGGTGATCTCCGTGCGGGGCCGTGTCCACAGCGCCTGCGCCTGGTTCACCTCCTCGTACTCCAGCGTCGCCGCGCTCTCTTTGCTCATGCGTACTGGAAAGGCGATATGGTCGGAGTAGCGGCGTACCAGCGAGCGCAGACGGAACGGATCGGCGAATTCCTTGGCGTCTTCTTTCAGATGCAGGATGACGCTGGTGCCGCGCTCGGCTCGCTCGATGGTCTCGACCGTGAACTGGCCGTCGGCACTGGATTCCCAACGCACCCCGGCATCCGCCGGTGCGTCCGCACGGCGCGTCAGAACTTCGACTCGATCGGCGACGATGAAGGCCGAATAGAAACCGACACCGAATTGACCGATGAGCTGCGCGTCCTTCTGCTGGTCGCCCGTCAGGCGCTTGAAGAACTCCGCAGTACCGGACTTGGCGATCGTACCCAGATGCGCCACCGCTTCTTCGCGGTTCATACCGACGCCGTTGTCGCGTACCGTCAGCGTTCCTGCCTTGGCATCCGCGTCGATCCAGATGCCGAGCTGGCTGTCGGTCGACAGCAGTTGCGGCGACGACAGTGCCAGGAAGCGCAGCTTGTCGTTGGCATCCGACGCGTTGGAGATCAGTTCCCTTAGGAAGATTTCCCTGTGGCTGTACAGGGAATGGATCATCAGATGCAGCAGTTCCCGGACTTCCGCCTGGAACCCCAGAGTTTCGCGCTCGCTCGACATCGCTTCGCCGCCTTACAAATTGAGTAAAGCGGCGATATTGGGCTGATTTTCTAAGGATTCAAGCCGATATTCAGGCCAAATGGCGGCCAATCAGATGCCAGGCAGCAGATACCCAGTCGTCCATGTCGTCCCACAGCAGTAGAAATCGTTCCATCGCGCACCTTTGGCTCTCGACTGGTCGAAATGCTAAAGGGCGTGCCAACGGCAGTCGGCGGCCTGACTCACAGTCGCGCCGTGCGTACCTCCCAGATCCTCCAGGGCGGAAATTGATTAAGTAAGACCCGGTCCTCACTTCTGGCTACGGTGCCTTGCGAGGCCCGGAATGCCTCCGTAGTCTGGTTTACACAATCTGGGTACATAATTTGGCGCACGACGGGGCCATTGATTATGCAGCGTATTCTGGTCATCAATCCGAAAGGCGGGTCTGGCAAGACCACCATGGCGATCAATCTCGCCAGTTATTTTGCCGCTACGGGCGAACGCCCCGTGATCATGGATTACGACCGTCAGGGATCCGCGACCCATTGGGTCAAGAAACGCGGCGACGATGTGCCGCACATCGGGCTGATCGCGGCCTACGAAGTGAACATGCGCGTGACGCGCTCGTTCCAGTTGCGCATACCGCCGGAAACCGGCCGCGTCATCATCGACACCCCGGCGGCGCTGACAGCTCAGGAGCTCCCCGAACTCACCCGCAGGGCCGACAAGATCCTCGTCCCGGTATTGCCTTCAGCAATCGACATTCATGCCTGTTCGCGCTGCATACAGAATCTGCTGCTGGTCGCCAAGGTCATGCGCAACGACAACCGGCTCGGCATCATCGCCAACCGCGTCCGCAAGAACACGGTGATCTATCGCTCGCTGCATCGATTCCTGGATACCTTGGGCATCCCGATCGTCGCAACGCTGCGTGAATCGCAGAATTACCTGAACAGCGCCGAGGAAGGCGTCGGGCTGCACGAGATGAGGCATGCCGCCTCGGTAATTGACGACATCGCTCAATGGGACTCGCTGTTGCAGTGGCTGGACGAGCCCAGCACCTTCACCAACTACGATGGCCAGGCCCTGCCGAATCAGGCCGAGCTGCAGGGCCGTCAGCCCGTGGCGGCGATGGCCTGAATCGAAATGGTCAGGGCTTGCCGTCGTCGGCTTGCCAGTCGTGGCGAACCTTGTCAGCCCAATTCTTGTAGTTCGACCAGGTGTAGAGGTTTCGGGTGATGGCGGAGTGCCGCGTGCGGGTACGCTGCATGTGCTCCAGCCAGCGTGCGTAAGCCTCAGCGCCACTCGGCGGGTTCGCCGAAAGCTCAGGCTTCTCTGCAACAGTCTCTACTTTCGGGGCGTCGGGTTTGGTCATGTGGGCTCCTGTGCGCGAAGACTACGTTCTAAGCAGTCGCTCTCGACAGGAACTGGGTCACAGGGGTCCGGCGCATCGACGTTCGCAATTCGCACTCTGCGCCGGGCGCGGTCAAACGTTAAATCAGATCTGACTTAACTACCGATTGCAGATAACTTAACGCGCGTATCGGCCTGATCGACGCGCAACGCCGCAATGTTTACGCCACCAGTCGGTAGCAGGGACGATAGGCGGTGCCCGGCAGTTTCATTCGGCCCTGCGCGATGAATGCCGTCAGCAGATCGTCGAGCAGTCGCATCATTTCGGCGTCGCCCGAGAGTTCGTACGGGCCGAATTTCTCGATCGCTGCAACGCCGAATTCCTTTACGTTTCCCGTAACGATGCCGGAAAACGCCCGCCGCAGATTGGCCGCCAGCAGATGCACCGGCTGATCGCGCTGCAACCGCAGCGCCCGCATCGAGGCATGAGTAACCTCGAACGGCTGCTGCAGATCGTAGGGCACCCGCATCAGCCAGTTGTAGGTATACGAATCGTTGTGGTCACGCCGGTACGAACGCACCTGCTTGAATGATTTGACCAGATGCCGCGCCACCCCGGCCGGGTCGTCAATGATCACCTTCAGGCGCGTCAGCGCCTCGGCACCCAACGTGTTTTCCACGAAATGCGCGATCTGCTCGAAATAGGCAGCGCTCTCGCGCGGACCGGTCAGCACCACCGGCAGAGGCTGTTCCGAATTCGCCGGGTCGAGCAGCACCCCCAGAACATAGAGGATTTCTTCGGCCGTGCCCGCGCCGCCCGGAAAGATCACGATGCCGTGCGCGAGCCGCAGGAAGGCCTCGAGTCGCTTTTCGATGTCCGGCATGATGACCAGCTGATTGACGATGGCGTTGGGCGGCTCCGCGGCGATGATGCCCGGTTCGGTCACGCCGACGAACCGGCCCTCGGTGATGCGCTGCTTCGCGTGACCGACCCCGGCCCCTTTCATCGGCGCCTTCATCGCGCCTGGACCGCATCCGGTGCAGACATCGAGTGCGCGCAGGCCCATTTCGTAGCCAACACGCTTGGCGTAGTCGTATTCGACCGGGCCGATCGAATGACCGCCCCAACAGACCACCAGATTCGCCCGGCTGTTGAAATCCAGCAGGCGGGCGTTGCGCAGGATGTGGAAGATCGAATTGGTAATCGAGGCGCTGTCGTGTCCATCCAGCCGACCGGCGCCGATGATCTCGTTTGCGGTATAAATAATATCCCGCAGCACCGCAAACAGGTGCTCCTTGATGCCGCGGATCATTTCGCCGTCGACGAACGCCCTGGGTGGCGCGTTCGTCATCTCGAGTTTGATGCCCCAGGCGTGCCGCACGATCCGGACGTCGAAATTACGGTAGCGCTCGAACAGGTCCTTGGCGTTGTCGTTGTCGCTGCCTGAATTCAGCACGGCGAGTGCGCAATTGCGGAACAGCGTGTGCAATCCCGTCTGGCTGGTGTCGAGCAGCTTGTCGATCTCCGCCTGAGACAGGATTTCGAGGCTGCCTCGCGGACCAACGCGGGCATCGACCGATTCGGGGACGACGATACTGGTTTCCATCGGATGAGCTTCCGGCACAGCAATGACCAAACTTGGGAATGTCAGGCCGAGCCGGAATCAGGCACGGTCGAGACCAACCCCAATCAGGGCAGGATCTCGACCCGTACGTTGTCTTGCGTCATCAGCCAGACCTCCACCATATCCGAATTCGACAGCGCGATGCAGCCGTCGGTCCAGTCTGCGGTCGCGTAATAGTCAGGTGGGTGACGCAGATTGTTCGGCAGGCCGTGAATCATGATCGAGCCGCCGGGGTCTTCATGATGGCTATGCGCGCGGCGGGCGTCTTCCGCATTGGGGTAGGACACCAGGATAGACAGGAAGTAGTCGCTGTGCGTATTGCGGCGGGTCAGCTGATAGCGACCCTCCGGTGTGCGGAAATCACCCGCCCGCTCCTTGGGACCCTGCGGCATCAGGCCCAGCGCCACGCGGTAGCTGCGAATCACTTCGCCACGACGCAGCAGGTACAGCCGTCGTTCGGCCTTGTGTACGACGACTTCGTCGGCAACGGGTAGCGGTGCCGACAGGTCCGCCGGTGCGACGACCGGGGCGAAACCCGCGTTCGACAGGCTGACCGTTGTCGCGGCCCCCCCCGTGGGCGATGCACTCGAGGCGGTATCGGCAGCGGTAGCCACGGCGCCCGCCGACAGCATCAAGGGCAGCAGCAACAAAGCGAGATTCTGACGCATGGTGGAAATTATAGGCATGTCGCAAATCAACAGCGACTGTGCAGAGTTCACAAGCTCGTTACGTCTTCGACTTTGGGCAGTGAGATCTGCGTCCCAGGCTTGAGATCTCCGAAATCGAGGTCCGGATTGTATTGTTGCAGCAGCCACACCGGCACCTTGACCGAGCGCTGCGTGATGCTCCAAAGCGAATCGCCCTTGCGAGCGATGTAGGCCTCGGTGCCACCGATCCGGTGCGCGGCAAAGTAGGCCGCCTCCAGACGTTCGTGGTAGTCCCGCCGCTTGTGCTCGAATTGTTCCGGCGTGACGGCGTTGAATTCGAGCTTCAGGCGCCGGGCCATCACGACCGGTTTGCGTCCCTTCAGATGATTGAGGGTGCGCAGTCGCGCTGCCGGAATCCCCAGCCAATCGGCATAGTGACCGAGTGTCTCGGCAGCGGCCACGCGAATGGTGTGATCCGACCCCACGGAGTAGTCCACCGGGTCGACCGATGCGGAGTTGACCGTGCCGGACACCAGCTCCGGACCTTCGGCCTGCGCCTCCGAACGGGTGACAGGCTCTGCTTTGGCCTCCAGCCTGCGGGCGGTCCGGACGGCCTGCTTGTCCTCTTCCGTCTCGGCGATCGCGACCTTCGCGGCCTCGACCGTCGCCGCGGTCGTCACGGTCTCTGGCTCCGGCGCCTCGGCCACCAGTCGCAGCCGCTGTCCCTCGTAGATGTCGTCCTGCTCGTGCAGCGCATTCAGCGTCATCAGCTTTTTGACCGGCAGGTGCGCGTTTGCCGAAATCGCTTCCAGCGTGTCCCCGGACTGGACGACGTAATACTCGGCGGTGCCAGGCTGCGGCGTCGCGGATGCGGCGGGAGCCGAAGCAGCCGCGGGCGTTGCCACGGAGGCGACGGTGGCGGGCGGCTGCACATGAGTCGTCTCGATCGGGGGTGCAGCCGGCGCCGGCACATGCGTGGCGGGCGCGCTGGCGACGATGATCGGCTTCGCTGCGCTGGTCACGACGGCGGCAGCGGCCACATTGACCGGCGCCCGCACGCCCAGACGCGCGGCGAGTGATTCGGTAGTCCAACGCGACGTGCCCGGCAGACGCAGAATGTAGTTCGGGGGCACCGGGCGCGTGCCGTTCCAGACGGTCGGCAACAGCGCCGGATTCAGGCTTCGAAGCTGATCCCGATCCATGCCCAGCGTGCGCACCAGACTGGCGGCGCTCGTCGCGACCGGGACCTGGACCTCCCGGTAACTCGACTCGTTCGTGTGCTGCAGCCCGCTGAAATATTTATCCGGATTGCGCGACACCGTCAGCGCAGCCAGGAACGATACGTAGAAATTGCGTGAGGCAAAGCCGAAACTCGGACTGTGATAGTCGCGCACGATGCGCACGATGTCGTCGGTGCCGAGCTGATCGCGCGCCCGGCGCATTCCCTCCGCCCCGTGATTGTAGGCAGTGATGGCGAGCGGCCAGCTGCCAAGCAACCGGTAGTTGTAGCTCAGCAGCTGGGCTGCGGCCTCGGTCGCCCGATAGGGATCGAGCCGCTCGTCGACGGCCGAATCGATGCGCATGAAGCGCCGCCCGGTCGAACGCATGAACTGCCACAGACCCGCTGCGCCGACCTTCGAATACGCATAGGGGTCGAACGATGACTCCACATGAGGCAACGCTGCAATCTCATCTGGCAGCCCGAGATTCGCCAGCACGGCGCCGATATGCGTTTGCCAGGCACCCGCCCGCGCCAGCCCGGCGCGAAAGCGATCGGCCTGGCCCAGCTGCCAGCGAACGTCATCGGCCGCCTGCTGGAATCGAAGGGGTGTCCCCTCCGCGCCCCACAACTCCTTGATGTGCCGCGCATCGGCATCGTCGGCGTCATCGCCATTGGCGAGGCGCAAAAGGATGTCGTGGTATCGCTCGCGCTCCTCGTCGACCTTGCGCGCACGTTCCCGCGGCGGCGTATCGACATCGAAACGCAAGGTCTCGTAGACGACCGACAGATTGTGCTGATCGTGCAGGAACCCGGCGTTGGTGGTGATCTCCGTGTAGACGCGGATCCAGAACTGCACATCCGGTTCGAGTTCCGGCGGACGCGGCAGCTGCGCGTCGGAAGCGGCGCCAATGCTCGAGAGCAGCAGCAGGCAGCACGTGAATAACAGGCGTTTCATAGCGGCGGGATGATATGTCACGCCGCGCACCGAATGGCAGGCAGCGCATCACGATCCGTGATCGATTCAATCCTCGGAGCGCATCTGCGCGATCTCCGGCGTCGTCCAGCCGGACCGTGCACCCCACAGGAAGAACACCAGACCGACCGCGGCAACGACCAGCAGGTCCCAACCCCACTTGATGAAATCCTGGCCGCCGAACTTGCTGCTGCCCGCCCAGGACACCAGCGCGATCACCGGCAGGTAGACGATCAACCACCAGGCGCCATGCAGCTGCATACGGAAGTTCTGCCAGCCGCTGCGCGCCTGATAGTAGATGTAGACCGGCAGCGCGATCACGATCAGCAGCATGATCTGTCCGGTCAGTGGCCACTTGGCCCAATAGAAGAGTTCGGTCGCGAAGATGAATGCCAGACCGGAGATCAGTCGAATTGCCGGCACGCGTAGTGGACGCTTTAGATGCGGAGCGGTACGCCGGAGCGTGACGACGCTGACGGGTCCGGTCAGGTATGACACGATCGTGGCAACCGATATGACGGCCGCCAGTGTCCCCCAGCCGCGATACTTGAACAGGAACACATACGCGACCACGAGATCGAACCACATCGCCGCGCGCGGGACGCCGTAGTCCGGGTGCAGACGGCCGAAGATCGCCGGCAGCGTGCCGTTGCGCTGCATGCCGTAGATCATGCGCGCGCTGGTCGCGGTGTACGTGATGCCGGTGCCACTGGGGCTGACGAAGGCATCGGCATACAGCATGATCGCAAGCCAGTTCAGATTCACCATCAGCGCCAGCTCGGCAAATGGCGAGCGGAAATCGATTCCCTGCCAGCCGGCCTTGGCCAGCAGGTCGGGTGGCACAGAACCAATGTAGGCGACCTGCAGCAGCAGATAGACGATCGTCGCCAACAGGATCGATCCCAGCACCGCAATCGGCACGCTGCGACCCGGGTTGTGCGCCTCGCCCGCCATGTTCACCGGGCTTTGAAAGCCGTTGAAGCTGAAGACGATACCGGCCGTGGCGACCGCGTTCAGAATCGCGGCGAAATCGAGCGCATGCGAATCTCCCCGCAACGCGACGTGAAAATTGGAGGCGTGAAATCCACTGCTGATGAGTGCCAGGCCCGTGACCGCCGGAATGATCAACTTGATGACCGTGATGGCGGAGTTAGAACGTGCGAACAGCTTCACGCTCCAGAAGTTCAGCAGGAAATAGATCAGCACCAGCACAGCGGCGATCGCAAGACCGGTCGTGGTGAGTTCGCCCTGGCCGTTCGCGGCATGAACGTACAGTCCGTGCGCCCAGTCGTAGGACCAGGAGGCCATGTACTGGACGGAGGCTTCGGCCTCCACCGGGACGACGGAGATGATCACGATCCAGTTGGACCAGCCCGCGATGAAGCCGACCAGCGCTCCATGGGAGTAATGTCCGTAGCGGACCATGCCGCCGCGCTCCGGGAACATGGCGCCGAGTTCCGAATACGTCAGTGCGACCGTCATGACGATGGCCGCTCCCAGCACCCATGCCCAGATAGCCCCCGGGCCCGCCAACCCCGCCGCCCGCCAGGCCCCGAACAGCCAGCCCGAACCGATGATCGATCCCAGGCCTGTGAACAGCAGCGCGGTCGTCTTGACCTCGCGATGGTGCGAAGGTGTGCTCGTCATGAACGTCCCAAGGCCGGTTGACGTCCGACGATAGCATGCCGGCCGCGGGTGGATGCGGCGCGGTCAGGGCGGCCGGTCGGCAGCCTCAGGCAGTCGTCGAACGGGCTGGCCTTGCGCGGAACCAGCGGACGCAGGCAGCAACGGACGCCGAGGCCGCCAGTACCGAAAGAGTCACGCCGCACACCGTGTGACCGATGGCGGTCAGTCCCGCGCCGACGCTGGAGAGCAATCCACAACCCGATCCGATGCAGTTGAATTGCAGCGTTGTCATAACCGTGATCGACTGTCTCATGCCAGGCCGCGGCCGAACCGAGAGGTAGATCACCGATGCACGATGACGTGGCTCCGATCACGGGCTCCGCCGGCGAGCCCGTCCACGTGCGAGAACTGGTGGATCGAGACCTTGCATCGTTGCTGACGATTCACAACGACGCGATCCTGACCACGACCGCGATCTGGGACGAGACGCCCGTGGACCTCGCCGATCGGCAGCAGTGGGTACAGGCCCGCAGACAGGCGGGCTACCCGATCCTGGTCTGCGAGAGCCGCGGCGAGCTGGCGGGCTACGCTTCCTTCGGAGATTTCAGAGCGCGGTCGGGCTATCGTCTCACGGTCGAGCATTCGGTCTACGTCGCCGATGGTTATCGCCGGCGGGGCATCGCCCGAGGATTGCTGGCAGCCCTGATCGAGCGGGCGCGGGCACTCGGCAAGCACGCCATGATCGGCGGCATCGAAGCGGGCAATGCCGCGTCCCTTGCACTGCACGCCGAAATGGGCTTCGAGGTCTGTGGCACACTGCCGCAGGTCGGTGCCAAATTCGGCCGTTGGCTGGACCTCGTGTACGTGCAGTACCTGCTGGATCGGGCATCGCAGCCGCCACGGACGTGAAGCCGCCACGGACATGAACATGGGCATGGGCCAGCTCGAGATCCGCACTGCCGACCTCGACGATCCGCGTATCGTCGACCTGCTGGCTACACACCTTCGAACCATGCGCGCACAGTCCCCGCCGGAAAGCGTGCACGCACTCGACATCGAACAACTGCGGACAGCCGACCTGTCGATATGGGCGGTGTGGTGCGACGGTGTGCTGTACGCCATCGGGGCACTCAAGCGGCTCGGCGGTTTGCACGGCGAAATCAAATCGATGCACACGAGCGGAGCCGCCCGCCGCCGCGGCATCGCGACCGTTCTGCTGGCGCACATTCTTGCAACCGCCCGGGCGGAGATGCTCGTGCGTCTGAGCCTCGAGACCGGCTCGCAGCCCGAGTTCGCCCCTGCCCGGGCACTTTATTCGTTGCATGGTTTCAATGAATGCGCGCCGTTTGGGGACTACGTGCTCGATCCGAACAGCGTCTTCATGACGCTCGATCTGGGCACCTCACCGGGCGCCGCCAACGCATGATCACCCACACGATGCTGCGATCGGTGCGCGTCTCGATCGGTTTCGCCCTGTTCGCACAATTGATTGGCTGCGCCGCGCCATTCAACGCGGGGAACATGGTGCCGGACCACGTCACGCTCGTGCACAGGCTATCCGGAGATGTATCGGTCACGGTGACCGGCAATCGGGAGAGTTCCACGGTTGGCGCATCGGAAATCTCGAACGATGCGTTCGCGCAGGCCATCGGCAACGCCCTGGACCGGTTTGGTCTCTTCACCAAGGTAGAGCCGACAGGCGCAGTGGCGCGATACAAGCTGATCGCGTTCGTCGGCCAGACCGACCAGCAGCTCGAGGGCCCCGCGCAGACCGTAAAGATGAAGGTCAGCTACCAGCTGGTCGATGCCCCTACCGGCAACACGCTCTGGGCACAGAATGTCCAAAGCCGCTATACGGCCACCGAAGGCGGCTACCTCGCCGTGGTCAAACGACTGCGCCTCGCCAACGAAGGCGCGGCGCGCGACAACATCCAGCAGATGCTGCACGGCATTTCGACACTGGAGATCTGTAACTCACCGGAAATCGTGGCGCCCGCCGCCGGTGAATGCTCGCTTCGTTAGGGTACGCGGTTGCGCTCGAGCTCTGTCGACAGTGCGCGGACCAGATCGGCGGCCGGCATGACGCGCGCCAGCGGTGCTCCCTGCCCTGCCCACTGCGCGCCGAACCCGCCTTCGCCTCGGGCACGCGCCGCGGCTGCCAGCGCCTTGCCGGCGTCATAGACGATCGGGTAGTCCGGCGCTTCGAGGCTGCCGAGTAGCTGCTTCAGACCCGTGAACTGGTTCGGCAGGCAACGCGCGGGCCTTCCTGAAATCAACGTGGTCATCTCGGTCGCGTTGGCGCCTGGACCCTGCAGTGCTGCACGGTGATAGCTATCCGCGCTCGACTCGGGGCAGCCGATGAACGCAGTGCCGAGCTGTGCGGCCTGCGCACCTAGAGCCAGCATGGCGGCGATCCCGGCGCCATCCATGATGCCGCCGGCGGCAATCACCGGCACGGGCAGTCTGCTGACGAGCAGCCGGGTGAGTGCAGCGACACCCAACTGGCTGTCGGGTACCGTGGGATCGAACACGCCACGATGGCCGCCCGCTTCATAACCTTGCGCCACGATCGCATCCACGCCCGCATCGACCGCGGCCGCGGCTTCCGCCAGCGTGGTCGCGGTAGAGAACAACACGATGCCGGCTTGCCTGAGCTGCGCGATCACGGGCGCGGGCGGCAGACCGAAATGGAAGCTGACGACTGCGGGCTTCACCTCGAGCAGCAGATCGAGCATCGGCCGATCGTCGACGAAGCTGGTATAGATTTCCCCGATCGACCTCGGCGGCGCCGCGCCAAAACGTTCGAACAGGGGTGTCAGCGCCGCAAGCCACGCGCGTTCGCGCTCGGGATGCGCTCGCGCCGGACGGTGCGCGAAAACGTTCACGTTGAACGGCCGCTGCGTGAGTCCGCGCAGCGTGTCGGTCATCGACCGCGCCCCCGCCGTGTTGACGGCACCGACCGCGATGGAACCCAATGCGCCGGCATTGGAAACCGCAGCCGCCATCGCAGGGCTCGATATGCCAGCCATCGGCGCCTGAATGATCGGGAGGCCGATTCCTAGCCGCCGCAGCAGCGGGTTCATGTTGTTAAGTCCCGCTGGCTCAGGCGTCCGCTTGCGTCGCCTGCTTGACCAGAGCGCTCAAGGCGGCTGCCATCGGCTCCGCGGCCGCAGCAGCCGGAACGGAGAGTCCGTGCCTGTCGGCGATCCACTTCGGGTCGTTGTAGGCGAGCCAGGTCGTACCGGCGTCGTCCTGATAAGCCAATGCTTTCAGTGGCAGATCGATCCCGCTGGTCTGCGCGGCGAGCATCAGCGCCGTGCCTGTCTTGGGATTGCCGAAGATCAGCAGGTCGGTCGGTCGCAGCGTCAATCCAACTGCCGAGGCACCGGCCGCGTGATCGATGCGTGCAAATACTGTCATGCCGCGAGCCTTGATGGCCGCCTCGAACCGATCCAGCGTCTCGCGTGCCCCGAAGCTGCTCTGCACCGCGATCAAACCCGAAATTGCCATCTTCAGACTACCCGCACTTCGACTCGCCGCAGTTCAGGCAGGTCATGCAGTTGTCCATCATGACCACGGCGGCCGTGCTGCATTTGCTGCACAACTGCGCGCCTTCGGGGAAATGGGACTTCGAGAACGCATCCTGCTGCTTGTTGCGCGCCTCGAACTCAGCGCGCTTCTCGTCCACCAGTTTTTTCTGGTGGTCGTCGAGTCCGACCTTGCGCAGCAGA
This sequence comes from Steroidobacteraceae bacterium, assembly GCA_036271535.1. Classification (GTDB taxonomy): domain Bacteria; phylum Pseudomonadota; class Gammaproteobacteria; order Steroidobacterales; family Steroidobacteraceae; genus FEN-1191. The sequence continues at coordinate 2,341 of DATBAM010000118.1, read as the reverse complement.
CCGATGCTCTGCAGATGTCGTTCGATCACATGGCCCAGCTCGGCGATGATGGACGGCATGAACTTCCCGCCCGGCTGCCAGTAGCCGCCACGCGGGTCGAATACCGCCTTCAGCTCATCCACCAGGAACGCCACGTCGCCGCCCTTGCGGAACACCGCCGAAATGATACGCGTCAATGCCACGATCCACTGGAAATGGTCGAGGTTCTTCGAGTTGATGAAGATCTCGAACGGTCGGCGTTGCTCGTACTCGGTGCCTTCGTTGAGCACGATGTCGTTGATCGTGACGTACATCGCGTGGTCGGAAACCGGCGTCTTGATCTTGTAAGTTGAGCCGATCAGCATCTCCGGACGCTGGATCTCCTCGTGCATGCGGATGACTTTGGCCGTGCTGCCATCGCGCGAGTGAGCGAGCGGTTCGGCCGGTGCCGCCGGCGTGGCGGCCTTGGCAGCTTCCGCGTCCTCAGGCTTGGAGACGCGGAATTTGACGATGCGCTTGACGATACGTGTGCTGCTCATGATTAGAGTTTCCCGTAGTAGCCTTCTTTGAGAGCATCGAACAGATTCGCGGCGCTGTGTTTCTCGCCGTCGTACTCGATCTCCTCGTCACCCCTGGCTTTGATCTCCGTTCCGTCGTCGAGCGTGAAGACGTACGTCGTGTTCTTCAGATCCTCTTCCTTCACCAGTACGCCCTGGAACGCTTCCGGATTGAAGCGGAAAGTCGTGCATCCCTTCAGGCCCTGCTCGTGGGCATAAAGGTAGATTCCCTTGAACTGCTCGTAGGGGAAATTCGTCGGCACATTGGCGGTCTTCGAGATCGACGAATCGACCCACTTTTGCGCCGCGGCCTGGATATCGACGTGCTGCCTCGGCGTCACTTCATCCGCGGAAGTGAAGTAGTCCGGTAGCGCCTCGGTCGGATTGGTCGATCCGGGCATCGCCCGCTGATTGACCAGCTCGCGGTAGGCCAGCAGTTCAAAAGAGAACACGTCGATTTTCTCCTTCGTCTTGCGCCCCTCGCGGATCACATTCCTGAAATAGTGGTGCGCAAACGAAGGTTCAATGCCATTGCTGGCGTTATTGGCAAGCGACAGCGAGATCGTGCCGGTCGGTGCGATCGAACTGTGATGCGTGAATCGGGCGCCAACCTGTGAGAGCTGTTCGACCAGCTGCGGCGCCGCTTCGGCGACCCGCTGCATATAGCGGCTGTAGCGTGCGTGCAGCACCCGTCCCGGAATCCGGGCGCCGGCTTTCCAGCCATCCCGCTCCATTTCCGGCCGCTTGCGCAGCATCTCGGCGGTAACGGTGAATTCCTCGTTCATGATCGGCGCGGGACCCTTCTCGCGCGCCAGCTCGAGACCAGCCTCCCAACCTGCCAGCGCCATCTCGCGCGCTACATCCTCGGTGAACTTCATCGACTCGCTCGAGCCATACTTGTGCCCGAGCAGCGTTATCGCAGATCCCAGTCCGAGAAAGCCCATACCGTGACGGCGCTTGCGCGTGATCTCATCGCGCTGTTGACTCAGCGGCAGTCCGTTGATCTCGACCACGTTGTCGAGCATGCGTGTGAACACGCGCACGACCTCGCGGTACTCGTCCCAATCGAATCGCGCCTGCGGCGAGAACGGATCGCGCACGAAGCGGGTGAGATTCACCGAACCCAGCAGGCAGGAGCCGTACGGCGGTAACGGCTGTTCGCCGCACGGGTTGGTAGCGCGGATGTTCTCGCACCACCAGTTGTTGTTCATCTCATTGACGCGGTCGATCAGGATGAAGCCAGGCTCCGCAAAATCGTAGGTCGAGGACATGATGACGTCCCAGATCCGCCGTGCCGGCACCGTCTTGTAGATACGGCATGCCACCAGCCCCGTCTCGCTCGCGATGTAGCCGTCATGCGTCGGCCATTCGCGCCAGATGAATTTCTCCGGGTCGTTGATATCGATGTTCTCGGCTTCGACCTCGCGCCGGTTGATCGGGAACGCGAGCTTCCACTCGCGATCCTCCCTGACCGCCTGCATGAATTCATCGGTGATCAGCAGCGATAGATTGAACTGGCGCAGGCGGCCGTTCTCGCGCTTGGCACGAACGAAGTCGATCGCGTCCGGGTGCCCGACGTCGAAGGTCGCCATCTGCGCGCCGCGGCGACCACCCGCCGACGACACGGTGAAACACATCCGGTCGTAGATATCCATGAACGACAGGGGACCGGAGGTATAGGAGCCCGCGCCGGAAACGTAGGCACCTCGCGGTCGCAGGGTCGAGAATTCGTAGCCGATGCCGCAACCGGCCTTGAGGGTCAGTCCCGCCTCATGCACCTTGCCCAGGATGTCGTCCATCGAATC
>DATBAM010000117.1:0-13154 GCA_036271535.1 Steroidobacteraceae bacterium | reverse complement strand
AGTTCTTCGTCTCGCTGATCACCTGGGTCTCGGTGGGTGGTGTCGCCCTGGGGGTCGCAGCGCTCCTCGTCATCCTGTCGGTCATGAATGGCTTCGAGGATGAACTGCGCGACCGGCTGCTATCGCTCAACGCCCACGCGCGCGTCATCGCCCGTGGCGTCACGCCGCCAGCCGATCAGATACGCTCGCTGACCCAGCGCCTGCAACCGCTGCCCGGTGTGGTGGCGGTTGCGCCCTATATCGAGCTGACCGGCCTGATCGTCCACCTGCCGACGATGCTGCCGGTCGAGCTGCGTGGGATCGACCCGGCGCTCGAGCGCGGTGTGGCTGACGTGCAGCCCTACATGATCGACGGCAGCCTCGCGTCGCTGACCCCCGGCAGCAACGCGGTGATCCTCGAGCGGGATGTCGCCGCCCAGCTGGACGTGAAGGTCGGCGATCACGTGACGCTGCTGGTGCCGATGGCTGACGCCGATGGCATGCCCGAGCCGCGTCTGCGCGAATTCACGGTCGGCGGTGTGTTCGCCGCCGGTCTCGGAGACTTCGAGAATTCCCTGGTCCTGTGTCAGATCGAGGATGCCCGGGCGCTGGCTCCCGAGGCGCAGGGAGCGGGCGGCGTGCGCGTGCGCTTTCGCGACGCGCTGCAGACCGAGCAGTTCATGCCTGCCGTGCGCGCAGCAGCAGGGGACGAGTACACGGCTTCCGACTGGACGCAGGACAACGCCAACTACTTTCGTGCCATTCGCATCGAGAAGACCATGATGGCGCTGATCCTGATGCTGATCGTGGGCGTCGCCGCCTTCAATATCGTCGCGATGCTGGTCATGGTGGTCAACGACAAGCGTACCGACATCGCCATCCTGCGCACGTTGGGCGCCTCACCGTCGACCGTGATGCGGGCCTTTATGACCCAGGGGCTGGTGATCGCATGGTTCGGCGTCGCAGCCGGTCTGGCGCTCGGTATCCTGATGGCGCACAACGTCACGCCGATCGTGGATTTTCTTCAGAACACGTTCCATTTTCAGATCTTCGACGCCGATGTCTACGACAGCAGCGACATCCCTTCCGATCTGCACCGTTCCAACGTGATCTGGATCGGCGCGCTGACGGCGATTTTGACGCTCGCGTCGACCGTCTACCCGGCGATACGAGCCGCCCGCACACCGCCTGCCGACGCGCTGCGATACGAGTAGCCGGCGATGCGGTATTACGAATGGCTGATCGGCACGCGTTACCTTCGATCCGCGCATGGACGCGGATTCGTGTCCTTCATCTCGGTGGTGTCCGCGGCAGGTCTTGCGGTCGGCGTCGCGGTGCTCATCGTCGTGCTGTCCGTCATGAATGGCTTTGGCCGTGAACTGAAAACCCGCATCCTGAGCGTTACCTCGCATGCCACGCTGATGGGTTGGGATGGATATCTGACCGACTGGCGCGCCGCACAGAGTGAGGCGCTGAAGATGCCGGGCGTGCTGGCTGCAGCACCTTATCTGGAAGAACAGGCACTGCTGACGCATGGCGCGCGTACTGCGGGTACCACCATCCGTGGCGTGATACCGGCGCAGGAGCGGCGTGCGGTCGGGCTGGTGGAGCGTATCCAGGGCGGCCGCATCGAGGACCTGACCGACGGCAGCTATCGGATCGTGCTTGGCGATGCGCTGGCCGATGCGCTGGGCGTTCATACCGGCGAGGACGTGGTGCTGATCGCCCCACAGGGCAATCCGACACCGGCCGGTGTCGAGCCGCGCATGCGGCGCTTTCACGTCGTCGGCATCTTCCACTCTGGTATGTACGAATACGATCGCGCACTGGCGATGGTGAACCTGCACGACGCTGCCCGTATCTATCAGACTGGCGACGTCGTCAGCGGAATAAGGCTCGCGTTGAAGGACCCGTTTCGGGCGCCGCGGCTGGTCGTGGACCTCGCCAATCGTCTCGGTGGAGGTTACAGCGTCAGCGACTGGACGCGCGTACACACCAATCTCTTTCGCTCGATCGAAATGACCAAGTCGATGCTGTTCGTGATCCTGCTGCTGGTGGTTGCGGTCGCCGCGTTCAACATCGTCGCGGCGCTCGTGATGGTGGTCAAGGATAAGAGATCGGATATAGCCATCCTTCGAACGCTGGGCGCGGGGCCGCGCAATGTGCTCGCAGCGTTCTCCATTCAGGGCGCCTTCATCGGGCTGGCCGGCACGCTGGCCGGCGCTGCTTTAGGATTGCTGCTGGCCGCCAATCTCGAATCACTGATTCATGCGCTGGAACATCTGCTGGGGACGCATTTTCTCGATGCCAGGATCTATTTCATGAGCGACCTGCCGGCCTATGCCGAGGCCGGTGACGTGCTTCGCATCTGCGGTGTGGCATTTCTGTTGTGTGCGCTGGCAACGCTCTATCCGGCCTGGCGGGCCGCGGGCATACAGCCGGCGGAGGCGCTGAGGCATGACTGACGCGAGCGGGACGGAGCCGCCGATCGTACTGTCGGCGCAGGGTGTGTCGCGCGCATTCCGGGAGGGAGGCAGCACACTGCAGGTGCTCAGCGGTGTGTCGCTGACGGTTGCCGCGGGCGAGCGACTTGCCATCATCGGCGCGTCCGGTTCCGGCAAGACCACGCTGCTGCAGATCCTGGGCGGTCTGGATCGTCCGGAGACGGGCGTGGTGGAAGTCACGGGCAAGGATATTCATGCCTTGAGTGAGACCGAGCGCGGAGCACTGCGCAATCGCGCGATCGGTTTCGTCTATCAGTTCCATCACCTGCTGCCGGAGTTCACGGCGCTCGAGAACGTCGCGATGCCACTGCTGGTGCGGCGCGAGCGCACCGCGGAGGCAGAGAGCCGGGCACGCGACATGCTGACGCGCGTGGGCTTGAGCGCGCGGCTCACTCACCGCCCGTCGCAACTGTCAGGCGGTGAACGACAGCGCACGGCGGTCGCGCGTGCGCTGGTCACTGCCCCTGCCGTGGTGCTCGCGGACGAGCCGACGGGCAATCTGGATGGACATAATGCGGAGCAGGTATTCGCGCTGATGCTGGAGCTCAATCGCGCCATCGGTACCAGTCTGATCGTGGTCACGCACGATTCGCGGCTTGCGGCGCGAATGGACCGCGTTCTGGAGCTACGCGGCGGCGAACTGCATCAACTCGCCAGTCGGTAGGCTCGCCGCCGCTCCTGGCGTTCGCGATAGCGGCGCATCGCCGCCATGCGCCAGAAAAACTCCAGCGCGAACCGGCCGACGAAGCCCAGCGTGATGCCGCACACGAGGCAGCCGAGCAGGAACGGTTTCCAGGTCGGCCCCAGTCCATGCTCGAGCCAGTCCCACGTCAGATGGAATTCGAAGCGGTGCGCTCGATTGTGCAGCAGCAAGGTACCGACCCGGTAAGCGGCGAAGTAGATCGGCACCATCGTAAACGGATTGACGATGTAGCAGCCGGCGACGCCTACTGCGACGTTGAGTCGCGCCCACACGCACAGCCCCACGACCAGTGGCAGATGGATCGGCAGCGGAATGAAGCTGATGCCGATCCCGAGGCCGAACGCCTTCGTGATCGAGTGACGGTTCATCGACCACAGATGCGGGTCGGTGAGATGCTCGCCGAAGATGCGCATGTACCAGCGGTCTCGCCGGGCGCGGACGAACTGGCCGAAGCGTTTGACTAGTCTGCGAGGCACGATCCGGGCACTCTAACAGTTGATGCCGGCCCGGCCTAAGTACGGGCTTGCGAAACTGCGCTGTGGGACGGCTTGTTTAGGTATCATGAGCGGGTTTGACGTAACCGGCGCCAAAACTTACGCGAAATCATAGGAGTCGCGCAGAAAAATGTGGGAAATCGTGCAGGCGGGCGGGCCGCTCATGTGGCCCATCATTCTGTGCTCCATTGTCGCCGCTGCCATCGTGCTCGAACGCCTCTGGACTCTTCAGGACCGACGGGTACTTCCACCTGATCTCACCGCCAAGGTCTGGAAGCTCGTAGAGTCGCACCAGATCAATGACAAAATTGTTGCGGCGCTCGAACAGAATTCACCACTGGGCAAGCTGCTGGCTGCCGGCCTCGCGAATCGCGACCGTCCGCGCGAAATCCTGATGGAGCGGCTGGAAGATACCGGCCGGCACGTCGTCTACGAGCTGGAGCGATTCCTGAACACGCTCGGTACCATCGCCGGCGTATCACCGCTGCTGGGCCTGCTGGGCACCGTGACCGGCATCATCAAGGCCTTCAATGCCATCAACGCGGGCGGTGCCGGGGATCCTCGCCTGCTGTCTGGAGGCATCGCCGAAGCCCTGGTGGCGACTGCCGCCGGCCTGTGTGTCGCGATTCCATCCCTGATCGCCTACCGGTATCTGCGCGGACGAGTCGATCGCATCGTCGTCGAGATGGAGAAGAACGCACTGCGTCTCGCCGATGCGGTCGAAGCATCGGGCCGCAGGGCCGGCGACGCGCGCGCCGCCGTCGGGTGACGTCCGCCCATGCAACTCAAACCTCGACGCAGTGAAGAGCCGGAGATCAATGTCACGTCGCTGATCGACGTGGTGCTGCTGCTGGTCGTGTTCTTCATGCTGTCGTCCAACTTCACTAACGAAGGGCGCCTGCAGATCCGTCTGCCCCAGGCCTCGTCCAACGAAGCGCCGCGCAACGCCGACGACGCGCTGGTCGTCACCGTGTCGTCGAGCGGTTCCTATCTGGTCAATGGCCGCGAACTGGTCAACTCGAGCGCCGACACGCTGCGGGCCGCGATCCTGAAGCTGACCGCGACCGGCGCCCATCCCGGTGCGGTCACCATCCGGGCCGACGGCCGCGCGAGTCATCAGGCGGTCGTGACGGCGATGGACGTTCTCGGTCGCCTCGGCTTCACGCAGATGAACGTCGCGACGATGCACGAAGCCGCCGGGACAGGGGCCGGAGCGGCACCCCCTTGAACGACGCGGCGCGCGGCGGGCCCGAGGGCGCGCCGATGCCTGCATCACAGGTCTATCGCCGGCTGCTGCGATACGCGTGGCCGTATCGCGGTATGTACTTCATCGGTGTCATCGGCATGGTGGTCTATGCGGCCACCGATGCGCTCACGCTGTATGTGATGAAGCACTATCTGCAGGATGCAACCACCCTGCAGCACAACGCCGGCTGGTTGAAGTGGCTGCCGCTGGGTGTGCTGGCGATCTTCTTCTGTCGTGGATCCGGCGATTATCTGGCGCAGTATTTTCCTGCGTGGGTCGCGCGCGCGGTCGTCAAGGATGTGCGCGCCGAGCTGTTCCTGCGCTATCTCAACCTGCCTACCGCGCGCTACGACGTCGATTCGTCGGCGACGATGCTCAGCCGCCTGACCTACAACACCGAGATGGTGGCGGGCGCGACCGCGGATTCATTGACCTCGATCATCCGCGACGGCTTGCAGATCCTGGTCAACATCGGTTTCCTGCTCGTGATCGACTGGCGACTGGCGGCGATGGCACTGCTGATCGCGCCACTGATCGGGTGGTCGATCGGCAACATCAACCGCCGCTTCCGCCGTTACAGCGCCCGCATCCAGAACTCCATGGGCGACGTGACGCGCGTCGCGAAGGAAGCCTTCGACGCACACCGCGTGGTCAAGGTCTTCAACGCCCAGAAGCACATCGCTCATCTGTTCGAAGGCGCGAATGAACAGAACCGGCGCTCGAACGTGCGGTTGCTGCAGTCGCGATCGAGCAGCAACCCGATCGTGCAGCAGGTAGCCGCGATCGGCCTGGCGCTGGTGCTGTTCGCGGCCAACCGGGAGATCAGCAGCGGCGTGCTGACATTTGCGACCTTCGGCACCTTCGTCGTCGCGCTGATGCAGGTCACGCAGCCGCTCAAGCGGATCATGGGCATTGCAGGTCCCCTGCAGCAGGGAATCGCCGCGGGCAGCGGCGTGTTCGAGATCATCGATGCGCCAGGCGAGCCGCAGGGCGGCACCACACCGCTGGGGCGTGCGAAGGGCGAGGTCGAGTTCAGTCATGTCAGCTTCGAATACACGAACGACAAGGGCAGGGTACTGCACGATATCAATCTGCGGGTGCCGGCCGGCACGACGCTCGCGATCGTGGGACCCTCGGGAAGCGGGAAGACGACGCTCGCCTCGCTGCTGCCGCGTTACTACGATCCAACGGCCGGCAGCGTACTGATCGACGGTCAGGACGCCCGCAGCTACAGTCTTACCGATCTGCGGCGGCAGATCAGTCTGGTCAGCCAGGACGTGGTCCTGTTCAATGACACGATCCGCAGCAACATTCTCTTTGGCGCCGAGGATGTCAGCGAAGAGCGTTTGCGGTCCACTCTGCGCGCCGCGTACGTGGACGAGTTCGTCGACCAGTATCCGCAGGGACTCGACACCGTGGTCGGCGATCGCGGCATGACGTTGTCGGGCGGTCAGCGACAGCGCATCGCCATCGCGCGGGCGCTGCTTCGCGATACGCCCATCCTCATCCTCGATGAGGCAACCTCCGCGCTCGACACGGCCGCCGAGCGCCACATCCAGGAAGCATTGGAGCAGCTGGTGAAGAATCGCACCACGCTGATCATTGCGCACCGACTCTCCACCATCGAGCACGCCGACCGCATCGTCGTGATGCGACAGGGCAGCATCGTCGAATCCGGCGAGCATGCCGGTCTGCTCGCGCAGAACGGTGCGTACGCTGAGTTGCACCGTCGCAAGTTCAGTGACTGAGCAGGTCAAGCGGGCTCCGGATCGCTCGGCGAGGCTGCAGGCGATCTGGTATGCCCCGTCGCGCCCACCCATGATGCTGCGCATCCTGTCCGGGATGTTCGGTGCCATCGTCGCGATGCGCACCGCCGCCTATCGCTCGGGATTGCTCACCGCCAGGCGCGCAGCCGCACCGGTCATCGTCGTCGGCAATCTGACGGTGGGAGGCACCGGCAAGACGCCGCTGGTGATCTGGCTGGTGCAGCAGCTGCAGGCAATGGGTCGCCGCCCTGGCATCGTGTTGCGCGGATACGGCGGAACCCGGACGCGCGGCGGTTCGCCGCTACTGGTGGCGGACGACAGTGATCCGGCGCAGGTCGGAGATGAAGCGTTGCTGCTGCGTCTGCGCGCGCAGGTGCCGGTGGTGGCCTGTCCCGATCGTGTGCGGGCGGCGCAGCGACTGTTGCGCGAAGCTGTCGATGTCATCGTCTGCGACGACGGACTGCAGCACCTGCGGCTGGCGCGCGATTTTGAGATCGCCGTGATCGACGGCGCGCGGGGAGTCGGCAATGGCTATCTGCTGCCGGCGGGGCCGTTGCGCGAGCCGGTGTCGCGGCTCGAGCGCATCGACTGTGTGATTTTCAACGGCGGCTACGAATCCGGCGAGGCGTCGCTGCGGCTGTCGCCAGTGCAGCAGGCGCTGACGATGCGCCTGCGCGGCGACGCGCTGCTGCCGCTGACGGGCCAGGGTCCGGCTCTGCCGGTGGCGCAGCTGGCGGGGCGCGCTGTCCATGCCGTGGCCGGCATCGGCAATCCGGCGCGCTTCTTTCGCCTGCTGCAGGCCGCAGGATTGCGCGTGATCGAGCACGCTTTCCCGGATCATCATCGCTTCGATCCGGGGGATCTGAGTTTCGGCGATGACCTGCCGGTGCTGATGACCGAGAAAGACGCTGTAAAATGCCGCCGTTTTGCCGTTGCGGACAGGTGGTATCTTCCCGTTACGGTGGAATTCGCCGATGAACAGGCGGCCGTGTTGCTGAAGCGCCTGAGTGTGTTGTTGAGGCAATAGAGCCTGGAGCAAACCTGGGGAGTCAAAAAGTGGAAGCGCGTCTGCTCGATATTCTGGCCTGCCCGATCTGTAAGGGATCGCTGCAGTATCAACGCAACGAAGAACTGCTGATCTGCCGCGCGGATCGGCTGGCGTTCCCGATACGCGATGGCATCCCGGTCATGCTGGAAGATGAAGCGCGCGTCCTGACGCCCGACGATCCGCTGCTCAATCGCTAGCGACAGATAAGCCGAGCCGCCGAGCAATGTATCGCATCGTCGTTCCGGCGCGTTACGCGTCGACACGCCTGCCCGGCAAAGCGCTGTTGCCGCTCGCCGGACGGCCGATGATCCAATGGGTGGTCGAACGCGCGCGCCGGTCGAATGCCCGCGAGATCGTCGTCGCCACCGACGACGAACGCATCGCGCAGGCGGCACGGGCGATCGGCGCCGATGTACAGCTGACCGCTGCCACGCATGCTTCCGGCAGCGACCGGATCGCCGAGGTCGCGCGCCTGCGGGGCTGGGGCGCGGCCGACATCGTCGTCAATCTGCAGGGCGATGAACCGTTGATGCCACCGGCACTGCTGGATCAGGTCGCCGCACTGTTACTGCACTATCCGGACGCTCATATCGCGACGCTCGCCGTGCCGCTACAGAGCGAGGCGGCGCTCATGGATCCGAACGTCGTCAAGGTCGTCACGGATCATCAGCAACGTGCACTGTATTTCAGCCGGGCGCCCATTCCGTTCGGGCGCGATCGCTCAGCGGATGCGGTTGCCGTCGGCCGCCGCCACCTGGGGCTGTATGCCTACCGGGTGCAGGCGCTGCAGCAGCTGGCGATGACGCCTCCCAGTGCGCTCGAGCGGCTCGAGGCTCTGGAACAGTTACGGGCGCTGGAGCGGGGCATGGATATTCGCGTGGCCCAGGCGCAGCAGGTGCCGGGCGGCGACGTCAATACGCAGGCGGATGTCGCCCACGTCGAGGCGCTGTTGCTGGCCGGACAGTAGAGCGTCCGGCCAGCAACAGTCCAGGGTCACTCGTGCGTCGGACTGGCGTCCGCGTTGTGCTCGCTGCTTCGATCACCGGCGTCATCATGAGCATGACCCTCATGCGGATGACTGGGGGGCGAAGCTGCCGGCGCCGGTGACGCAGCCGGTGCCGAGAACGACTGCGGAGCGGATGACCACACCACGAACGGTCTATCGGATGGTGCGGCGCCCTGCGCGGGCGACGTGTCTGCATCCGACCCCGGGTTCTGCGGAAGGTGCTCGAGTTCGAGCGTATCACCGCTCTCGTGCTCGCCGGTCGTTCCACCCGGTGCCTGGTCACGGCCACTGCCGCCACGACGTCGGCGGCGTCCGCCGCGGCGCGAACGGCGAGGGCGATCGCCCTCCATCCGCGGAGTCTGCTCGGCGCCGCCCTCGACGATACCACCGTGCTCGGCATCCGCCAGATTGCCATTGGCAAGATTGCCGTTGGCCATGTTGCCGTTCGCGACATTGCCATTGGGCTCCACGGCGGCGTCGCGCGCCATGTCCGGGCGTGGCGCCTCGGAGCGTGGCCCATCGGTACGCGGTGCATCGTTACGTGTTGCATCCGGGCGCGCGTCGGCGCCTGCCGGGGGGCGTCGACCTTCGTTGCGACGGTGATCGTCGCGCCGATTCGGGTCACGCGCTTCCCGCGCATCATCGCGTCCACGCTCGGAGTGCCCGCGGCCATCGCGTCGCCCTTCGCCGCCGCGACCACCGCGGCCGCCACGGCTACGCGAACCTCCGCGCTCGCTGCGTTCCCCGCGTTCAGGGCGATCACGATCGGCACTGCGACGTGGGTCGCGGGCAGGACGTTCTGCTGTGCCGGTTGCGCCTTCGCCGCCTGGCGAGCGCGTCGACGCGCTGCCTGCCGCGTCTGCGTTCCCGGTGCCTGACCCGTTTCCATGACGAGCTTCGTAGGGATGATGAGCATGACCATGCGCATGATCGTGCGGCTGCTCTTCGGAGCCGAACCATCCTTTGATTCGTCCCCACAGGCCGGTAGTTCCCGTGGGCATCCCGCCCGAGTGAGGCGTGTCCGCGGCGTGATCAGCAGGGCCTGCCTGGTAGCCGTTGGGAGCAGCTGCAACCGGAGGGGCCGCCTGAGGCGCAGGTGACGGTATGACCGGAGCGGCTGTCCGCGGCAGCAATGCGGCCACGGCGGGCGCTTCGGACGGCGGCTTCTTGTCTCGCTCGACCGGATCCGAAACCTGCGGTGCTACCGGGATCTGGAAGCTCAGCTGAGAGTTCTCGGCCAGCTGTGTCTCGTCTTCGCGCAGGCGCCGGATAGAGAATTCAGGCGTCTGAATATGCGGATTGGGCACGATCACCATCTGCACGTGCGACTTGTCTTCGATCTCGCGCAGTGCATCGCGCTTCTCGTTGATCAGATAAGTGGCGACGTCCACCGGTACCTGTACCACGAGGCGGGAAGTGCGCTCCTTGCGAGCGTCCTCGCCGATCAGGCGCAGGATCGACAGCGCCAGCGATTCGACGCTGCGGATCGAGCCGATGCCGTTACAGCGCGGGCATACCAGGTGACTCGACTCACCAAGGCTGGGCCGTAACCGCTGGCGCGACATTTCGAGCAGACCGAAGCGCGACAGGCGACCGATCTGAATCCGCGCGCGATCCATCTTCATCGCATCGCGCAATCGGTCCTCGACGTCGCGCTGGTTCTTGGTCGACTCCATGTCGATGAAGTCGATGACGATCAGGCCGCCGATATCGCGGATGCGCAGCTGGCGCGCGATCTCCTCCGCGGCTTCCAGGTTGGTGTTGCAGGCCGTGGTCTCGATGTCGCTGCCGCGGGTTGCGCGAGCGGAGTTGATGTCGATCGATACCAGCGCTTCGGTGTAATCGATGACGATGCTGCCACCCGAGGGGAGCTGCACCTTGTGGGCGTAGGCCGACTCGATCTGACTCTCGATCTGATAACGGGTGAAAAGCGGAATGTCGTCGGCATAGCGTTTGAGCTTGCGGGCGGCATCATTGGGCATGAACCGCTGCATATACTCGTTCGCCTTGGTGAACGCGCTGTCGTCGTCCACCAGGATCTCGCCGATATCGTCCGCGAGATAGTCGCGCAGCGATCGGGTAACAGCGTCGCTCTCCTGGAAGACCAGGAACGGTGCGCCGCGGCTGGTCGCGGCCTGGGAAATAGCGTCCCACTGGGTACGCAGGTTGTCGAGATCCCACTGCAGTTCTTCCGCGCTGCGTCCGACACCGGCAGTGCGAATGATCGCGCCCATGCCCTCCGGGACCTGCAGCTGGTTCATCACCTCGCGCATCTGGTCGCGCTCTTCGCCTTCGATGCGACGTGAGACGCCGCCGGCGCGCGGGTTGTTGGGCATCAGCACCAGGAAGCGGCCCGCCAGGCTGATGAAGGTCGTCAGCGCCGCACCCTTGTTGCCGCGCTCTTCCTTCTCGACCTGAACCAGCAGTTCCTGACCTTCGCTGATCAACTCGCGGATATTCATCCGGCCCTGGGGCTGATTGCGAAAGTACTCGCGGGAGATTTCTTTCAGCGGCAGGAAACCGTGGCGCTGCGCACCGTAGTCGATGAACGCAGCTTCCAGCGAAGGTTCTACCCGGGAGATCCGGGCTTTGTAGATATTGGCTTTCTTCTGTTCTCGGGAAGGGATCTCGATGCTCAGGTCATAGAGCTTCTGTCCATCCACCAGGGCGACCCGCAGCTCTTCCTGCTGGGTCGCGTTGACTAACATTCTTTTCATTTGCCTCTGCCAAATAGGGATGAGAGGCCTGGGTCTCCGCGCGCTGCACTTGTGGGGGCAACGTTACGAAACCAGCTGGAACAGCGGTGTGCCTGAAGATCGGTTGGCGCGTGGTAAAAGTCATCGATTTTCTTGGTTTCGACTTGTCTTGACCGGCCGCCATCGCTGGGCGGCGCGCCTTACAAAAACCTAGAGGTCCACTGACCGGCGGGGTGCGCTCGTGGGCTCAACTTGACAGCCTAGCTAAACAAGGGAGCTACAACGTAGCGAAGCACGACCAGGTCGGCCGACTCATGCGCGATGGCCTCGCAATCGAGGACCAACTACCATGCGGCTCTTAGGGCCGCAGTCTCGTTGCCTGAGGCAATGGCCTCGACAACCCGCCGAGTATAGCCACCAACGCCACGAGAAACAAACACTTAAACAGTGAGCAACGTACCAGAAGCTGATGCCGCCCGGGATTCCCGGTCCCGGGTCCGCCACTTGACGGTCGATGCCTCGACCGAAGGCCAGCGGCTGGACAGGGCCCTGGGCCGCCTGTTCGAGGGCGTCCCCAGGACGCGCCTGTTCCGGCTGATCCGCAAGGGAGAGGTCAGGGTCAACGGGCGGCGGGCGAGCCCGGATCAGCGCCTGGTGGCCGGGGATGTGCTGCGTCTGCCGCCGGTGCGCGAAGCCGATCCCGAGGCGCCTCGGCGGGTGCCCGCATCGCTGGTCGAAACCGTCGAAGGGTCGATCATCCACCAGGACGAACGGCTGTTGGTGCTCGACAAGCCGTCCGGTATTGCGGTGCACGGGGGCAGCGGACTGTCGTTCGGGATCATCGAGGCGCTGCGTGCCTCCCGCCCGGATGAGACGCTGGAACTGGCGCACCGTCTCGATCGGGATACCAGCGGTCTGCTGCTGGTTGCCCGCCGGCTTCCGGCGTTGCGCGAACTGCATGCGCTGCTACGCGATGGGGCAGTCCAGAAGCGCTATCTCGTGCTGGTGGCGGGGCGCTGGCAACTCGGACACAAGCGGATCGACGCGCCGCTGGCCACCGATCTGCGCGTGGGCGGCGAGCGGACGGTACGCGTTCACCCAGCCGGAAAGCCGGCACTGACCGAGTTCAAGCTGATCGAGAGCTTCGGTGCGCGGGCATCGCTGCTGGAAGCCCGGCTGCATACCGGACGCACCCACCAGATCCGGGTACATGCCGCGCACTGCGGTCATCCGGTCGCGATGGACGAGAAATATGGCGATGAGACCTTCAACGAGCAGTTGAATAAGCTGGGTCTGACACGGATGTTCCTGCACGCGCACAGCTGTTCCTTCACCTGGCCCGGAGGCGGTAGCGAGCAGGCCTTCAATGCCCCGCTGCCCGAGGCGCTCAAGCGGCTGCTGGATGCGCTGCCCGTGCGCGGAGGCCGCAGGCCGCCGGCATCGCGATAGAGCCTCAGGGAATGGCGAAGCCGATCTGACGCAGGGCGCGCGACAGTGCGATCAGCGGCAATCCGATCAGGCCGGTCGGATCTTCGGACACCATACGGTTGAAGAGGGCGATGCCGAGCCCCTCACAGCGAAAGCCCCCGGCACAATCGAAGGGCTTTTCGATCTCGACGTAGCGCTGGATCTCGTCATCGCTCAACGGCCGAAAATAGACCGTCGTAGTGTCCACGAACTGCAGGCAGTGTGCGGGGTCGGACTGGACCACT
>DATBAM010000116.1:0-21974 GCA_036271535.1 Steroidobacteraceae bacterium | reverse complement strand
GAGCTTCGACCTGGATTGGCGGGGCCCCGAAGCCGCCGAGGCCGCGTGCTTCGACCACGGTGCGCTCGCCGTCACTTACAGCGACGCCAGCGACGAGCCGGTCCTCGAGCCTGGTCCGGGTGAAATGCGGCTATGGAACCGCACCCGTCTGCAGGCTCTGTTCGATGCGCAGCGGGTCGTCCCCGAACTCATCCCGGCGCTGGCTGCGGCGGTCGGGTTGGCGGCCGAGCACCTGCAGGCACGCGCGGTAGCCGACCGGATCTGGGAGCGCGAATGGCTACGCGACTTCCACGCCATGTCGTTCGGTCGGCGCCTGTGGGTCTCCCCTAAGCATGAGTCGCCGGAAGCACCGGACGCGGTCGTCGTTCGCCTCGATCCGGGCCTGGCCTTTGGCACCGGTACGCACGCCACCACGGCGATGTGTCTGACCTGGCTGGACGGTGAGGATCTCGAGGATCGCATCATCATCGATTTCGGCTGCGGGTCGGGCGTCCTCGCCATTGCCGCCTTGAAGCTCGGTGCCCGGCGTGCGTTCGCCTTCGACATCGACCCGCAGGCGCTGATCGCTACGCGTGATAACGCGATGGAGAACGAGGTGGCAGATCGTTTGACAGTATGCGGGGACGTCGACGCGCTGCCGGCGTCCTGCGACGTGCTGGCGGCGAACATACTGGCCGGAACGCTGATCGAACTGCGCCGCGAGTTGGCGGGGCGTCTTCGATCAGGTGGGCGGCTGTTGCTCAGTGGCATCCTGGCCGCGCAGCAGCTGGAGGTGACAGAAGCATTCCAGCAGTGGTGTGATATGGGCCGCTTCGCGCATCGTGACGAGTGGGTCGCCCTGAGCGGCAGCAAGCGGTCATAACGACAACCATGTTTACCGTCTGTCCAAGGTGCACGTTGACGCTCGCCGTCACCGCCGAAGACCTGCGCGCCGGCCAGGGCTATGTCCGCTGTGGTCGGTGTCTGAATGTCTTCAACGCGCTGCTCAGTCTGACCGAGGGCAGTCCCGGCGCGGATCCGCAGTCCTTTTCGCAGGCGAACCCGGCGTCGTCCTCGCAGATCACCCGGGCGCTGGAGACGACTCCCCCGCCAGCCAGCACGGTACCGGAGCCGCCATCGCTGGCGGCACCGGACGCTACCTTCGATCCCGCCGCAGTGACCGACGAGCACGAGATCCTGGAGCCGGATGCCGACGAAGCCATCAGCGTGGCCGAGATCATCGACCCGCTGCGGGAACCTCAAGGCGGATCGCACCCGCAGTTACCGACCGAAGTGTCCGGCGACGGCGCCTTTGAAAACGAGTCGTCGCTCGCGGACGGGACCGGCACTTTCGAGACGATCGTGCTCGAGGGTGACGCCATCACGCAGACGGAGGAATTCGCGCCACAGGAGAGCGTCGATGACGAGATCGCCGCGCTGGCCCGGCGTCTTCAGGCGCGATCGGACGAGGCGTCGAACGAGGACGACACCGACCTCGATGCGACGATACGGCGCATCGGCCTCGGCCAAGGGGACTCAGAACGCAGATCGGCTGCGGTCGATGCAGACGAGTTGCTCGATGTAGAGCACGCAGTCGGCGCACAGAGCGCGGAGGCCGAGGCGGTCTTCGAAGCCGACCCGCGCGCACCGCAGAGCATCCATCATCGTCGCGCATGGGTGGCGGGCTGCTTCCTGCTGGGAACGCTGCTGATCCTGCAGGCAATCAATCACTGGCGGGATGCGCTCGCATCGGTTCCATCCCTCAACGCGCCGATGACGCGACTCTACAAGTCACTGGGCGTGCCGCTCGATCCGCACTGGGATCTGAATGCCTACGACATCCGCCAGCAGGGTGCGGTGGCCGATCCGGGCGACAGTCACATCATCCGCGTGCGCCTGAGTGTCGCCAATCGCGCCGCGCGTCCGCAGCCCGTCCCGCTGCTACGCCTGACGTTGCTGGATCGCTATGGCAAGCGCATCGCAGCACGCGATCTGGCGCCCGCTGATTACTGGCCTCGCGGGCAGACGCCTCGCAGCTTTCTCGCGCACGACGAGCGCATCGACAGCGAAGTCGCCGTGCGCGATCAGGGACCGGACAGCGCCAGCTTCGAACTCGACGTCTGCCTGCGTAATCTGCACGACGTCATCCGTTGCGCCGGTGATACCACGTCGCCCGAGCCCGGCTCGACCTGACGATGCGCATCGCGCATTTCCAGCTCGAAGCGCGCGCGGTGCTCGCGCCGATGGCCGGCGTCACCGATCGGCCGTTCCGCCAGCTGTGTCGTCAGTTCGGAGCGGCACTGGCGCCGGCGGAAATGCTCAGCGCCAACCAGCAGTTGTGGAGTTCGGCCAAATCGCGCCGGCGCATGGATCATGAAGGCGAACCCGAACCTCGCGTCGTCCAGCTGGTTGGTAGCGATCCAGAGCAACTTGCTGAGGCCGCTCGGGTTAATGTCGATCTGGGCGCCGACATCATCGACCTCAACATGGGTTGCCCGGCAAAGAAGGTGTGCAATCGCGAAGCCGGCTCGGCACTGCTCGCCGATGAAGCGCTGGTCGAACGCATTCTGACCGCAGTGGTACGCGCGTCGAAGGTACCGGTAACCCTGAAGATTCGCAGCGGCACGGATTCAATGCGACGCAACGCGCCGCGCATTGCGCGGATCGCGCGCTCGAGCGGCGTGGCAGCGCTCGCCATTCACGGTCGCACACGCGCTGATATGTTTCGCGGCGCAGCGGAGCACGAAACCGCGCGCGCAACGCGTGCGGAAGTAGATCTGCCGCTGATAGTGAATGGCGATATCGATAGTCCGCAACGTGCGCGTTCGGTACTTGATTTCACGGGCGCAGAAGGAGTAATGATCGGCCGCGCCGCGCAGGGCGCACCATGGATCTTTCGCGAAGTCAATGAATACATCGAGCGCGGGAAATTCGCCGATCAACTCTTGCGCGCTGAGAGGACAAAGATCATTCTTCGTCACCTCGAATCCCTGTACGAGTTCTACGGCGAGTACACCGGGGTGCGAATGGCACGCAAGCATCTCAGCTGGTATTGCCGACAACTGTTGACAACAACTGAACTGCGGCATGCGTTGATGGCAGCCGAAGATTCAGCGTCGCAGTATGCGGCCGCGAGCGGCGGCTTTACGCACTGGGCGGGATTGGAGGCGACGTAGGTCTTTCGGAGAGCCCGTGATGGTAAAAAAGCAAACGGGCAGAACAGGTGCGGATCACGTGATAAGAACGAACGGATTGAAGACGAGCGGCCGCGAGCTGCCATTGCGCAACCACACCGAGCGCGCACTGCACGACTACTTCCAGAGTCTCAATGGTCATCGGCCCGCCCGGCTGTACGACATGGTGCTGCGCGAAGTCGAAGAGCCCCTGTTTCGCGCCGTGCTCGACTATGCCGCCGGCAATCAGAGCCGCGCGGCGGTCATTCTAGGAATCAATCGCGGCACGCTGCGCAAGAAGCTGCGAGAGCTGGGTCTGTCAGAGTGAAGCTGCGACGAGCGCTGCTGTCGGTTTCCGACAAGCAAGGACTCGCGGCCTTCGCCGCGCAGTTACATCGGCGCGGCATCGAGCTGCTCTCCACCGGCGGCACTTCGAAGTTGCTGGCGGACGCTGGCCTGCCGGTACGCGAAGTCGCCTCCTATACCGGCTTTCCGGAAATGATGGGTGGGCGCATCAAGACGCTGCATCCGCGCGTGCACGGTGGGCTGCTGGGTAGGCGCGGCACCGACGACGCAGTGATGCAGGCGCATGGCATCGAGCCGATCGACCTGCTGGTGGTCAATCTCTACCCTTTTGCAGCGACGATCGCACGCGCTGACTGCACCTACGAGGAGGCCGTCGAGAACATCGACATCGGCGGTCCCGCGATGTTGCGGGCGGCAGCGAAGAATCATGCCGACGTCACCGTGCTGGTCGATCCGGCGGACTACGCCACCGTGCTGTCGGAACTCGATGTGTCCGGCGAAACCTCGATCGACACGCGCTCGCGACTGGCCGCCAAGGCGTTCGCCCATACAGCGCAGTACGACACGATGATTGCCGGCTACCTGCAGCAACGCCTGAGCGGCGATGATGCCGAGTATCCTCAGCGGCTCGTCCTGTCTTTCGACAAGCAGCAGGATCTGCGGTACGGCGAGAATCCGCACCAGCGTGCAGCGTTCTACCGCAATCCGAGTGCGACCGGCGGTTCGGTCACGACGGCCAGGATGCTGCAGGGCCGTGAGCTGTCGTTCAACAACATTGCCGATGCGGATGCCGCGATCGAGTGCGTTCGCCAGTACGCGCAGCCGGCGTGCGTGATCGTCAAGCACGCCAACCCGTGCGGTGTCGCCGTCGCCGACGGCATCCGGCAGGCCTATGAAGGCGCCTATCGCACCGACCCGACTTCCGCATACGGCGGCATCATTGCGTTCAACCGCGAGCTCGACGAAAGCACCGCACGTACCATCATCGATCGCCAGTTCGCCGAAGTGATCGCGGCTCCCAGCATCGCTGCCGGCGCCCTGAAGGCGTTCGCGACGAAGAAGAATCTTCGCGTGCTCGCGACCGGGGATCTGTATGCCGACACCGGCGCCGATACCGAATTCCGCACCGTCACCGGTGGCCTGCTGCTGCAGAGCCGCGATCTCGGCCGCGTCGACCCGGCCGATCTGAAGGTCGTCAGCAAGCGCAAACCGACATCGCAGGAGCTGGCCGATCTGGAATTCGCGTGGACGGTATGCAAGTTCGTCAAATCGAACGCCATCGTCTTTGCCCGTGAGCGCGCGACCGTGGGCGTCGGTGCCGGGCAGATGAGCCGCGTCTATTCGACACGCGTGGCGGCGCTCAAAGCCGCAGATGAGAAGCTCACGGTGCGCGGCGCGGTGATGGCATCGGATGCGTTCTTCCCGTTCCGCGACGGCATAGACGTCGCCGCCGAATACGGTATTGCGGCGATCATCCATCCGGGCGGCTCAGTACGCGATGAGGAAGTCATCGCTGCGGCCGACGAGCATGGGATGGCGATGGTGCTGACCGGCATGCGGCACTTTCGCCACTAGCGGCGGCAGGCACATCCCTGTGCCTGCGAGGAGAAAACTCCCGTGAAAGTCCTGATCGTCGGTGGCGGCGGACGCGAACACGCGCTGGCGTGGAAATGCGCGCAATCGGCGCGCGTCGACGAAGTGCTGGTCGCACCGGGGAATGCCGGTACCGCCATCGAAGCGCGCGTACGCAATGTCGACATCGCTGCCACCGACACGCCAGGACTGATCGCACTGGCGCGCGAGCAGTCGGTCGGACTCACGATCATCGGACCGGAAGCGCCACTGGTGAACGGCGTTGTCGATACGTTCACGGCGGCGGGCCTGCGCTGCTTCGGTCCCAGCCGTCTGGCGGCGCAGCTCGAGGGCTCGAAAGCCTTCACCAAAGAATTTCTGCAACGGCATGGTATCCCCACTGCCGGTTATCGCACGTTCACTCGCGACACCTTCGATCGTCAGTGGCTTCGATCCCAACGAGCACCGATCGTCATCAAAGCCAGCGGCCTGGCGTCAGGTAAGGGCGTGATCATCGCCAGTACCATCGACGAGGCTCAGGCGGCGGTCGCCGAGATGTTTGACGGGCGCTTCGGCGACGCAGGCGCCGAAGTCGTTGTCGAAGAGTTTCTCGAGGGCGAGGAAGCCAGCTTCATCGTGATGGCGGACGGCAGCCACGTGCTGCCGCTGGCGAGTTCGCAGGATCACAAGCGCCTGCGTGACCGCGACGAGGGACCCAACACGGGCGGAATGGGCGCCTACTCGCCAGCGCCGGTGGTGACAGACAGCGTGCACGAGCACGTCATGCGAGACATCATCGGACCTACGATCCGTGGCCTTGTCGCCGACGGTACCCCGTTCACCGGATTTCTCTATGCGGGCTTGATGATCGATACACAGGGCCGCGCCAAGGTCATCGAGTTCAATTGCCGCCTCGGCGATCCCGAGACGCAGCCGCTGCTTGCGCGCCTCAACAGCGACCTGCCGACGCTGTGCGAAGCAGCACTCGACGGCCGACTCGATACAGTGCATGCGCAGTGGGATCCGCGCGCTGCGCTGGGTGTGGTACTTGCGGCCGCCGGATATCCCGACGCCGTGCGTACCGGAGACGTCATCGAGGGGCTTGCCGACGCGGCATCCCGACCCGGGAAGGTGTTCTACGCCGGCGCCCAGCGCGACGGCGGCCGGTGCGTCACCAGCGGCGGCCGGGTGCTGTGCGCCGTGGGCCTCGGCGGTGATATCGGCGAAGCACGGCGCAGCGCCTACGCGCTGGTGGACTGCTTACGGTACGACGGCATGGCCTACCGGCGCGACATCGGTTATCGCGCGATCGCACGCGGGCAGCAGGAGTCTTCCTGAGGCCGGTCGCGTTCGCCGCGTTTCGTCAACGCGGCTTCCCCAGGTTCTTCATTGGTACCGCCACGGCAATGATGGCGGACAACACCGAGCACGTGATCAGTTACTGGGTGTTGTTCCAGAAGTTTCACTCGCCTGAACTCGGCGGCTTTGCGGTGATCTCCCACTGGGTACCGTACCTGCTCTTCTCAGGCTACTCCGGCGCGCTCGCGGACCGCTTCGATCCGCGCCGGATGATTCAGCTGGGCATGCTGATGTTCATGGCCGTATCGCTCAGCTGGGGCTTTCTGATTGCCACCGACCAGCTGCAGATCTGGCACGCGGTGGTTCTGTTGACGATCCACGGGTGTGCTGGCGTGCTCTGGGGGCCACCGTCGCAGCTGCTGATCCACGATATGGTCGAGGGCGACAGCCTGCCGAGCGCGGTGCGCCTGACCGCGACGGCCCGGTACATGGGCACGCTGCTCGGACCCGCCGTCGGCAATGGGCTCATGTTGCTCCTCGGACCTTCGCGCGGGATCTTCGCCAACGCACTCATCTATCTGCCGATGCTGCTGTGGATGTGGCGCGCGCCGTATCGCAGACGCGCTGCCGACGGATCGGGCAACCGTCCGGGCATCGGCGGGTTCGCCGACGCCGTCGCCACGCTTCGCAGCATCCGCGGCAATCGCGTCATCCTGTCGATGACCGTGCTGGCCGGGGCGGTGTCGTTCTTCATCGGCAATTCGTACCAGGCGCAGATGCCGAACTTCGCGGTCGACCTGGGCCACGGCGACGCCGGGATATCGTATGCAGCGCTGGCGGCTGCGGATGCCGCCGGCGCGCTCATCGGGGCCATCATGCTGGAATGGCGTGGCCTGCTGCGTCCGCAGGTCGGCACCGCACTCGTCCTGAGCATGCTGTGGTGTTGCGCCATGGCGAGCTTTGCACTCACCCATGACTATGCGATCGCGATGGGCTCGCTGTTCTGCGCCGGCTTCCTCGAACTGTCATTCAGCGCCATGGCGCAGGCGCTGGTACAGCTGAACGCACCGGCAGCGCTACGTGGTCACGTGATCGGGGTATTCGCGATGGCGGCGATGGGACTGCGCTTCGTGAGCGGTTTCACGGTCGGTATTCTAGGCGGCCTGATCGGCGTGCATTACTCGCTGGCCGCATCGGCCTGCGCGCTGCTGACGTTCGTCGCCTGGCTCTATGCGCGCTCTAGAAGCTGGCGCGCAGAAACGCTTCCGGCCCGTGGAGCTTGAGATCGATGGAGCCCGAAAGGTTGGACTGAGATAGGCGCACGTCGGTCCGCTGCCATTCGTAGCCGATACCCAGTCCCAGCGCCGTGTGGTAGCGGTACTGAATGTCGGCGTGATAGTCCTCCAACAGTCCCGAAGTGTTACCCACGGTCACATGCAGGTACTGACCGCGTGCGTTGAACGACCAGTGTCTGGCAATCAGGAATGTGCCATCCAGCAGCGGCTCCGCAAATGGCGTCGAGCCGTCGAAGCGCTCGAACTTGGATGGACTGGCCACCGTGCCCTGCGCTGACGCCTGGATGAACTGCGCACCGACCCCTACGCCGAGCTCGTAACGCTTGCCGCGCAGGATCGAGTAGGTATAGGCGACATCGAACTGCTGGTAGCCGACCTCCGACCTTACCTCTTCGCCTTTGGTGAAAACCTGCTGGCCGAACACGATGTCCTCGTCGACGACGGCATCGCCGTTACGCCGCAGATCGAGGAACCCGACCCGCAGGCGGTTGCGGTCCTCGAGACGGAACATCAACTCCGCGCGGAACTGCTCTGCCTTGTCGGTCAGGCCCAGCTCTTGCTCGACATTGAAGTCGGTCCCCGCGACCGTCTGGGTCGCGTTGATCTGCACCGGATTGATCTGGGCCCTTGTCGATACCTGGCCGAAGAACCAGGTGGCCCGGAAGGCCATGTGATCGGTGATCGGACTGGGATCGTCCGGCGGCGGACGGATCCATTCCTGCGCGTCGGCCGCGACACCGACGATGAGCATGACCGCACCGAGCAACCACCGACGCATGTTATGGAGAGCCCTCAAAGCTGCCTGTTGACGACGCAGATTTGAGCCTACGGCACCACCGCAAAGCGTGATGCACCGCTCACTTCGCGTCCCCACGCATGTAGGCCCGCCGCGGAGCACGCCCGATCAGCGCTTCATTGCCTCGAAGAACTCGGAATTCGCCTTGGTGTCCTTCATCTTGTCCAGCAGGAACTCGATGGCCGCGAGTTCGTCCATTGGATGCAGGAGCTTGCGCAGAATCCACATCTTCGCAAGTTCGCCCGGGTCGGTGATCAGCTCTTCCTTGCGCGTGCCGGAGCGGTTGATATTGACCGCCGGGAAGACCCGCTTCTCGGAGATGCGACGATCCAGGTGAATCTCGCTGTTACCGGTGCCTTTGAACTCCTCGTAGATGACATCGTCCATCTTCGAGCCGGTATCGATCAGCGCCGTCGCCAGGATCGTGAGGCTGCCGCCTTCCTCGATGTTGCGCGCAGCGCCGAAGAAACGCTTGGGACGTTGCAGCGCATTGGCATCGACACCGCCCGTCAGCACCTTGCCGGATGACGGCACCACGGTGTTATAGGCACGCGCCAGACGTGTAATCGAGTCCAGCAGGATGACGACGTCTTCCTTGTGTTCGACCAGGCGCTTGGCTTTCTCGATCACCATCTCGGCGACCTGCACGTGGCGCGCCGCGGGCTCGTCGAACGTGCTCGAGACAACCTCGCCGTTCACGGTCCGCTGCATCTCGGTCACTTCCTCGGGCCGCTCGTCGATGAGCAGCACGATCAGAATGACATCCGGATGGTTGGCGGTGATGGCAGTGGCAATGTTCTGCAGCAGCATCGTCTTGCCAGCTTTTGGCGGTGAGACGATCAGCCCGCGCTGACCCATGCCGATCGGCGCCACCAGATCGATGGTACGGGCGGTGAGATCCTCGGTGCTGCCATTGCCGCGTTCGAGCTTGAGACGTCGTGTCGGATGAAACGGCGTCAGATTTTCGAACAGAACCTTGCTGCGCGAGCTGTCGGGTGAATCGAAATTGATCTCGCCGACCTTGAGCAACGCGAAGTAGCGCTCTCCGTCCTTCGGCGGCCGGATCAGGCCGGAGATCGTGTCACCGGTGCGCAGGTTGAAGCGGCGGATCTGGCTGGGGCTGACGTAGATGTCGTCCGGCCCGGCAAGGTATGAGCCGTCCGACGAACGCAGGAAGCCGAAGCCGTCCTGCAGGATCTCGAGCACGCCGTCCCCGTAGATGTCCTCGCCGTTGCGGGCGTGCGCCTTCAGGATCGAGAAAATGATGTCCTGCTTGCGCGAGCGGGCCATGTTCTCGACATTCATCGAGTCCGCCAGCTTCACCAGTTCGTGAATTGGCTTGGCCTTGAGCTCGGTCAGGTTCATCGAGCGGCGGGAAGCCGCCAGATCGGCCGGGCTGATTACCTCGGCGTCGTCCTCACCGATCGGCTCCAGATCCGGGAGCATGTCGTCCGGCCGACCGTTGCCGCGGTTGCCGTCCCGGTTGCCGCCGCCGTGGCGCGGACCACCCTTGTTATTGTTGTTGGGCCGGTTACGGCCCTGATTGCCGAGATAGCCTCTCATACTTTGCGCGCAGCCTGTGTTGCCGGGGCCGGGAGATGCTGATCCAGGAACGTCGCCAGCTGCGATTTCGACAGGGCGCCGACCTTTTGCGCCTCGACCGTTCCGTCCTTGAACAGGATCAGTGTGGGGATGCCACGAATGCCGTATTTCGGTGGCGTCTGCGGGTTTTCGTCGATGTTCAGCTTGGCGATCTTCAGCCGGTCCTGATATTCGCTGGCGATCTCGTCGAGCATGGGTGCAATCATCTTGCACGGCCCACACCATTCGGCCCAGAAATCCAGCAGTACGGGCTTGTCGGACTTCAAAACGTCCTGATCGAAGCTGCCGTCCGAGGTGTGGACAATGTGCTTGTTACTCACGTAAATGAACCTCCAGATATGGGAGTTCCAAAGAATTGGGGAGACGGGAAAATTAAAAAAGGTGGATTTTTAGCAAATAACCGAATGCAATTTTGTTGCGGCAGAGCAGACATCGTGCCCCGGAATGCCGTCGAACGGTTACACTTGGCTTTAAGGGTTGGCCCTGAATTACTTGCGTCGAGTGGTTTTAGCAGGTGCGGACAGAAAAGCCGCCGGTTGAGGCTATTTTTAGCGCTTTCAGGGGTACTTTGCAAGCTTTGGGTATACCGTCGCCGGATAGAAACACATTGAATGAGTGATCACCATCTCAGTTCCCTAAGGTACGACGCACTGCCGCTCGCGCCCGAGCTCATGCAGGGCATCGTCGATGCCGGCTTTACGTTCTGCACGCCCATCCAGGCACAGACATTGCCAAGTGCGCTGCAAGGCCGCGACATCGCCGGACAGGCCCAGACAGGTACCGGCAAGACGGCTGCCTTCCTGGTCTCCCTATATCAGTCGCTGCTGTCCAGACCGTCCGCGCCGGGTCGTCAGCCGACCTCGGTGCGGGCGCTGATCGTCGCTCCCACGCGCGAACTCGCCGTGCAGATCCACAAGGACGCCATGGTCCTGGGCAAGCACACTTCGCTGCGGCTCGCGGTGGTCTTCGGCGGCACCGACTACGAAAAGCAGCGCCGCACCGTCGCCGACGGGACGGACATTCTCGTCGGCACACCCGGCCGCATCATCGACTATTTCAAGCAGGGCGTATTCGATCTGCGGCATGCGCAGGTGCTGGTACTGGATGAGGCCGACCGCATGTTCGACCTTGGCTTCATCGCCGACATTCGCTACCTGCTGCGGCGACTGCCGCAACCGGACCGGCGGCAGTCGATGCTGTTCTCGGCCACCCTGTCCCAGCGCGTGCTCGAGCTGGCTTACGAGCACATGAACAACCCCGAGCTGGTTCGAATCGAACCGGATCAGGTGACGATCGAACGCATCCGGCAGGTGATCTACTTTCCTTCCATGGAAGAAAAGGTACCACTGCTGATCGGCCTGCTGAAGGCGACCGAAGCGCACCGCACGATGGTGTTCGTCAACATGAAACGCACCGCGGAGCGGCTGGAATCCGCACTGCGCGCCAACGGCGTGAATGCGCAGGCGCTGTCGGGCGACGTCCCGCAGCCGAAGCGGCTGCGGTTCCTGCGGCAGTTTCACGAGGGCGAGCTCGCCGTGCTCATCGCGACCGATGTTGCCTCGCGCGGCCTGCACATCCCGGACGTCAGCCACGTATTCAACTTCGATCTGCCACAGGATCCGGCCGACTACGTGCACCGTATCGGTCGCACGGCGCGGGCCGGTGCCGAAGGCGATGCGATCAGTTTCGGCTGCGAGGAATATGCCGTCGGGTTACCCGATATCGAAACCTATGTCGGGCACAAGATTCCGACGGCATCGGTCACGCCTGAACTGCTCGCGCCGCTGGAAGCCGAAACCTACGCGCGGCCTGCAGGATGGTCTCCACCACCGCATCGCGGTGGTGGCGGCCGGCCCCACGGCCAGCGTGGCGGACGTCCTCCTCCTCGTCGGGGCGGCGGCCAACGACGTTAAGGCAGCAGTTCTGCGACCGCGTCCACGAACGGAAATTCCTCCTGCGATCGCCGAGGACCGTCGCTGTCGGGGCAGTGCACGGCAAAGATCCGGGCGATGCCTGCGAGTCGCGCCGCCCGCAAAACCGGAAGGCTGTCGTCAGCAAAGAGGCTCCTGTCCGGATCGTAGTGCTCCACCCGTCTGAGCTCACGCCAGAACTGCTGCTCCTCCTTCGGCGCACCGAAGCTGTGTGAGCTGAAGCAACCATCGAAGTAGTCGATGACCTGGGTACGCTCGTCCTTGATCGTCAGCACCGTTGGATGGGAATTGGTGATCAGCACCAGGCGCTTGCCCAGCGCCCGGACACGCTGCAGGAACTGCGGCGCGCCCGGTAGCCAGCGGATGCGTTGCTGGTGCTGGCGCTTGAGGGCGGCGATGTCGAGCTCCAGTTCCCGGCTCCAGTGTTCGATGCAATACCAGTTCAGCGTGCCTTCGCAGGCCTTGAACAGCGGCGCCAGATCGGCGGCCGCCTGTGCAGCACTGATCGCGCGACGCGCCGCCCACGCCGCCGGCACGTGCGTGCGCCAGAACTGATTGTCGAAACCCAGGTCGAGCAGGGTTCCGTCCATATCGAGCAGAACGGTATCGATCCGGCGCCATTCCTCGGGGCTCAGTGCCGGAACTCTGGCTGGCTCAGTTATCATAGGCGGATGAAACAGAATCTGAACGTTATGTTGTCTCGAGTGGTCGACATCGCAGATGCCGCGGGACGCGAGATCATGCGCATCTACGAGAGCGACTTCAACGTCACCGAGAAATCGGATCGTTCTCCGCTGACCGAAGCGGACCTGGCGGCACAACAGCTGATCGGCGCCGGATTGCATACCCTCGACCCGGATATTCCGATGCTTGGCGAGGAATCGGGCGAAGAAGCGTTCGCACAGCGACGCGATTGGAAAACGCTGTGGCTGGTGGATCCGCTCGACGGCACGCGTGAGTTCGTCAAGCGCAACGGCGAGTTCACGGTCAACATCGCCCTCATCCAGGATAGCGAGCCGGTACTCGGCGTCGTCTATGCGCCGGCCATATCGGTGCTCTACGGCGCCGCCCGCGGCTGCGGCGCATTTCGACGCGGCAGCGACGGCAGCCGCAGCACGATCCATGTGCATTCCAGGGCGCAGTCGCCGTTGAGAATCCTGGGCAGCCGCTCGCATGGCGACGCGGTCATGGACAAGGCGCTAGAGGCCCTCGGGCCACAGGAACGCATCAGCATCGGCAGTGCCCTGAAATTCGGGCTGCTGGCCGAAGGCAAGGGTGACCTATATGTGCGGCGTGGCGCCACGTCGGAATGGGACACCGCCGCAGGCCACACCGTGGTCCTGGAAGCTGGGGGCGAAGTCACCGATCTCAAGGGCGCAGCGCTGCGCTACAACCAGCGCGATACGCTGATCAATCCATCCTTTCTCGCGTTTGGAGATCGCAGCCGCAAGTGGAGTCAGGAACTCCCGGGCATGTAGCACCGGATGTCCCAGCGCATCGACCTGCACACCCACAGTCACTACTCGGATGGCGCACTGAGCCCCGACGAGCTGGCGGCTGGCGCCGCCGCACGCGACGTGGCACTGCTCGCACTGACGGATCACGACACCGTCGCTGGGTGCGATGCGGCGCGGTCGGCCTGTGCCGCGCGCGCGATCCATTTCGTGCCGGGCGTGGAGCTGAGCAGCGAATGGCGTGGACGCGAGATCCACGTCATCGGCCTTGCGGTCGATCCCGCTCAGGGCGGCCTCAGGCTGCACTGCGATCAGATGCAGGAGCGCCGCCGCCGGCGGATCGAGCGCATTGCCGCGAAACTCGACACCGCGGGACTTCCGGGTACCGACCTGACCCGCTCCGCGCTGGCAGCGACGTCCCCCACGCGCTCACACATCGCTCACGCATTGTGCGCTGCCGGTATCGCCGCGAACCCTGAAGCAGCGTTCGAGCATTGGCTGGCCCGCGGGCGCCCCGGTCACGTCGCGGCAGAATGGGAGTCGATGGCGCACGTCGTGGGCCGCATCGTCGCCGCCGGGGGTATCCCGGTGCTCGCGCACCCGCACCGTTACAAGGTTTCCAACGGGCAATTGCGGGAACTCACCGGCGAATTCAAGCGGGCCGGCGGTGTCGGTATCGAAGTAAGCCTGGCAGGCATGGGGCCGGGGGACCGCGATCGCGTCGCGTCACTTGCACGACGTTTCGAACTGGCAGGATCATTCGGATCGGACTATCACCACCCCGGCATACCGTGGCGCCCGCTGGGTCGCTTCGATAAGCTACCGGACGGGGTGACGCCCGTAACGCTTCACCTGGGAACGGCTTTTTGCCCCACCTACGCCGCGGTCACCGGACAGTCTTAGAGCGATGAGCGATCAGGAAGATAACGTCGACCGCGACCTGTTCCGCAATGTCGAGAAGCTGCGGCAACTGCGCATCGAGCACCGCGACCTGGACGAGGTCATCACGCGGTTGTCGATGGATATTCACATCGATGAGCTGCAGCTCAAACGTCTGAAGAAGCGCAAGCTCGCGCTAAAGGATCAGATCATGAAGCTCGAGAGCCAGCTGATTCCCGACTTGAACGCCTAAGCCCCCCACCTACTGCCTTATCGCCCACATCGGCCGCATGGAACTCCCCGGCAAGCTCGCGCGCGGCGACAACATCCACAGTTTCCTGGCCGACGCCTCCGACGGGCAGATCATCTGGCAGCTGATGCTCATGGGCGCCGTGCTGGCGCTGGGGCTGCTGACCGCGACGCTGGTGCGGCGTTGGACGACCCACCGCGCCCCCGCGCTATCTCCCAAGGGCGTACGTACGCGACTGATCGAGGTCTCGCTGATCGAGCTGCCGTTCGTGGTGGCGCTGTTCGCCCTGCTGATAGCCCGCACGGTGGTGGTGGCACTCGACTCACCGGTCACGCTGCTCGACGTCGCGATGCAGCTCGCCGCGGCACTGATCCTCGTGCGGCTCGGGCTTTACCTGCTGCGGCTGGCGCTGGGAGAGCGTCCGTGGCTGCTGGCCTGGGAGGCACGCCTCACGCTGATCGTCTGGCTGCTGATCTGCTTCGAACTGGTGGGCTGGTTCGATGGCATCGAACGCACGCTCGATTCGATCAATCTGTTGCCCGGCTCGGGTCGCTTCACGCTATGGGCCCTCATCAAGGGCCTCGTCATCATCACCACGTTCGTGCTGGTGGCTCAGGTGGTCGCGCGGACCATCGAACGACGCGTGATGCACGTCGAGGCGCTCGCACTCTCGACCCGCATCGGCATCACCAAGTTCACCAACTTCTTCCTGATCAGCCTGGGCGTACTGCTGGGTATCAATGCCGCCGGCGTCGATCTGACAGCATTGACGGTGCTGACGGGCGCCATCGGCCTGGGCCTCGGGTTCGGCCTGCAATCGATCGCGAGCAACTTCGTCAGCGGCTTCGTGCTGCTGATGGATCGCTCGATCAAGCCTGGGGACGTCATCAGCTTCACCGGCCAGCCGGGCACCAACACCGAGAGCTTCGGCTGGGTTCAGGCACTGCGCGGCCGCTACGTCGTCGTGCGCGATCGCGACGGCGTCGAAACGCTGGTACCCAACCAGAATCTGATCGTCAATCCCGTCATCAACTGGAGCTACTCGGATCGCAAAGTGCGCCTGAAGCTGCCAGTGCGCGTGAGCTATCACGACGACCCGGAACAGGCGCTCGAGATTCTGATACGAGCTACCGAGGGACATCCGCGCATTCTGCGCGAACCGGCACCCGTGACGCGCCTGATGCAGTTCTCGGACCATGGCATGGATCTGGAACTGCGCTTCTGGATCGCGGATCCCGAAAGCGGCGTCAACAACGTGCGCTCCGACGTCAACCGTGCGATCTGGCGGCTGTTCCGCGACGCCGGGATTTCCATCCCGGTCGCACAGCGGGAGATCATCGTGCGCGCAGGGCAATTGCAGCAGTGACCACGCCCCCATCGCTGCCGGACAAGGATCTCGAATTCCAGTTCGTACGAGGTACCGGCCCGGGCGGCCAGAACGTCAACAAGGTAGCCACCGCCGCCCAGCTCCGGTTCCACCTGGCCACGACCCAGGTACTGACCAGTCCGGTCAAGGCGCGTCTGCGCGCGCTGGCCGGCAAACGCGTCACCGCCGAGGGCGACCTGCTGATCGTGGCGCGCAATCACCGCACGCAGGAGGGCAACCGCCGCGATGCCCTGGAACGGCTGATGGACCTGATCGCCAAGGCAAGCATCGAGCCCATCAGACGCAAGGCAACGCGTCCGACTCACGGCAGCAAGCTGCGTCGGCTCGATTCGAAGCGCGAACGCAAGAACACCAAACAACTGCGTGGCAGGATCGACTCGGATTGAGGGCCTCGAGACCTGCCCACGCAACCAGTGCGCGTCTACAGCTTTCCACCGATCGCGGCTGAAGATGCCCGCATCCTGATCCTGGGCAGCATGCCGGGCGTTGCCTCGCTACAGGCCGCGCAGTATTACGCCCACCCGCGCAATCAGTTCTGGCGGATCATCACCGAGCTGTGTGGGCGTACGGCGGTTCCGGACTATCCGCAGCGGCTGCAGCTGCTGCGCGCCAATCGGCTGGCGCTATGGGACGTTCTGCATTCATGCGTACGGCCCGGAAGCCTGGATGCCGCCATCGAACATCACACCGCCGAGGCCAACGATCTCATCGGTGTACTGCGGTCACACCCGTGCATCGTGCGCATCTGCTGCAATGGCGGTACCGCGTTCGCTGCCTTGCGCCGCCACTTCGGCAGCGCGCTCGCCGAGCGGTTCCCTCGAATAGAGATCCAGCAACTGCCGTCCACCAGCCCCGCGAATGCCGGCTGGTCGTACCCACGCAAACTGCTGGCGTGGCAGCAGGGACTGAGTCCACCGCGGTCACCGGGATTACTCGGACAGCCGCCTATCCGTGCGTGACCTGCAGGATGCTGTGACGAATCTGCTCCGACAGTACCACCTGCGCGTCGGCCTCGACCCGCATCAGTACGTCATCGAACATCAGACGACCTTCCTGGTCGGTGCGGATGACCTCCCGGTTGCGCAGCAGATCGATGAAGCTCTCGAACAGGCTGGGATCGAAAAATTCCGGCGAGTTCAGCCCGTGCAGCATGGTCATCCGCTGCGCCATCAGCTGACAGCTGTCTTCCAGCTTTTTCTGTGTCAGCACACCGCTGCCAGTGCGGATCAGCAGTGCGATGACGAGGTAATAGCGCTCGATGGTCTGAATAGTGTTCTGCGCCAGCAGCGACAGCTGCATGGCCGCCGCCGATGTCGGCGGCGGTCGTCGCCATATATCGCCGTCACTCTCGAGCAGTCCCAGATCGGCCAGCGCCGACAGAATCTGCGCTACCACCGCGTTGAGCTCGTCTTCGGACCAACGCAGGAACAACTCCTCGGCGATGTAGGGATAGATGCGCGACGCCAGGCGCCGCACGTCATCGGTCCGCATCGCCGCGTTGGACAGGAAGCAGCACGCGATCAGTGAGGGCATCGCAAACAGGTGTAATACGTTGTTGCGGTAATACGTCGCAAGCACGGCGTGCTCGGGGCTCATCCGCACGATGTCCCCGGCGCGATGGCTCTCGAGGGTGATGACTTTCAGATCCACGCCGTACTGGATGATCTCGGGCGCGCTCTGCGCAGTCAGGGTGACGCGATCCGAATACGGCACGGCCTTCAGGATCGCCAGCATGATATTGATCTGACCGGTCAGGTCCGGCACCAGCATCGACTGGCGCGGGGTCGCCAGCAGCACCAGCGCCAGCAGGTTGATCGGCGTCAGGCTGGCGGCCGCATTGATCCGCCGCATGATGTTCTGCGCGAGTTCATCTACCAGCGTATTGACCCACGGTGGCCGTTCCTGATCGTTGTACTCGTAGTCGCGCCACTGCGGCAGATACCGCTCGATCGATTGATCCAACCGGATCGGCTCGCCGAGATTGACGTGCACGCGCCCGAATCGCTGGCGCAGCTTGCCGAGCGTGCGCAGCAGCCCCAGCACGGATTCCTTTTCCTTCGGACGTCCCGACAGTTCGCCTACGTACGTCGTACCTTCGACGATACGTTCGTAGCCGAAATACACCGGTACGAACACGACCGGCCGCCTGGGCTCGCGCAGATAGCTGCGTACCGTCATCGCCAGCATCCCGGTCATCGGTGGCCGCAAGCGCCCGGTCCGGCTGCGTCCGCCCTCGATGAAGTACTCGATCGAGTGTCCTCGCGCCATGATCGCGGCCAGATACTTCATGAACACGATCGTGTAGAGCGTGCTGCCGCGCAACGTACGGCGCAGGAAGAAGGCACCGCCCTTGCGCAGGAAACGTCCGACCACCGGCAGGTTCAGATTCAACCCGGCGGCAATGTGCGGCAATGCATAACCGTGCTGATAGATCGCGTACGACAGCAGCAGGTAATCCATGTGGCTGCGATGGCACGGCACATAGATGATCTCGTTGTCCTGTGCCACCTGCTGCAGGGTATCGACATGCTGGAACTCGACACCGTCGTACAGTCGGTTCCACAGCTTGGCGAGCACGATCGCCAGCACGCTGACGAATACGTGCGAATAGTTGGCCGCGATCTCGTTGGCGAAACCGCGCGCCTCCAGCAGTAGCGCACGACGCGTCTTCTTGCCCTTGTCGCGCACCTCCTGTGCCACCGCCGCGCGCACCGCACGGGTACGCAGCACGCCGTTCACGATCGTGCGCCGGTGCGACAGATCGGGTCCGATCCTCGACGTGCGCTGACGCGACAGCTGCTGGCGCAGCTGCCGGGACACTCGCCGCGCGGTCACCGCGGTGTCCGAATCGGAACCGAGCAGCGATCGCAGCGAGATCGGATCGCCCAGCTGCACCGTGGTATTGCGACCGTTGAACAGCACCGTGAAGGCACGGCGCAAACGGCTGGCGATCACCCAGTCCTCCGACAACAGCAGCCGGATCATCGACCGCTCACGCGACGGCGCCCGGCCCCAGTACACGGAGGTCGGGACCAGGTTCACGTCTACCGACGCATCCTGACGCAACAGATCGATGAGACTGCGCAACAGGACCGGCGGCCGGCGATCGTCGCGATGGCGCCAGAAGCCGACGCTGTGGGTGAGTGCAAAGGATGACCGCGCGCCTTTCAGCTGCCGGGCCAGCAGCCGGCGTTTGGGTCCCGGCAGGCGCTCGCGCAGACACATGTTCTGCAGCACGGCCAGCTCGCTCGAGCTGGCCCGCTCCAGCACGTAGCAGATCGGCGACTTGAGGCCGGTCATACGCGCGGCGGCATTCTCCGGCCGCAACGTCACGCGCACCCACAGCGCCAGTATTCTGCGCAGCAGTCCCCTCATACTTCTAAGAGACGGGGTCCGGCGGAAGATCCAACGAGATCAGGAAATACTCGAACACGTACTTGATGAAACGAAGCTGCGAGTGCAGCTGGTGGTCGCCATCCAGCAGCTGCAACGACGCACCGTATTCGCGCGCGAAGCGGATGCTGTGTTCGACCGGCACGATGTCGTCGCGCCAGCCGTGAACGATCATGGCCGGGCAATCCAGCGAGCGCTCGCGCAACGGCGGCAGGCCTTCCATGTACACCGCGGGCGCCATCAGGAACGCCCCGCGTGCGTGCAGCGGGGCTGCCGCCGAAATCGTGAGATAGCCGCCGAGGCTGGAACCCACCAGCACGAGATCGCCCGAGAGTTTCTGGCACACCTCGATCAGCTTGTCTGTACGCCCGCGTACCGTGTCGATGCCACGGTAGTCGACCGACTCGACCTCATAGCCCTCGCTGCGCGCGATGGCGGCCAGCGCCGTGATCTTCTTGCCCCACGGACCGCTTTCCTTGCCATGCGAGAACACAACGTAGCGATTCGCCATTTTTCCTGATGATCCTTTGCTACCGATCCGGTACGTATCGGCGCGTACGGGATCATACTCCTCGACACTTGAGGCGCGTTTACAACTCGCATAAAGTCCCGCCGCCCCTGCCGACAATCCAACACAAGAGGTCGCCGTCATCAGTAGCGAACCGGACATCGTTCGCCCGCAACTCGACTGGCTCACTACCACGCCGACTGCGCCGCAGAGTCGTACGCTGCATCGCTATCAGCGCATGAACCGCTGGCCGCTCGGCAAGCGTCGGTTCGCGCGCGCCGCGGCTGCCCGCATGCCGATGCTCGGCAATCTGCGCGCCCGCTTCCAGGAGCTGCGGGTCGGGTTGTGCCGTACGGTCATGGATGCTCACCGGCGTGTTCGAACCATCGACGGCGTCATCGATCCGATCGCGCTGAGCGCGCTGGCTCAACTGGCTGCCTGCATGGTGGTCGAGGTCAGTCTGCCGGCCGGCATGGACTGGGCCACGCGCGGCATCACCATCGAATACCTGCAGCAGTCGCGCGGACAGGCGATGGCACTGGCACGATTGGACCGGATCGACTGGAATCAGGCGGGCCCGGTGGGTGTGCCGGTGACCCTCAGTGACGGACACGGCACCGAGATCGCCCGGGCCGTGGTCAGTTTCGTCGTCACTCTGGCGTCAGCAGAGCGTAGCGGTTGACACTCGCGGGACGTACGCTGCTGCGTCCCGGCTCGTGCGTCACGAGGAAGGTCTGGAAATCACCCGGACGAACCGAGGCGTAGCCGAAGATGAGCTGGAAGCGGCCGGCGGCCACATGCTCGCTGTCGTTGACGCGTTCGTCGCAGATAACGAGGTAGTTCTCCTCGGCGTTGTGGCCGGCGAAGGCGCCCTCGTCCTCGAGCGATTCGAGGAACTCCGTCACCTCGACCCGTACGCGTTTCCACAGCACTTCGCCCGGCTGCTCGTAGACGACCCAGCGCGTACCCTGCTCGATGCTGCCCATGATGAACAGTGCGAAGCGGCGCGCCGTCAGATAGCGCCACTCGTCCCGAACCGCCTGTTCGGTCGTCAGCGTACGCGGGTTGACGCGGATGCGGGGCATCCTGGGTGGCTGCAGCACATTCACGCCGGCGTGCCAAAGCAGATCGCAGTCGCGGTCGGCAACCGCGGTGGCGGGACGCAGCGCCGGCCGCATCTGCGACTCCTCGCTGTCGGTCGCGGCCCAGATCGGTCGGGTCCGGTCCACACGAGCCAGCATGCCGGCGACAGCCGGGGCGCTGCCAAAGGTCTCCTGCCGCCCGCGCAGGCGGTCCATGACCGTCACACGCGGGAAGAACATCACTGCGTCTTCACTGAAGAACGGCCAGTTGCGCAGGCCATCCAGGACGGCGGCGGCATCCGACCAGTGCGCGGGCGGGTCGAGCAGCAACATCGCCTGTCGCTGCCGGCAGTAGCGCAACGCCACCAGCAGCGCCGGCAGCCCGACATCCTGCTCGCGGGTCAGCGGTGGCAGACACAGGAAATTGAACGCTTCGGCGCCATTGAGTGCGAACACACCCGTACCCATGCGGGCATCGCCGATCAGATCGTAGTTACTGAGAACGTCGCCGTCGTCGCCATCGCTGGCGGACGCAACATAGCCGATCGGCCCGATCGGCGATTCGCCACCGGATCGATCCGGCCGCTGGCGCGGCAGCGCACCCTGTACGCGCATGAGGCGAGAGTCGATCAGGAAATCGCTGATGCTGCGTTCGGCCCCCGGGTGTATCGACAACCGCCGGAAGATCTCCTGGTCCTCGATGAACTCGGATCCCGGCGCGCGCAGCCGCTGCAGGATCAGATTGAAGCGGTCGGTCTCGTGCACCGGAATGCCGTCGTAGTCGACCGAAGCCCGAAGGTACTCGCGTGTGCCAGGCGACAGGCCGATCAGCGTCAGCGCACCGTCGCCGGCAGGCAGGCGGATGGTCGGCGCGTGGCCGTTGTTGCATATGCGTACGACGATGGCCGTGCGCCCGCCGTTCTCGAAGTATTGTTCGACGGCATACGCGACAGTCGAGTGGCGCCAAAGCGTACCGAATACACGTTGATAGTCGTTGAAGCTGCCGACCGTGACAGGATGATTGACCGGTCCCTTGAGCGTGCGGCCTACGAAGGCCGTAATGGCGGT
>DATBAM010000115.1:0-4313 GCA_036271535.1 Steroidobacteraceae bacterium | reverse complement strand
TGGCGGCGCTGCGTCGGGCGATCATCGACGCCGATGCGCTCGTGATCGCCAGTCCCGAATATGCGCACGGCGTCAGCAGCATCATCAAGAATGCGCTCGACTGGATGGTCGGTAACGAGTCTTTCGTGTACAAGCCGGTGGCGCTCTTCAACGCATCGCCGCGCGCCACGATCGCATTGGATGCCCTGCGTGAAACGCTGCGGACGATGTCGGCCCGGATCGTCGACGATGCCTGCATCGCCGTACCGCTGCTCGGCTCCAATCTATCGGAGGAGCAGCTGGTCCGGGACGCAGGTATCAGTGCAACGCTGTCGCGATCGCTGGCGACGCTGGCGGGTGCCGCGGCCGATCGTCAGACCAGAGAGCCTTTGTAGAGCGCCAGCAGTTTGGACCAGGCGCGATCAGCAGCTGCCTTGTCGTAGATCGGTTTGCCTTCGGCGGCGGGCATGTCGGGAATGCACCAGCCGTGCTGGTCGTTTTCGTAAACTTCGACCTGCGCCGCGTCGCCGAATGCCTTGCGCAGTTCGTCCTTGGCCTCCGGCTGCTTCTGGTCGTCGTTCCCCGCGATGCCGATGTAGACCTTGGCTTTGATCTTCGGCGCGAGCAAGTGCGGGCTGTCAGGCTTGTCGGTCACCAGACCGCCTCCATGAAAGGATGCAGCCGCGCCGACGCGGTCTGGAACCGCGGCTGCCGTTCGCAATGCAAGCGCGCCGCCCATGCAGTAACCCTGCGTGCCGACCTTCTTTTTGCGGTCGACATTTTTCTGACCGTCCAGCCACGCGATATAGGCCCTGGCATCTCTCTCGGCGACGCCAGGCTGCTGCAACGACGCCATCAGGGGCATGAACTGTGCGCGATCGCGGGCGAAGTCCACTTTTGAGGCATCCGGAAACTGCGGCGCCTTGGAACTGCGGTAGTACGGGTTCGGTATGAGCACGGCGTAACCATCGGCGGCCAGGCGCTTGCCCAACTCCCGCATCGAGGGGCGCAGGCCGAATGCATCGGTCCACAGCAGTACTGCGGCGTGAGCGCCGGTCGCAGGGTGAATGAACGCCGCATCGCAGGTGCCGTCCGTCGTCTTGATTTCAACGTTGTTTTCCACGACCTGCATATCTCCTCCTCGTACAAAGCCGCTTGCGGTCAATCCCAGCGCAGCCGTTGCGGCGACGAACTCTCGTCTGGACGATCCCGCAACCTCCGTTTCCTGCCGCCGCCGCTCATCCGCGTCCTGGTTACTCATTGGCCATACTCCTCTCGCGTGCCACGCATTCTAATCCCACGGTCCGGCAGATATCCTCATTCGGTGGTATGACGTGCACGATGACAAGCAGGTTACAGATCGCCTTCGTGCTGGCGGCCGTGTGCGCGATGCTGCCGGCCTGCGCGACCGTCCATGCCCCGGCGCGGACGATCTATCTCACTCAGAAGCAGGATGGCGGGTCGGTGGTGGTTCCGCTGGGGACCACGATCGACGTCAAGCTGTCGAAAATGCGATGGACCGAGATTCAGGCGAGCGACGAGCAAATGCCGGCCCCTCTATTGCACCGCACCGCAAGACCTACGCCTTCCGAGGACGGGACGGCGGCGGCAACTTTCGTCGCGACGCATCCGGGCAAAGTCACCCTGATGGCGCAGGGGAGGGCAAACTGCTCGAGTGGACAGGCATGTCCTCATTTCCTGGTGCAGTGGAGCCGCACGATCGAGATCGTTGACGGCGCGCCTGAGAGCTCGACGCCGTGAACTGATCAGGGCGCATCGGCGCCGGCCGATGCCTGCAGCAGTCCTGCCAGCGCGCGCAGCTCGCGGAGGCCCGTGTCCGAAACCGCGCAGTAGCTGAGGTCCTTCGAACGCCAGCAAATGATGTGGTAACCATCCCGGGAGTCCGCGGATGTCGGCAAGGCGTTCGGTCCCGCAGCCCAGCTGAACACATCGATGGTATGCGCGCCATGCTGATAGACCATCACCGCCGCGCGTTGATGATCCAGATAGTCAGCGCGACCACCGATCAGGCGATACCCCTGCGTGTCGAAATCGGCGACGACGGGTGACACGTCGGCGTGACCGGCGAACCACGGCTTGACGGTGTGATGATCGCTGGATACGACATCGATTGCATGACCTGACATCATCGAGCGCACGTGGGCGCTGACCAGTTCATCCTGGAGTGGCGCGACGCGTGGGCCTGAGCTCATGACGATGAATGCCGCCGCGGCTGCGACCACTGCACCACCACTCAATCCTCCCAACCAGAAAGGCGCCCTCAACCACGCGAGTCGCGCGGGGCGTGCTGCGGACGCCGGCGCTGCAGCGGGCGCTCGTGTCGAATCTTCCTGTGCCAGCAACTGCTCGAGCCGCAGCCGCAACGCATCGGGCGCGGCTTCGTACGGCAACTCGCGACGCAGGCCGGTCCGCACAGCCTCGAGCGACCGCCATTGCGCCTGACATTGCTCGCATTGCTGCAGATGTGCTTCGATCTCGACGGTCTCCATCGCATCCATTTCGCCGTCGAAAGAGGCCTGCAGACGCAGCGGATCAGGGTGCGACATGACTGCCTTCTCCCGGCTGCATCAGCCACTGTTTTTTCAGAGCCGCGCGCGCACGCGCCAGGCGTGACATCACGGTTCCGATCGGGATGCCTGTGAGTTGCGCGATGGCGCGGTAGTCCATGTCTTCCACTTCTCTCAGGATCAGAATTTCGCGGTAGTCGTCCGGCAGCCGCTGCAGCAACCGCTCGAGCGAGCGGCGCTCATCGGCGCGCAGCGTTACATCTTCAGGTCCTGGCTCCGTGCTCGCCAGGGCCATCTGATCGACTGCTTCGTCCTCGTCCGACAACGACTGCATCCGGCCCCGCGGGCGTTGCCGCTGCGCGGTGAAATGACAGTTGCGCACGATCGTGAGCAGCCAGGCTTTGGCGTGTGCGTCTCGCAACGCATCAAAGCCGCGAAATGCCCGTAGCATGGCTTCCTGCACCAGATCCTGCGCATCGTCCGATGAGCCCGACAGCCAGCGTGCATAGCGGTAGGCGGCGTCCAGGTGTGGCATTACCTGCGCCTCGAAGCGACGTCGCCGCTCATCCATGGTTGCAACCGATTGCGATCCTCACCGACGGTGGTCCTCAAGCATAGACGTGCGCCGTGGCCGTTTTATTCCCGACAGAATGCCGACCGCCGCACATTGAAGTTTCAAGGCCTTAAGTATGATCCGGTCGGTTCTTCATTATGCCAATCATTCTCCGGACAACGTGGCCCCTGCTGCTGGGCATGGGCATTCTCATGCTCGGCGCGGGTCTGCAGGGTACCCTGGTCGGCGTACGGGCAACGCTCGAGGGTTATCCCACGCCCGTCATCGGCGCGATCATGTCGTGCTACTACCTGGGCTATCTCATCGGGACGCTGTGCGCACCGCGCATGCTTCATCGCATCGGGCACATTCGCGTGTTTGCTGCGTTGGCCGCCATCGCGGCGGTGACGATTCTGATCCAGGGTGAATTCGTTCACCCGCTGAGCTGGGCGGCAATGCGGCTGCTCACGGGCTGGTGTTTTTCCGGCATCTACGTCGTGGCCGAGAGCTGGCTCAACGACCGCGCATGTTGTGAGACCCGAGGTCGGCTGATGGCCGTCTACATGGCGGTGCTCTACATCGGTCTGGGCAGTGCGCAGTTCCTGCTGTTGCTCTCCAATCCGCGCAGTTCGACGCCGTTCGCACTGGTTGCAGCGCTGATATCGCTGGCGGTCGTACCGATCGCCCTGTCCGCGCAGCACATGCCCACATTCGTCACGCGCCGCCCGGTCTGTTTCCGCGAGCTGTATCGCAACTCTCCGCTCGGCCTGGTCGCGGTCGCCGTCTCGGGAATGATCTCGGCGATTCAATTTGCGATGGGCCCGGTGTATGCCCGCCTGACCGGTCAGGGGGTCGGTGGAGTGGCGCTGTTCATGAGCATCAGTTTCATGGCTGCCGTGGTCACTCAGTATCCGATCGGGCGGCTGTCCGACCGGATCGACCGGCGCACGGTGATCGCCGGCGTCTGCACC
This sequence comes from Steroidobacteraceae bacterium, assembly GCA_036271535.1. Classification (GTDB taxonomy): domain Bacteria; phylum Pseudomonadota; class Gammaproteobacteria; order Steroidobacterales; family Steroidobacteraceae; genus FEN-1191. The sequence continues at coordinate 282 of DATBAM010000115.1, read as the reverse complement.
GTTGCGACCATCGTCGCGGTGACCCTCGCGCTCTGCCACCGCCTGCCGCCCGGCCTGTACTTCGCGCTGCAGGCGCTGTTCAGCGGTGCGGTGCTGACGCTCTACTCGCTGGCGGTGTCGCACGTCAATGACAAACTGGAACCCGAGCAGATGGTGTCCGCCAGCAGTGCGTTGCTGCTGCTCAATGGTGCCGCGGCGGCTGTCGGGCCCATGCTGGTGGGCCGTCTGATGTCGGCGTTCGGTCCATCGGTCTACTTCGTGGCGCTGGCGGTCCTTACCGGC
>DATBAM010000114.1:0-15278 GCA_036271535.1 Steroidobacteraceae bacterium | reverse complement strand
GCCAGGGAAAGAGACACAATCAGGCCCTCATTGCCCTTGCACGGCGTCGTTGTGACGTCCTGTTCGCGATGCTGCGCGATGGGACCTATTACAGCCCCTCGCACCCCGAATGTCGTTGACAACCACATAGGGGCACCCCCCTGCCAGACCGGACCGACCGTATGAATGACGAACCTCGCCGGCAACCTGAAACCGGGCGTGATCCTGGCATCCCCGGTCGGGCAACCATGCAGCGCCCGGCACGCCTCGAGCAATTGCGGGCCGGCGGCTTGATGAATGGCGCCGTCGACTCCGCCGCCGCCGAGCAACGAACTGTTGGCGGCGTTCACGATCGCGTCGACGGCGAGCCGTGTGATGTCTCCCCGCAGTGCTTCGAGCACCGGCGTGTGCACTGACGTCATGCCTTGCGGTGCGTGAGCGCGCTGATGACGAGGTTGAACAGTCCGAGCAGCAGGCCACCGAGCATGGCGGCCCCGAACGAGTCGATGCGAAAGCCGCGTACCAGTCCGCTGGTCAGGTACAGCATCAGACCGTTGATGACGATCAGGAACAGGCCCAGTGTCACCACCGTGATCGGGAAGGTGAGCACCACTAGAATCGGTCGCACCAGAAAATTCACGATGCCCAGAACCAGTGCGGCGACCAGTGCCGTGCCAAAGCCGCCGATGTGGAATCCCTGGATGAACTGTCCGATCGCCAGCAGCAAAACCGCCGTGATCACCAGATGCAACAGCAATCGCATTAAGGCCACTCCCTGGAATGTTGCACGAAATCGGTAGAGCAGACGCTGACGACACAGAAGCGGTGGCCGGTCGGCGCTTCCATCACCCACCAGCTCTTCACCTGTGCGACGCGAGTAGCCCCAAGCTCTTCCAGCCGGCGCACCTCTGCATCGATATCGTCGGACTCGATGTCCAGGTGCACCCGGCTGGGATGCGTGACGGTCTGTACTTCGACATGCAGTCTGCCGCTGGGATCGACCAGTTGCCTGTAGGTCAATCCCTCATCCCCGGCGAACGTCCTGGCAACCATGCCCAAAGCGCTGCTCCAGAAATTCGAAGCGCCTTCCAGATCCTGACTCTGGCAATCGATGATGATTCCGGCCAGTCTGCTCCGGTGCATGGGATCTCCTTAAGACTATGGTTGCCCGTCGTGCATCTGCCGCTCGATGCGCCGATCGGGAATCAGCCACATCAGCGCGACCATCACGTACAGACCTTGCGCGAGCCTTGCCGACCAGCACGTCGCCACGATACCTATAATATAGAACAGCACCGATAGAAGGTTCTTCCAGTCGCCGCCTTGCCCATGCTATTCGTCGTCAGAGTGAGTGCGGAAGTACCCGATGCATGCCGCCGCCCAGCGTGCGGTGAGACCGAGGAATACCACCAGACCACCCAGCAGCCAGCTCGACGAAAGCGTCGGCGGCTGCTCGCGATTGGCATGCACCACCAGCCAATGGGCGTAGCAGAGAAACAGGATCAGCAGCATGCCGAATTGCGTGCAACGCTGCACGATGATCGCCACCGTCTGCGCGCGGCGCTCTGGTGCCAGCCAGTACTCACGGTTCGGCACGTTGATGCGCGCGTCGGGTCGTTTGAGACTCAGGCGTGGCAGCACCACGACCAACAGTGCCGGCAGCACCAGCATCACGATCATGGCACCGCGATAAACGGCTCGCGGCAGGTAGCCCGTGGCCACGCCGGCGCGGTCGAAATGCGACGCGACCACCGCCGGCAGCATATTGCCGGTCTGCCAGGTGAACACGAGAGCGCCCGCCAGCAGCACCATGAAACCGCTGAGCGTCGGATCGCGCTCACTCATACGGGTAACGCCAGCAGCACCACGCCGAGCGTCACCAGGCTGATGCCGATCCAGCCGCGCACCGACAGCCGCTCGGACAGAAACATGACCGCGAACAGCGCGACCAGCACGACGCTGAGCTTGTCGACCGGTGCCACTTTGGCGGCATCGCCCACCTTGAGGGCACGGAAATAGCACAGCCACGAAGCGCCGGTAGCAAGGCCCGACGCGGCCAGGAACAGCAGCGCACGCCCGTCGAGGCTCGCCGGGTTGCGCCATTTCCCGGTCGCAAGCACGAGCGCTCCCAGTGCCACGATCACCACCATCGTACGCAGCAGGGTCGCCAGGTCCGCATCGATGTTCTGCACACCGAGCTTGGCCAGCACCGCCGTCGCTGCCGCGAACGCGGCCGACAGCAGCGCCCACAGCAGCCACTGCGAAGATGCCGCCGCGCCGCTCAAAACCAACGCTCGACGTGTCCCATGGCCTCATCCAGCGAGACGAGCTGCAGGTAGGCGCCCTGGAAGTCGTGCGATCGCAGATCCGGAATCAGTACCACGCGCATCCCGGCGGCGTGCGCCGCCTGCGCGCCGTGATCAGTGTCCTCGAATGCCAGGCATCGCTCCGGCGTCACCCCGAGCCGGGATGCTGCCAGCAGATAGACCGCCGGGTGCGGCTTGCTGTCGCGCACCTCGTCGCCGCCCGCGAGCGCCTGAAAAAACGGCAGCAGCCCCACCTTGTCGAGCCGGGCGCGCACGTCGGCGATCCGGGTGGATGAAGCGACACCACACGGTATGCGTCGTAGCTTCAGCTCGGTGACGATCCGCAGTGCACCGGACTTGAGCGGAAAGACGATACCCGGCTGCGACGTGAGCTGCGCATGCGAGCGTGCAGCGACGGCATCGAATGCCTCGCGGCCCCCGAGCAGGTCGGTCAGCCGGCGGCGCGATTCGGCATAGCCTGCACCGATCACCGTTAAAAAGTCTTCGCGCGAGAGCGGCAGGCCGCAGGCCTGCGCCGCGTCGAGCCACGCGCCCATGATGACCCGCTCCGAATCGAGCAGCAGTCCATCCATGTCGAAGATCGCCGCGGCGAAGTTCAGCGAATCGGTGCCCAAAGATGCTTCTCCATGCGCACCGCATCGAGCACGCCGCGGTAGTAACCGGCCACACGTGCCAGCTGGACGTATCCGCGTCTCTCGTAGAAAGCGATCGCCGGCGGATTGTCGCTTCGGGCCTCGACGGTCACGCGCCCGATGCCGGCGGTATCGGCACATTCTTCCAGCCACGCCAACAGAGCGGCGGCGAATCCCCGCCGGCGATGGATCGGACGCACCGCGAGCAGCGCCAGGTGTGCGCTGCTGTCGCCGTACTGCATGATGCCAAAACCGATGACTGCGTCGTCGGCGTGCATCGCCACGACGTTGGTGGACGCATGACGAATCGCTGCTTCCACGCGACTGACGTTCCAGCTCCAGCCGAGTCCCTGCTCTATGTATTGACGCGACATCAACGCGATGGTCGCGGCGTCTTCGACCCGCGCCAGGCAGATGACGGGCAGCGCGCTCACTCACCCGCCTCGTAGATCACATAGGTCTTGCGGGTCGGCTCGATCACTTCCCAGGTCCCCGCGAATCCGCGCGGCACCACCAGCCGGTCGCCGGCGATCAGCGTGACGGCCCGGCCGCCGTCCCTCGTGACAATGCTCACGCCTTCGAGGATCTGACAGTACTCCTCCTCGGTATACGCGATCTTCCATTTGCCGACGTCGCTGTACCACTCGCCGGCAGAGAACTTTGCCGATGCATCGGTGTAGTGGTTCCAGATGCATTGCTTCGGATTACCGACCAGCAGTTTTTCGGGCGGCAGAAAGTATTCCTCGCCGCGCACCTTCTTCAAACCGAATACGACGATCCCCGGCGATCTCATGGGACGCTAGTGCGTGGCGCCGTCGGTATAGAAGTAATAGTCGGCGGAGTAGACGACGCGCTCGACCTGGTTGGCGTTGCCGGCGCCGCACGCCGCCGCCGGCGCTTTCCCGCCGACCGTGTGCAGACGCTGGATCGCGCGCACATTGCCGAACAGCCCCGAGCCACTGTTGTTCGTGGCCGTCAGCAACAACCATGGCACGGCCTCGCGATCGGGCCCCTCGTCATGTGCGACCACCGAGCCGGTCACCTTGCTGCCGTCGGCGGCCTCCCAGGTCGGCCCGGCGTAGTGCTTCGCCTGCTGCTTGCCGCGGCTGTCGTAGAGCTGCGCATCAGGTCCCTGCAGCTTCCACTGCGTTCCCTGGTCCGTTTTCTGGCACTGGTAGATCTGCGCGCCCTTGGCGGCGAGCTTCAGCTTGAGGACGGACCCGGCCGGCGGCTGCAGCGACGCCGGCACCGGTGCCGCATCACCCGCGGCCCATGCGGGTGTCAGGCATGCGGTCAGTACCATCGCCATCAGCGCAGTGCCCGTCGTGCTTCCAATGTGCATTTTCTTTTCCTCAGGAACGTGATTCACGCATCGCCTGCAATTGTTTGCAGAACAGCGGGCCAAACGACGCTGCGACCTCCGGGAGCGGATCGGCCGTGCGGAAGTCAGCCAGTTGCGTCATGGTCAGGCCGGCATAGCCGCACGGATTGATGCGCTGGAACGGTCTCAGGTCCATGTCGATGTTGAAGGCCAGCCCGTGATAGCTGCCGTTGCGGCGGATGCGAAGTCCGACGCTGGCAATCTTGCGCTCGTCCACGTAGACGCCGGGTGCCTGCGGCCGCAGTACGGCGACGATGCCGCGGTCGGACAGATAGGCGATGACGGTCCGCTCCAGCGCCGTGATCAGATCGCGCACGCCCAGCGCGGCGCGCCGGATGTCGATCAGCGGGTAGACGACCAGCTGACCTGGCCCGTGATAGGTAACGTGTCCGCCACGATCGATGGCAACGACCGGTATATCGCCGGGAGATAGCAGGTGACTGCGATCGCCGTTCATGCCGAGCGTGAACACCGGTGAATGCTCGAGCAGCCAGATCTCGTCGGGGGTATCGGCGCCACGCTCGTCGGTGAAGCGCTGCATCGCGCGCCACGTCGGTTCGTACTCGACCAGCCCGAGCCAGCGAAGCACCGGTGCCTGAACGGGAGTTGCGACGACGGAAGCCGCAGCGAGAGCACTCACTTCAACGCTCCGCGTCCGCCGTCAGCGTCAGGCCGACGTTGTTGCCCGCCAGCGCCTGCTCGGCCCGATAGCTCGAGCGGACCATCGGACCCGAGACGCACTCGCGAAATCCACGCGCCAGCGCGCAGTCGCGGTAGCGCCCGAACTCCTCCGGCGTCACGAAGCGCTGTACCGGCAGATGATTGACTGTCGGCCGCAGGTACTGTCCCAACGTCAGGATGTCGACATCGATTGCACGCAGGTCATCCATGGTCTGCAGGATTTCCGCTTCGGTCTCACCCAGTCCCAGCATCAGGCTGGTCTTCGTCAGCACCTGCGGACGATGCCGTCGCGCGTGCGCCAGCACGGCCAGGGTCTGCTCATAGCTTGCCCGCGGATCGCGCACCGGATGCGTCAGTCGCTGCACGGTCTCGATGTTCTGGGCAAACACTTCGGGCCCCGAGTCGAGCACGGTCTCGACGTCCTCGAGAATCCCCTGGAAGTCCGGCGTCAGCGCCTCGACTGCGGTCGCGCGATTGCGATCCTTGATGGCGCGAATGCACGCGGCGTAATGCGCAGCACCGCCGTCCGGCAGATCGTCCCGATTGACCGACGTCAGCACGACGTACTTCAGGCGCATCAGCGCGACGCTCTGCGCGACGTTGGCAGGCTCTTCGGCGTCGAGCCAGCCTCGCGGGTTGCCGGTGTCTACCGCGCAGAAACGGCAGGTACGGGTGCAGACCGCTCCCATCAGCATGACCGTGGCGGTACCGGCATTCCAGCACTCGCCGATGTTGGGGCACTTGGCCTCCTCGCACACGGTCGACAGGCGGTGCTCGTGCACGGTGCGCCGCACGAAGTCATAGCCCGGACCGGCCGGCATCGGTGCGCGCAGCCAACGCGGCTTGCCGGTGTGGACCGCGGTTGCGGCAGCGTCCTGCTTGATCCCGTCCTTGATCGCGGTAAACCCTTGCGGGGTCACGTATTTCTGACCGCTGCGCGTCGGCGCGCCTGCGACCACCGGGATGCCTTTGAAAGTGTCCATGGGTGTATGCGAAGTGTAGCCCAAGGCGCCCCCAGGCGCTTATCGCAGGGCTTCGAGCCGCTCGACGGTGCCGACGTCGCTCCATGGTCCGTGATAGCACGTGCCATGCAGTCGTCCAGCTGCGATGGCGCGATCGAGCAGCGGCTTGAGCGGGAATTTCCCCGCGGTGCAGCCCTCGAAAAGGGCCGGCCGATAGAGTGCTATGCAGCCGTAGGTCCAGCGCGGAGTGCCCTGAAGCTGGACGCGGCCGTCATTCAGGGCGAAGTCACCGTCCGGATGCTGCGGCGGGTTGGGCACCAGCACCAGGTGACCGAGTGCATCGTCGGCAATCGTCAGCGAAGCGAAATCGAAATCCGTAAAGACGTCGGCGTTGACGAGCAGGAAAGGGGCTGGCCCCAGCCAGGGAAGCGCCTGAAAGATGCCCCCACCCGTTTCGAGCGCCTGTCCACCCTCCTCGCTGTATTGGATGCGCAGATTCCATGCCGAGCCATCGCCGAGCGCGGCCCGGATCTGACCGCCCAGCCAGGCGAGATTGATCACCACATCGCGTACCCCGAGCGCCGCCAGGCGCTCCAGGTGATACACGATCAACGGCTTGCCACGCACTGGCAGCAGTGGCTTCGGGGTATGGTCGGTCAGCGGCCGCATGCGCTCGCCCCGACCGGCGGCGAGCACCATGGCCCGAAGTCCCGTCCCTGTTGCAGCGGGCAACGTACTCACGCGCGCGCGTGGGTCAGTACGCGAGCATTGGCCGCGCCGAACCCCGGCATCACGCGCCGCTCGATCCACTCCCCGAACGCATGAAGCTCGGGATAGCGGCGAGCGGTGTCACGCACATAGTCGAGGGTCCGGGGCAGATCGCCGATATAGCCATCCTTGCCGTCCCGATACCACAGCCGGGCGAAGATTCCGAGAACCTTGATGTGCCGCTGGACGCCGATCAGATCGAACCAGCGCAGGAACTCGCGGTCGTCGGCGCCGGCGAGCGATGCTGTGGCGCGCAGCGAGGCGCGATACCGCGACACCCACTGTTCGACGCGCGCGCGCGGCCAGTCGATGTAACAGTCCTTAAGCAACGACACCAGGTCGTAGCCGATCGGACCTGCGAGCGCGTCCTGAAAGTCGATGACGCCCGGATTACGCTCGGGGAGGACCATGAGGTTGCGCGAGTGGTAGTCGCGATGCACGAACACCACTGGCTGAGCCAGGGCCTCGCGCGTCAGGAACTCGAAAGTGCGATCGATCAGCGCACGGTCCGCGTCGTCGGCGCTCTGTTGCAGATGGCGATCGAGGAACCACGTCGGCATCAGTGCCAGTTCCCGTTGCAGCGCCTCGGCGTCATACGGCTTGAGCAGCCGCGCCGCCTCTGCGCCACCGACCTGGATGCGGCGCAGAGCCTCCATCGCATCACCGTACAGGGCATCGGCGTCCGAGCCGGCCCGCAGCTGCGTCAGATACGGGGTCGATCCCAGGTCCTCCAGCAGCACCAGCCCGCGGGGACCGTCGGCCGCCTCGATGTGCGGGACGTGTACGCCGCATCGCTCGAGGAGCGCCGCGACCTGCAGGAACGGACCCACGTCCTCCTTGTCGGGCGGCGCATCCATCACGACGCGGGTCTGGCCGTCCGAACTCCAGCAGCGGAAGTAGCGCCGGAAGCTGGCATCGGCGGACGCGGGCTCGAGCCGCTCGACGGTAAGCCGAAGCTCCGAGGTCAGCCAGGTGCGAAGAAGCGCTATGCGCTCGTCAGTGTCTGTCAGTTGCATCGTTGAATGGTCATTATAATGCGAATCACATGACTGCCTTGCCGCCTCTGCGCGCGCTGCTGCTGGCCGCGCTCTGTTGCTTACCGATGCTCCGATCGGTCACGGCCCATGCACAGACAGCGGATTCGCCAGCGTCGTGCGGCGCGTCGCTCGGCTATCTGATGCCGGCGCTGGCCGCCGCCAGCACGACGCCCGCAGCCAGCGCTCGGGCCGGGAAGACATTTCAGCTCACTGACGACATCACGTCCACGTCGGATGACCTGTCGGTCGATCTGGCGAACGGTTTTTCGATCCTGACCGGCAACGTCGATGTTCACATGGGCGATCGTGAGCTGCAGGCCGATCAGATCACGCACGACCGGACCAGCAATACCATGAACGCCGTCGGCCAGGTGCGCTTCCGCAATCCGATCGTGATGGTACAGGGTGACGCCGGCCGCTACGCCGACGACGGTGCCATGTTCAGTCACGCGCAGTTTCGTTTCGAGCAGCAGCCGGGCTACGGTAACGCCGACACGATCGCGTGGACACCGGACAACGTCATCACGGTGCACAACGTGCTCTACACCAGCTGCCCGCCGCCGAAGGCCGACTGGCGCCTGCGGGCGCGCGAGATGACGCTCGACACCGGCGCCGGTCAAGGCGTCGCTCGCGGCGTGCGGCTCGAAGTGGAAGACGTGCCGGTCCTGTATCTGCCCTGGCTCTCGTTTCCGCTGAGCGACGCGCGCAAGAGCGGCTTCCTCTTCCCTGAAATCAGCACCTCCAGTCCCAACGGCTTCACGGTCGCGGCACCCTGGTACTGGAACATTGCGCCCAACCAGGACGCGACCATCACCCCCACCGTCTATGCGCTGCGTGGACTGGACGCGGGATTGCAGTATCGATACCTGAGCCACTCGGACACCGGCACCTTCAACGGCAACTTCCTGCCCGACGACCAGCGTTTCGGGGAGAAGGACCGCACCTACGTGCAGCTGCTCAACCGCCTGAAACTGCCGTTCAACACCCGCGTCGATCTCGATGTGGCCAACGTCAGCGACGTGGAATACTTCGAGGACTTCACCCAGGGTACCGAGTCCACCAGCACCCCTTTCCTGGCGCGACGATTGCAGGTCTCGCATCGCGACGACATCTGGAACCTCAGCGCGCGGCTGCAGAGCTACCAGACGCTGGACACCATCAACCTGATCGAACCCGAGCGTCCGTACATGGAGTTACCGCGTATCGCCGCGCAGGGCGCCTGGTCACCCGCGCGCTGGCCGCTGCTGACCCTGTCACTGGACAGCGAGGTGGTCGATTTCACCCGCTCCTGCGATCCGTTCACCGCCACGACTCCGGCGGGAACACCTGCGCAGATCGATGGCCATCCGCCGAATTGCGCCGAAATCCAGGATGCACAATTTCCCCTGAGTGCCGCCGTCAATGGCTGGCGGCTCAACGCCCGACCACAGGCAGGGCTCGATGTCTCGGGTCCCGGCTACTTCTTTCGCCCGAGCGTCGGCTTCGATCTTACGCAGTACGAACTACAGGACATTCCCGAGTCTGAGCGCACCCAGTACGAGGCGATCAATCATCGCGCGCTCGATACCTCCCCGCGACGCGCGCTGCCGATCGTCGACGTCGATACCGGTCTGCAATTCGAGCGCCAGACGTCGGCGAGCGAGGGTCGCAGCGTCACGTTCGAGCCCCGGGTCATGTACGTCTATATCCCTTATCGGGATCAGAGCAGCCTGCCGGTATTCGACAGTGCCACCCCGGATCTCAACACCATCGAACTGTTCCGCCCGAACCGGTTCGTCGGCATCGACCGGATCGGCGATTCCAATTCGCTCACCGTGGGCGCGACGACCCAGTGGTTCAGCAACGCCAGCGGCGCCCGCTACCTCAGCGCAACCCTTGCGGAGGTGTTCTACCTGCAGCAGCCGCTGGTGACGGCGCCGGATCAGACGCTTCAACCCCACAGCACCTCCAGCCTGATCGCCGAGATCAACCTGACCGCCTACCGTCACTGGAACGTGCAGGCGGACGTCGCGTCCAGTCCGAGCCGCAATCAGATCGAGCAGACGGAACTGATGCTGCAGTATCTGGCGAACAACCAGTCCGTGGTCAACGTCGGCTATCTCTATCGGTATGGCGTGCTGCAACAGATCGACGGCTCCGCCGCATGGCCGGTCAGCCATCATTGGGATATCTATGCGCGAGCGGTCTACTCGCTGTTCCGCGCCCCGACCGCGACGGACACCATTATTCCCGCCAATCCGCCGGCCGTTAACGCGCCGATCGTGACCACGACCCCGGCCGCCCGTCCGGGCAGCATCGAGGACTTTGCCGGTATCCAGTACCGCGGCTCCTGCTGGCGCATCCGGGCCATCGCGCAGCATTCGATCAGTACCCGCACCGGCCAGAGCGACACCGGCGTCTCGCTGCAGGTGGAACTCACCGGTCTGTCCAGTGTCGGAAATGGTGGGGTCGGTACGGGAAGCGGCGTGAGCACTTTCCTTGAGCAATCCATTCGAGGATACTCCGCGTCCTCCAACCATCAGTAATTTCCGAGAGTTAGCGATGTCCCCGAGGCTATCCCGCAGTGTTCTGACAACGATCGCATGGGCGGCCATGTGCTCGGTGAGTACGCTGCTGGGCGCCAAGCAACTCTCCGACCAGGGTCAGCTGCTCGACAATATCGTCGCCGTGGTCAATGACGGCGTGGTACTGCAGAGCGAACTGGACGCGCAGGTCCGGGAGATCGAATCGCGGCTGCGTGCCCAGAAAGTGGCGCTACCTCCCGAAGACGTCATGCGCACTCAGGTGCTGGATCGGCTGATTCTCGACGAGATCCAGGCGCAGCATGCCGATCATGCCGGCATCAAAGTATCGGACGAGCAGGTCAACGGCGCACTGACGGACATCGCTCAGCGCCAGCATCTGACGCTGGAGCAGCTGCCCGAACGCCTGGCCGCGGAAGGGGTCGACTACAGTACCTATCGCGCCGACCTGAAGCGCGAGATCGCGCGCCAGATGCTGCGCCAGCGCGATGTGGTCACTCGTATCACCGTCACTCCGCACGAGCTCGACCAATATCTGGAGCACGAGAAGAAGACGGCCTCGGCATCGAACGAATATAACGTTTCACATATTCTGATTTCGCTCGCGCAGGACGCGAAACCGGCGCAGCTGGCAGCCGCGATGAAGCTCGCGCACGATGTCGATGAACGGGCCCGCAACGGCGAAGATTTCAGCAAGCTCGCAGTGACCTATTCCCAGAGCGAGACGGCGCTGGACGGCGGCTCGCTCGGCTGGCGCAAGGGCACCGAGCTTCCGACCTTCCTGGCCGATGCCATTGCCCGCATGAAGCCGGGGCAGGTCAGCGACGTCATGCAGACGCCTAGCGGCTTCCACATCGTCAAGCTCAACGATGAGCGCAGCGCCGGCGGCCCGCAGATCATCAAGCAGATGCACCTGCGACACATCCTGCTGAAGCCGACGGAAGTCGAGGACGATGCGACGGTCGAACAGCGGCTCGCGCGCTGGCGCGAACAGATCCTGGCGGGCAAGGAAGAGTTCCAGGTGTTCGCCAAGACCTACTCGCAGGATCCCGGATCCGCGATCAATGGCGGCGATCTGGGCTGGGAGGAAGCCTCGACCTTTGTGCCGGAATTCGCCGCCCAGGCAGAAAAGCTCAAGGAGGGCGAGATCAGCCCGCCGTTCCGCACGCCGTTTGGCTGGCACATCGTGCAACTGCTGGGCAAGCGTGATTTCGATAACACCGCTGAGGCGGCGCGCGAGCGTGCCTACACCGCACTGCGCGACAGCCGTGTCGAAGAGGCCACGGAGCTGTGGCTGCAGCAGATCCGCGACGAATCGTACGTAGAAGTACGACTCTGATCGCCCTGACGGCGGGCGAGCCCGCGGGGGTCGGTCCGGACCTGTGCCTCGCGGCTGCCTGCATGCCGAGGCCGTGGCCGCTGGTCTGCATCGCCGATCGCGATCTATTGCAGTCACGCGCGCGGATGCTGGGGGTCTCGGTCACTCTCTGCGACTATGCCGGTCCTGAGTCGATACCGGTCGACGCGCATACCCTGTGCGTACTGCATCGTCCGCTCGCCTTGCCGAGCGTGCCCGGCCGCCTCGAGCCACGTAATGCACGGCAGGTGCTGGACTGGATCGATCGCGCCGTGGACGGCTGCCTCGGCGGTGAATTCGCCGCCATGGTAACCGCGCCAGTACAGAAGAGCCTGATCCACCGGGCAGGGTTCGATTTTACCGGGCACACCGAATACATCGCCGCGCGAACGCACGCTGCGTTGCCGGTCATGATGCTGACGGCATCGAGCCTGCGGGTGGCATTGGCCACCACCCACCTGCCGCTGCGGGCGGTGAGCGATGCGCTGACTATCGACGGGCTCGTCCAGGTGCTCACGATTCTGGCGCACGATCTGCGGCACTTCTGGGGTCTGCCGCAGCCCCGCATCGCGGTGTGCGGCCTCAATCCACACGCTGGCGAGGGGGGAGTACTGGGCGACGAGGAGTTGCGCGTCATCGCGCCGGCGATAGCTCAGGCGCAAGCGCAGGGACTGAATGTCGAGGGGCCATTCCCGGCGGACACGATTTTCGTCCCGCGTCATCTGGCGCCCTACGATGCGGTGCTCGCCATGTACCATGATCAGGGCCTGCCGGTGCTCAAGCACGCAGGCTTCGGCAATGCGGTGAACGTAACGCTCGGACTGCCGATCGTACGCACGTCGGTGGATCATGGCACGGCGCTCGATCTGGCCGGCACTGGTAGGGCGGATGCCGGGAGCCTGCTGGCAGCGATCGAGCTGGCGGCACACATGGCGAGCCGCCGAGCCGCGTCGGATCAGAGCCCTTGAGTCCACATCGCGCCCGCAAACGCTTCGGTCAGCACTTCCTGCATGACCCCGCCGTCATCGAACGGATCGTTGCGGCGATCGCACCGCAGACCAGCGATGCCGTGGTGGAGATCGGACCCGGACAGGGCGCGTTGACAGGCCCGTTGCTGACCGCGGCCACCCGGCTCGACGCCGTCGAAATCGACCGCGACCTGGCAGCCATGCTGCGCGAGCGCTACGCCGCCTCGGCCGGCTTCACATTGCACGAGGCCGACGCGCTGACGTTCGACTGGCATGCCCTCGCCCGGCAGCGCGGCACCGCGTTGCGCGTCGTCGGGAATCTGCCGTACAACATATCGACGCCGCTGCTGTTCCGCCTCGCGGAAGCCGCCGACGTCATCAGCGATATGCATTTCATGCTGCAGAAGGAAGTCGTCGACCGGATAGTTGCCGAGCCCGGCAGCGGCGATTATGGTCGACTGACCGTGATGCTGGCGGCACGCACGAGTGCCGAGCGCGTGCTGGATGTCGGTGCAGGTGCCTTCCGGCCAGTGCCGAGGGTGAATTCCAGCGTGGTGCGACTGTCGATCAGATCGGCACCGGCCGAGTGGTCGCGATCGGAGTTCTATGCGCGCATCGTCAGCGCGGCCTTCAACCAGCGGCGCAAGACACTGCGCAATTCGCTGCGCACCTACCTCAGTGCGGAACAGATCGAGGCTGTCGGCATCGACCCCGGGGTTCGCGCAGAAACGCTGTCCCCGCCACAGTTCGGCGCGCTGGCGCAGGCAGCAGCCGCTGTGTTTCACTAGCGCCATGCCTGCCATCGCCCCCTACCGACGCATTCTTGCCGCCGTCGACCTGACCGACAGCAGCCGCGCGGTCGCCGAGCGCGCCGCCGACATGGCGCGCATCGGCGGCGGCAGTCTGCATCTGCTGCACGTGGTGGAGTTCGTACCGCCTGTACCGATGGGCGACACAATGGTGCCGGCGATGCAGATCGACGACGAATTGATCTCCCACGCTCGTACGAAACTCGCGGCGCTCGCCGCGTCCATGGGGTTGCCGTCGCAGTCCACCAGTGTCGAGGTAGGCTCTGCCAAGAGCGAGGTCCTGCGCTGTGCCCGTGCGCAGCAGTGTGACCTGATCGTGCTGGGCGGCCGCGAGCGTCACGGCCTGTCGATACTCGTCAACCACACCGAAGATACCGTGCTCCACGGTGCCACCTGCGATGTGCTGGCGGTACGCGTGCCATGATCATCTAGTCAGTGGTGCGCAATAGGATCAACATCGAGGTCGAGACGAGTTATCTCGACGACCAGTCCGAGCCGCGCGAACAGCGCTACGTGTTCGCGTACACCATCACCATTCGCAACGAGGGCGACGCCCCCGCCAAACTGCTGACGCGGCACTGGATCATCACCGATGCCAACGGCCGCGTGCAGGAAGTCAAAGGCGAAGGCGTCGTCGGCGAGCAGCCTTATCTGAAGCCCGGACAGGGTTTCCGTTATTCCAGCGGCGCCGTGCTGGAGACGCCGGTCGGCACGATGCAGGGAAGCTATCAGATGGTGACCGACGACGGCGCAAGCTTCGAGGCGCCGATTCCGGCGTTTCGCCTGGCGATGCCCGGCATGCTGCACTAGAGCCCGTGCGCTGGGCGATCGGGGACATCCAGGGGTGTTGCGACGAGCTCGAAGAGTTGCTCCGCAAGATCGATTTCTCGCTCCACCGCGATCGCGTCTGGTTCGTCGGCGATCTGGTCAACCGCGGACCACTGTCGTTGCGAACACTGCGCTTCGTCCGATCGCTCGGCGACAACGCCGTCAGCGTGCTCGGTAACCACGATCTGCATCTGCTGGCGGTCGCACTGACCGGTGCCAGGCTGCGCAAGAGCGACACTCTCCAGGAAATCCTGGATGCTCCCGACCGCAACACACTGATCGAGTGGCTGCTGCACCGGCCACTGGCGCACGTCGATCCCGTTGCCGGCGACCTGATGGTGCACGCCGGCATCGTGCCGCAGTGGACCTGTGCGCTCACCGTGCAACTGGCGCAGGAAGTCGAGGCTGCCTTGCGCCGCGACCCACGCGCACTCCTGGCAGGCATGTATGGCGACGAGCCCGCTCACTGGCGTGCGGACCTCACCGGCCAGGAACGCCTGCGGTTTGCCATCAACGTGCTGACCCGGTTGCGCTTCTGCACGCCGGAGGGCCGGGTCGAGTTCAAACAGAAGGGCAAACCTGAATCGGCACACAAGCCGCTGATCCCATGGTTTCAGGCACCGCAGCGGGCCAGCGCCGATGTACGGGTCATCTTCGGGCACTGGTCCGCGCTCGGCCTTCACCGCGAGCCGGGTATCCTCGGGCTCGACACCGGCTGTATCTGGGGCGGCGCCCTGACGGCCGCCAATCTCGATGACCCGGCGCAGCCGCTGGTCAGTGTTCCGAGCCGGCAGCCGCACTCCATCGGAGAGTGATCGCGGGCGTCGACGGCTTGAGGGCGCTGGGATCGAGCCTGAAGACGGTAACTTTTCCTGCCGCCGGCACCTGATAGACGACCCGCTGCGCGGCCAGAACTTCGAGGTGGGTAAAGGCCCCGGGCTGCACCGAGAATTCCAGCCGGATCGGCCAGCCGACCGCGGGTGGCGGGGTCACGACGGCTTCCCCCTCACCGCTCACCGCAGTCAGA
>DATBAM010000113.1:0-3801 GCA_036271535.1 Steroidobacteraceae bacterium | reverse complement strand
GGTGAAGGCCGCCCCGGTGATGGTATGGATCCACGGCGGCAGCAATACTCAGGGCACCGGGGCCGGGTCGTACTACGACGGCAGCGCATTCGCACATGACGGTGTAGTGCTCGTGACCCTCAACTACCGTCTCGGCCTGCTCGGCTTTTTCGCTCATCCGGCGCTGACGCGCGAGGCGGCCGGCGGCGCGACGGCGAACTTCGGTCTGCTCGACCAAGTCGCCGCGCTCGCGTGGGTTCATCGCAACATTGCAGCTTTCGGCGGTGACCCGGGCAATGTCACTGTATTCGGCGAATCGGCGGGTGCCATGGACACCGTGGCGCTTCTGACCGCACCCGCTGCGAAGGGCCTGTTCCAAAAAGCCATCGTCGAATCAGCTCCCTTGGAAGACGAATGGCCGACGCTTGCGCAGGCGAGCGATACCGGCGCACGCACGGCGAGCGCGCTTGGTCTTCCTGGGGAACGGGCGACAGGCGCGCAGTTGCGCGCCATACCGATAGAGCAACTCGTCGACCCGAAGGCGCGCTTGAGTATTGATCCGGTGATCGACGGGGTACTGCTGCAACAGCCACCGCTAGTGGCGCTGTCGCACGGACAGGGTGCCAACGTGCCGCTAATCATCGGCTCGAACGATAACGAGGGCTCGCTGCTCGGCGCAAATCCGAATCTCGAGGATTTCAAGGGCGTCGATTTCGCAAAGCTGCGCACCCTTTACGGATCAGCATCTGAATCGGACACGGATCTGGCGCGGTCATTGTTCCGCGATCTGCGCTTCGCGACGCGCGCGCGCTGGATCGCAGCACATCGGACCGGAGCGGCACCTACTTACCTGTATCGGTTCAGCTACGTGCTGAGCCTGCTGCGGGCCAGGCGCGCCGGAGCCGATCACGGCTCGGAGATTCCGTATGTCTTTTCCACGTGGGGAACTCTGCCGCTGTCGCAGGCTGATAACGAAGTGACCGCAGTCATGCACGCATGCTGGATCGGATTCGCGCGCAGCGGCGTACCGGACTGCAAGGGCGCTGCGGCATGGCCGGCATATCGGGCGCAATCGGACCTGCTCATGCACTTCGGGGATCAGGCGGCGGTGGAGAAGACGCCCGACAGCAGCGTGCTCGATACGCTCGCCGAATGGCCCGCGAAGCCGGCAGGAAAGAACTGACGAAGGGCTCGGCGGCCCGGAGGCTTGGGCCGGCCTCAGCGTGAGGCGACTTTGGCGAGCGGCGCCTCGCTCATGGCGAAGACTCCGGTCGTGATCGCTTCCTGCTCGCGATCCAGAATCGTGGAGCGGTTGCGTCCCGCATTCTTTGCGGCATATAAGCCCCGATCGGCCAGCATGATGGCCCCCTGTGGGCTGCGTTCCGAGCTTGGGCGAACGAAGGCCGCACCGGTGCTCACGGTCACCACGGGCGAGACCGTCGAACTGGGATGCCGCATCCCGAGCGCTTCGACCCGGCGCTGCACGCCCTCGGCCACGAGCGCGACATGTTCGCGCGATACGTCATAGAGAATGATGGCCAGCTCCTCGCCGCCATAGCGCGCCGAGAGATCCAGCGGCCGTCGCGCCGTCGCCGCCACCACGTTCGCGATGTTCTGCAGGGCCGCATCCCCGGCCTGGTGTCCGAGGCTGTCGTTGTAGGCCTTGAAGAAATCGACATCGATCAGCATGACGGCCAGGCAGCGTCCGTCGCGCTGGGCCAACTGCCACACCCGTCGCAGATGCTCGTCAAAGGCGCGTCTGTTCTTCAGTCCGGTGAGCCCATCGCGCGAAGCCATCTCACCGACGCGGCGATTTTCGAGGTACACGCTGCGCACGGAACGCTCCAGTGCAATCGCGACGACACTCGCCATGAGCATCGCAAAGGTGATCTGCCCGATGACGGAACCGATCGTCGCGACCGGCAATGGCTCTCGCACGGCACTGACGATCGCCACACACACCACGGCAAAGTTGACCAGCAGCGACTGTCGGAACTGCAGGCCGCTCAGGAAGCTCGCGCCAAAGGCGCACACCGCAACCGCCGACAGGAATTCAGGATGGGAGCCGAGAATCGCGCGGACGAACACGGCGTTGAGACAGATATGACCGAGCAGCGTCAGCGGCATCACTACTTTGCCGTAGGCGCGCGAAAAGTCGGCCCGCCACGCGAGCGCGCACATGACTACGCGGCAGGTGATCGCGATGCCGAGCAACCACAGCCGTAGCAAGCCCATTTCCGGCACCGACAGCGGCAGTGACAGATCATGATGGCCGGCCAGATACAACAGGCTTTCGCCGCTCAGCAGCACCGCCGCGACGCACAGCACCGCGGTATGCCAGGCACGGATCCCCGGACGGAATACCCGCAGACTGAATTCGACATAGTCCGATTCGATGGGTTCGGGAAAGCGTCGCGGAAGCAGTGGTCTTCCGGATGTGGCGATATGCGAGTCGTCGTCACCGAGCATGGCAGTTCAATTGCGCGCCCAAGCCTAAGTCGCTCGAAGCTAACAGAGACGGCCTCAATCGGATGTGATCCGGCACGCAGGCATGGCGAGCCTGCGGCCGGCCAATTGAGACGCAGTTCGCACTCGGCCGTCGCGCGCTGGTTCTGTGAAGTAGCCGCTAGGTTCCCTGATTGCAACCGGTCACGATGCAAACCTGGATCAATGCGGATTGCAAAGAGCTTGCGCTGATGTCCCCGCAGTCGAACCCTCATTCAACTCCTGACGGTGCAGAAGAATTGCCCGTGGATTCGCCGTCGCAGGACGACCTGCTGGCGCTGGTCCCGGACATGGAGCTGCTCGAAAGCTCCGCGGTCGATGCACGCCTCACCAACGCGGCCATTGCGGCGGCGGCCGGCTCGGGCCGCAAAACGGTTGCCGCGCCGAAATTGACCGATCGTCACATGGCTGCCACGACCCGCGCGGCGGCAACCAAGGTCCTCATCAGCGATGACCCTTATGCCGATCTGATGCCGGAGCTGGATTCCTTCGAGGATGCCACGGCGAGAAGCAGCACCATTCCGACGGCGCAGCCGGCTGCCCCGGCCACCGCATCAGTGCCCGTATTGAAGCCGCAGACCAAGACCGCCGCCCGTCCGACGCCGGTGGCCGCACCGGCCGCGAAGCCACCCGTTACCGTTGCAGCCGCGAAGCCCGCGGCGGCGGCGAACACACCGCATCCCGCCGCTGCTGCGAGTGCGCGCAAGGTACCCAATCCGGATACGGTGACCGTTCCGCCGGTGATGGATCGTGAATTCATCGCCCGCAACCATATCGTCGAACTGTATTTGTCCGGACGCCTTCCGGTGCGCGGGGCGACCGTGTTCGAACGCTTCTGCCGTGAGAATCCACAAATCCTGGATGAGATCGGCCTACCCGAACGCGTCCACACGGGCCTGCGTCTGCTCGAAGCCAGTGGCAAGCCGGAGCCCTGGCAGGACAAACCGAAGCAGTTCTGGGAGCGACCTTATATTCCGGCGGCGCTGTCCGGCCTGGTACTGCTGCTGGGCATATCGCTGCTGATCCTCAACCGCCAGCTCACCGATCAGACCCGCAAGGTCACGGCACTGCACCAGCAGGTGACCGACCAGCCCGTCGATGCGGCCACCGCCACCGTCACCGTCAATCTGCAGGCCACGCACGTGGGACCGAACGCAGCCATCGCGACGACCATCGGTGGTTCTGCGGCGCAACTCGTCAACGTCAAGATCGATCTGACGCACTCCGACTTCAGGGCATTTCGCGTTACCATCGACCGCGTGAACCAGGGCCGCGTCGCCGTGCTCAACAATCTGATCAAAGATTCGAACAACGCGT
>DATBAM010000112.1:0-13147 GCA_036271535.1 Steroidobacteraceae bacterium | reverse complement strand
GGCGTCATCGAGTACCCGGAGCAGACCGACGAAATCATCCGCGAGGCGTTTCGTCGCGCCCTGTCCGGGACGCCGGGACCGGTTTTCATCGAGATACCGATGAACGCGATGCAGGCGCAGATCGCCGCGCCGCCAGCGCCGGCTCCCGCGAACTACCGTCTGCTGCATCGGACGGCAGGCGCCGCCGAGATCGAGGCTGCGGTGGCGCTGATCGAGGCCGCCCGGCTGCCGTTGCTACTGGTGGGGCAGGGTGCTTTCACTGCGCGTGCGCACGAAGTGCTGGCGGCACTCGCGCACCGGCTCCAGTGCGCGGTAATTCATACCTATCCGGTGAGCTCCTACCTGGAAGGCGCCGAGGATCGAACTTTTCCATGCGGTTTTTCGCCCGCAGGAATCGAAGCAATCGTGCAGTCCGATCTCGTCATCGCCATCGGCACGGAGATCGGTGAGCCGGTGCAGAACGGGGTTCGTGGTCACTGGGCGAGGGGCCGGGTCGATCGCAAGTGGATCTACATCGAGTGCGATCCGCTGGCGATCGGCGTGAACCGGCCGATAGACGTGCCACTGATCGGCGACCTGCGCGATATCGTTCCGCAGCTGCTGCAGGCGCTCGGCAGTCAACCGCGACCCCGTGCTTCGCAGGTCGATGCCTGGATCAAAATGCATGCGGACTATCGCGCCGGCTTCGTTGCGTCCGCGCCGACAACTTCCTCGCCGATACATCCGGCGCGTTTCATGATCGAAGCAACTGGCGCCATTCCGCGTGATGCGGTGCTGGTCCGCGATGGCGGTGCGATCAATATCTTCAGCTGGACGTACTCGCAGGTATCGCCGCGCGATTCGATCTGGAACCAGAATTTTGGCCACCTCGGAACCGGGCTTCCCTATGCCATCGGCGCCCAGCTGGCGGTCGGCAACGAGCGACGCGTGGTGCTCATCAGTGGCGACTCGGCGTTTCTATTCCACACCTCGGAGCTGGAGACCGCGGTGCGCAAGGGCTTGCCGGTGCTATGCATCATAGGTTGTGACTTCGCGTGGGGCCTGGAAGTGCGCGGCTATCGCGGCACGCTGGGTCTACAATCGAACGAGACCGAAGCGCATTGGGGCAGCCAGGTGCGGTTGGACCGGATCGCCGAAGGGTACGGCGCGCACGGCGAGTACGTCGATCGCAGCGAGGATATCGCGCCCGCGGTCCGGCGCGCGCTGGCGAGCGGCAAACCTGCTGTCGTGCAGGTCGTGATTGACGGACGGGCGAATGCCGCCGATGTCCCGGGACATGAGGAATACAAGACATGGTATACGGATTTCTTCTGATGGTTGGAGGTGCGCGATGATCGTTCGACAGGCGGCCAACGTGCTGGACTTGCTTGAGTTCTTCGCGCGTAACCGCAAACCCGCGAACCTGGCCGAGGTCGCATCGTCGATGGGCTGGCCACGCTCCAGTACGTTCAATCTGCTGACGACGCTGACGCAGCGCGGCTTCCTGTATGAACCACGGCCGCGTGCCGGTTTCTATCCAAGTCAGCGATGGCTGTCGTTGCTGACGACGATTGCCGAAACCGAGCAACTGCCGGAGGATTTGTGCGAGGCCGTCAACGAGGTCGCGCGGGAGACCAACGAGACGGTCGCGATCTGTGCACCGGCCGGTGTGAATGCCGTGCTCTCGTATGTGGTGCAGTCGCCGGAGCTGATCCGCTTCACAGCCGATGTGGGCTATCAGATGCCTATTCACGTAACTGCGGGCGGCAGGGCGCTGCTGTCGCAGTACTCAACGCGCGAACGGGCTACGCTGCTCAGGAAGATCAAATACACCGAATACTGTCACCGCTCGCTGACGAACGCGGAGCAGGTCGAAGCGGAGATCAAGCGCGCCGCGAGCCGCGGTTGGCATGAAAACGTCGAAGGCTACGCCGCGGACATGGTCGGCGTTGCGTTGCCGGCAAAGCTGCGCGATCGGCCGATCTCGATCGTGGTCGGCGGTCCCGCCAGCCGTATGCGACGCCAGATCGCGCAAGTGGCAGCGACCCTGCTGCGCTCGTTGAAGCGCTGCGCTACGGTGACGTTGGCCTAATGCAACTCGCGAACGCCGGTGTGCGCTGACGCGGTCCCACCAGGACCGGGCCTGCTCGATAAGTGTCCCAGAGTGCAATGACGTGCCTCGCGAAGCGCGATGACCTTGCTTTCGGCTCAGCTCCCATACATCATCAAAAATCACTAGTTTTCATGGACTTAGGTTCACACATATGGACATGACGACGATCGAGGTACTTGACCCCGCGGGCCAGGTTCAGAAGCTCGCACCGCTGCAATGCACGCCGGTGGGATCGTTGCAGGGCCGCCGGCTGGCGATCCTGGACAATTCCAAACCGAACTTTCATCGACTGGCGACGCTGGTCGCGCAGAAGCTGCAGGCGGAGCATTCGATGCAGGGCATCGGCTACTTCAGGAAGGAAAATCCGGCCGTCGGTGCCGGGACAGATCTGCTGGACCGGATCGCGCTGTCGGCCGATCTGGTGCTGACCGGTTCAGCCGACTGAGGGTCCTGTTCGTCGTGGAGTCTCCACGACCTCACTGAGCTCGAACGCCGCGGTGTAGCGACCGTGGCACTTGCCTCATCCGCGTTCTACCCGAAGGCTCGTTCCGACGGGCGCTCTCTCGGTCTGCCCGACGCGCGCATCGCGGTGTTCACGCACCCGCTCGGCGGTCTGTCGGATCAACAACTGATCGAGCGCGCGGTGAAACTGTACGAGAGCGTTCGCGAGCAACTTCGAAAGGCGCCCGCAACGGCACAGCCGCAGGCGATAGCCTCGGCGCAGCGTGTGAGTGTGCCTGCCGATCCAGCGCAATTGCAGCAATGGTTCTTCGTGCGGCAGTGGAGCGACGGGCTGCCGCTGATTGCTCCAACACCGGAGGCAGTCGCGGCGATGGTTACCGGTTCCGGACGCGCTGCGGGCGAGCAGATCGGTGTTGTGCCACCTCGCGGTGGCCTTGCGACGGTCGAGCAGATCGCCGTCAACGCCGTCATGGCCGGCTGCCGGCCGCAGTACATGCCGGTGCTCATCGCCGCAGTCGATGCGATGCTCGATCCGGCATTCAACCTCGCGTCCGTGCAGGCGACCACACACCCCGTGGCGCCGTTACTGATCGTTCATGGGCCGATCGCCAAAGCGCTGCATATGAATGCCGGCGCCGGTACGTTCGGGCCCGGATCGATGGCCAATGCGGTCATCGGCCGTGCGGTCAGGTTGATCCTGTGGAACATTGGCGGCGCCATTGCCGGCGCTGCCGATCGCTCCACGCAGGGTGCGCCCAGCAAATTCAGCTTCTGTATCGCCGAGAACAGCGACGCGTCGCCATGGCGTCCTTTCGTCACCGAGCGCGGGCTGCCAGCGGATGCCGACGCGGTGACGGTGTTCGGCGGCGAGCCGCCGCATAACATCAATGATCACGAGCACGGCGACGCGGAGGGCATATTGCACGTCGCTGCGGATGTGCTGCGAACGCTCGGCGGCAATCCCTGGTTCATTGCGTGGCACGGACGCAAACAGGTGATGTTGATCCTGGGTCCGGAACATGCCGCCAGCATCGCCAGCAGCGGCTGGTCGCTGTCGCAGGTGCGCGAATTCCTGCATCGTGCCACCAGTCGGCGGCACGATGAGCTGGCGCGCGGCGGCATGTATGGCATGCGCGACTGGCCAGCGCAGTTCAACGCATTACCCGGTGAGGCGCTGATTCCCCTGGTGCCGCATCCGGACGATATCCTCGTGCTCGTCGCCGGTGGAGAGGGTAAGCACTCTGCGGCGCTGCCGAGTTTCGGCGCGACCGTCGCGGTCACGCGGCCGATCGGGCGGGGCTGAAGCTTCTGTGCGCTACTTCAGGTTGAGACGCTTGTAGCTCGGATCGTCCGGAAAACGGCCGCCGATGTCGATCTGCAGTCCCAGCAGGCCCTTTGCCCAATCCGCGGAATCGGGATAGTTGCGAAACCAGTCGGTCTGCACGAGGCGCTTGATCACACGCCATTCGTCGCCGCGCTTCTCGAACCGGTCGATATACCGGCCACCGGCGATCACATCGGCCTTGCCACTTTCGGTGTTGATACGCTGATAGCCATAGAAATATGATTCGGCATCGGCAAAGTTGCCCTGGATGTCGATCAGAATGTTGCCGATCATGTGCATCGTCTGATCCATCGTCTTCATGATCGGGAACGACCAGGCGATGAATTCCTCGGCGTTGCCGGTGAAGCTCAGGTGGTTGTCCACGGCGTCCGGCCAGTAGGCGCTGCGAAGCATCTCGGCGTCGAGACGGTCGACCCCTCGAGAGTAGCGATAGAGGCACTCGCGTATCGCTTCGCGATCCGCCAGTTCTTCCAGGATTTTCTTGGTAGATGTCGTCATGTCGTGACCCGCTTTGCCTGTGCCGCCATCTTGCGGTCAAGACGAAGTGTAGGGTATGTCCCGGCTGGAAATGAGGATTGCCTGCAACGGCAGCAGCCCCGGGTCCCGGGTCCGGTGACTACGGCGGCGCGAGCACACTAGTCTCAGGACGCACCCAACCCCAGCTCGAAGGAACGAACAGCATGCAGTTCATGCAGGGTCACTATCAGAACGCGTACGTGACGCACGACATCGAATCGGCCAAGGAGATGCTGCGCAAGCGGTTCGGCATCGATGATTACATTCAGTTCGAGCCGAACATGCCCTTCAAGACGCCGCACGGCCCGAAGCAGGTTCACGTCAAGGCGTGTCTGGCGTGGACCGGGGGGTTGCAGATCGAACTGATCGAGCCGATCGACGGCTACGTCGATGACTATGTCAGCTTCCTGCCTCGGGACCGGACCGATCCGACGCCACGCTTTCATCACATAGCCGTACGGCGCGATGATCAGCAGGCGATGCGTCAGGAGATCGAGCAGCTGGGACTGCCGCTCGCGTTCGAAGGTGAAGTGCCCGGTCTGCTTTTCATCTATCTCGATGCCCGCCAGAGCATCGGTCATTACTTCGAATATGTGTGGGCGACGCCGCAGATGTGGCAGAACACCGGTTGGCCGGTAGGACGACCGACCACCTGAACCCGGCTGGTTCCGCAGACGACGGTGGGACTGGCGACGGGGGGCTTAGGGTGCGTATATCCGCAGTGTCTCGTCCTTGGTATCCGGGGTTTCGGCGACCCAGCGCACCGACCCGAATGGACGTTCCAGGCGTCGGCGGATCCTGCGTTCGCCGGTGGTCCGGTCGAAGGCATCGGCGGCGGCCTGGAGGGTGCGGTCGGCGTGGGTGAACCGGCTTCGCAGGCGCGCGTAATCCAGCCACGTCGACAGGTGGTAGCGCTCGGTCCACAGACGCGGATCGGCGAGATCGCGGGCCAGCGACCATTCGAAGGCGCCATTTCGCAGCCGCGCGCGCTGCAGTTTCATCATCACCTGGTAGAACCGGCGAGATTCATCCGGATCGACCTCGTAGTCGATCTCGATGGCGATCGGGCCGCTGCGTGCCGTGATGGCAAGCGCGACCTGCGGTTCGCGCCCGATGTCGATCATTTCAAGGTCGGCAGGACGCAGTTGCCGCAGCGGACTCATGAAGGCCAGCAAAGGCGTGATCGTCGTCAGTGCCCCCGAAGCCAGGAATGCCCAGGTGAGCCCGTGGTGGCTCGCGACATCGCCCCAGAACCACGCACCGACCGCGATGCCGCCTGTCAGCGATGCCTGAAACGCCGCCAGCGCGCGACCGGCGACCCAGCGCGGGATCGACAACTGCACTCCGACGTTCAGCAGCGCGATCGTCAGCATGTTGACGACACCACCGATGGTCATGACAAGGGCAGTCAGCAGAAGCGTATGGCTGGCACCGACGACCATGATGACGAGTCCGGCCACGATCGCGCACAGCGCGTACGCCTTCTCGGCGCTCAGCGCTTCGCGTGACTTGCTCACCAGCAGTGCGCCGATGACGGCGCCGACGCCGGTGCATCCAAGCAGCAGACCATAGGTGCTGGCATTACCGTGCAGCATGTTCCTGACGACCAGCGGCACCAGTGCGGAAGACGCAGCGCTCGCGAAGCCGAAGGACGCCGCCCGGATCATCGCCGCCCGTACCGGCGGCGAATGCAGTGCGTAGCGTCCCCCCGCGATGATCGCCTGGTCGAAACGCTCCGGCGGCAGGCGTGGCGCCACGTGCTTGCGCCGCCAGAGCACGAATGCAACCAGCAGTGGCAGATAGGCGATCGCATTGGTCAGAAAGGCGCCCTTGGCACCGGCCGCCAGCACGATAACGCCGCCTACCGCCGGCCCGAAGCTGCGCGCGACGTTGTAACTGATCGAACCCAGTGCGATTGCCGCCGGGAGATGTTCGGCCGTGACCTGCTCGCTGATCGATGCGCTCCACGCCGGGTTGTAGAGCGCAACGCCGGCGCCGATCAACGAGCAAAAAGACAGTAGTACCCAGGGCGTCGTCAGTCCGTTGAGCGCCAGTGCGGTCAGGATCGCCGCGCAGAATGACGCGAAGCTCAATCCCGTGATGGCAATCTTGCGCCGGTCGAACATATCGGCGAAGGCGCCCGCGGGTACCGAGACCAGCATGAGCGGGACCATCAACGCCGTCTGTACCAGCGCGACCATGCTGGCCGATGAGGTGAGGCGTGTCATCTCCCAGGCGGCGCCGACGCCCAGGATCAACTGGCCGAAATTCGACAGGATGCTGGCCGACCAGATGCGGCGATAGGTGCGTTCGCGCAGCGGCGCGATCGCGGCCCAGGATTCACCTGCGGGGGGTGCGCTATTCATGACCAGCCGCGGTCTTCAGCCGGGGCCGCGCGGCGGCTGTCGCCGCACCGGCAGGCTCGAGCTGCTGCAGAAACCAGCGCGCGATGCCTTCTGCCTCGCGATGGCCGCCCGACAGACCCAGCGCCGATTCGAATCCGAGGATGCTTGCCAATGCGGTCAACGCCAGCGTAATCCCGAGCGGCGTAAAGACGGACGGATCCGGCCCTGCCTGGCGCAGCGATGGAGACAGCCGATCGGCCAGCAGATGGCGGACCTGCTCGCCGAACGCGATGGTTTCCGTGCGGATGACCTGATTGTGATTGGACATCGCCATGTACTCGAGCGAGAGCGCAGCGTCCGATGGATCGACATGGGCCGTCCATAGCGCGTGCAGCGGCTGGTCGGATTCGAGCGCTCGCTCGGCCCTGGTCAGCACGGCCTGGGTTCGGCGGCGGTAGGTGGCCAGCAGCAGGTCATCCATCGTCTCGAAGTAGTAGAAAACGATCTGGTATTTGAGGCCGGCGCGGCCGGCGACGGAGCGCGCGCTGATCGCGGCGTATCCATGCTCGCGCATGACGGCTTCGACCGCATCCATCAATGTCGTGCGTGTCGCGGAATTCTCCGAGCCCATGCGTCGCTTCGTCGTCATTCTATAAAGTCACTCCCTAACCTTGCCTGCCACAATACATTGACTGCCATCGGAAGCGGATGCTAACGTGCTAACCGTGCGGTTAGCAGCACGCGATAGTCTGTGGGACGCTGTGCCGAAGATTAAGTACATCGAGTCGAATGGGACCGAGCACGTTGCCGACGTGAGCTGTGGCAAGACGGTCATGCAAGGTGCGCTGGATCATGGGATACCGGGAATTCTGGCCGAGTGCGGCGGTTCGTGCTCGTGCGGCACCTGTCGTGTCCACATCGATGATGCCTGGCGCGCACGAACCGGTGAGCCATCCGAGATCGAGGACGCCACGATGGACGGGCACGACGATACCCACCCCGCTAAGCGTCTGTCGTGTCAGATCACCGTAACGCAAGCACTGGACGGCTTGATCGTGCGTCTGCCTGCGAGCCAGCTCTGACATACTATTGCGTGCGAGGATAGCGCGACAGTTTGTCGCAGCCAGCACGGAGTACTGATCTTGGCAACCGCCCGACGTAGCGCTGCGCGTGTACGCCGTTCGACCGGGGAGATCATCGATCGCATCATCGAGGCTGCTGCCACCGAGTTCGAGAGCAACGGCTACACGCGCACCACCACGGCGTCCATCGCCCGTAGAGCCGGCGTCGCCGAAGCGCTGATCTTCACCAACTTCGGTTCGAAGGCTCGCCTGTTCCACGACGCAATCTTCAAACCGCTGAATCAGCATTTTCTGGATTTCACCGCGCAGCACCTCGGCGGTACGGATGATCCGCAGTGGCTGCGGCACGGAACGCAGCAATATGTCGCTGAATTAAGGCGGTTCCTGTCGCAGCACGCCGGCATGCTCATGTCCCTGGTGGTCGCGCGTGCGTACGAGTGCGACAGCGTGGGCGAGAGCGTCAAAGACATCACGGGCCTGGAACAATACTTCTCGCAGACCAGCGCGCTGGCGATGCAGCGGATCGCCGGCAAGCCCAGGATCGATCCGCAGCTGATGTCGCGCATCGCCTTTGCCACCATGCTTGGCTGTGTGTTGTTCAAGGACTGGCTGTTCCCGGGGAAGCTCGCGGACGACGACACGGTGAGAGTCGCGATCAGTGACTTCCTGATGGACGGCCTCAACGCCAACGATCGGTCACCGAAGGCGCTCGCCGGATCGTAAGGCTAAAGCAAGGTCCCGCCATCGATCTGCACGATCTGGCCGGTCATGAAACCTGCGCGTTTCGATGCCAGCAGCAACACGGCGGCCGACACGTCCTCGGGTCTCGCGAGCTGCCGAGGCAATGGCCCCGATCGCCCCCGCCGAGCTTTGTCCTCGGCACTGGCATCGCGAAATGCGCCGGCCTGCGCGAAGAAGCCAGTCTCCCGGTTGAAGCGACTGCCGCTGCTGAAATCGGCGGGATCGTCCGAGAGCGTGCCGTAGGGGGCGACACAGTTCACCGTGATGCCGTGCTGACCGACTTCCTTGGCCAGCACGCGCGTGAAGCCATGCACGCCTGCCTTGGCGGCCGAGTAGACCGGCAGCATGTAGTCGCCCACCAAGCCAGCGGTCGAGCCGATATTGATAATCCGTCCGCCGCCGCGGGCGATCATGCCGGGCAGCACGGCGTGCGTCATCCGCAATGTGGTCATCAGTGTGATGTCCAGATCGCCCTGCCACGTGACAGGATTGGAGTCGACGAACAATCCGGCGCCGACGTTGCCGCCGACGTTATTCACGAGAACCGACACATCGCCCAGACGCTTCGCCGCTTCGAGAACCTGCGCCGCAGAATCCGGATGGAGCATGTCGGCGCGCACGAACACGGCTTGCGCCGCTCCACGCTGCCGGGCCTGCTCGACGACCCGCGCGCCTGCCTGTTCGTCGCGGCCGACGGCTACGACACGTGCTCCTTCAGTAGCAAAGTCGAGTGCGATTGCACGACCGATGTTGGCAGTGGCACCGGTGACGATCACGACCTGTCCAGCCAGCATCAGATCCATTGCTTTCTCCTCGTGGCGCGAGCTTGCGCCATACCTCATTATCTATATAGTGAACTATATAGTGATTACTATTTAGAGGTCGGGAGATACCCGTATGATCGGTAACGACCCACTGGACCTTGGTGGACAGATTGCCTTCGTGACGGGCGCAGGTCAGGGTGCGGGGCGCGCGATCGCGCTGGCGCTGGCGCGCCACAATGCCGGTGGCGTGGCCGTCAACGATTTCTATCCGGAGCGCGCGGCCGCGGTGGTCGCGGAGATCGAAGCGCTCGGTGTTCGCGCCATGGCGGCACCCGCGGATGTCAGCGACCACGCCGCCGTCAGCGCGGTGATCGCTTCCGTCTCACGGACGCTGGGACCGGTCACGTTGCTGGTCAACAATGCCGGCAACGCGGGACCTACCTCGACGATCGGTAACGGGCCGCTCTTTTGGGAGGCGTCTCCCGATGATTGGGACCGGTTCTTTCAGACCAATCTGCGCGGTGTGATGAACTGCTGCCACGCGGCGCTGCCGGAGATGGTGAAGCAGCGTCGTGGACGGGTGGTGACGATCATATCGGACGCCGGCCGCATGGGCGGCGCGCGCACCGTGGCGTATTCGGCGGCGAAGGCGGGCGCCGGTGGTTTCGTGCGCGCGCTGGCACGTGAGGCGGGCCGGTTCGGGATCACGTGCAATGCCATTTCGCTCGCTACCCTCGAACCCGCGCTGCCGGAAGAAGAGAAAGCCAGATTCTTGGCGAGCGATCAGGCGAAGGCGGTCACGTCGGGCTATGTCATCCGGCGGCTGGGCAAGCCCGACGATGTCGCCGGCATGACGCTCTTTTTATGTTCGGATGCGAGTTCGTGGATCACCGGGCAGACCTATCCGGTCAACGGCGGCTACAGCTTCGCACTATAGCCCGGTAGATTTTTCACGGGTCCGTGCCGCTGACGCTCAGTTCAGCCATGTCGAGCTGTGCCTCGATGATGTGAAAGGCATCATCACCAATGGTGCCCCGAGAGCGCAGCGTGATCAGCGTGGCGCGCTGGCGGCTGACGACCAGTGCACGCAGATTGGGCCCAGCCTCGGGCGGGCCGCTGCCGTCAGCGCGCTCGGTCAGTATCAGGTTGAGTTCGCGTCGCAGCACATTGGCTTCCGGCGATTCGTCACCGTCGATTGCGGTCAGTGCAGCGCGATTGATCTCCCGTTGCGCCTGCAGGACCTCTCGCGCGACCGTGTCGTCGCTGCGCAGGCAGATCACGCGCATCAACGGGCGCAGCGTCAGGCCATGAATCACCAGCGTTCCCACCACGACGCAGAACGCACACAGCAGGATGAGATCGCGATAGGGAAAGCCTGCAGTCCCGGGGCCGGCTGCCGGCAGCGCGTAGGCGGCCGCGAGCGTCACGACCCCGCGCATGCCGCTCCATGAGACCACCAGCGCTCCGCTCCACGTCGGCCCGGGGCTACCCGGCCAACGCCCCGGCCCGAGCAACGCCGTCTTCAGCTTGGCGATGACATTGTAGAGCATGACCCAGGCGATACGCGCAATGATGACCGTCGCCAGAACCGCTCCCGCTACATGCACATAGAAAGTGCGTTGCGCCGGCTCCAGTGACAGCACGATGGGCCGCAGCTGCAGACCGATCAACACGAATGCGAGTACGTTGAGGACGAAGACCACCGTCTCCCACACGGCGTAGGAAGGTACCCGCAGCCGCGCAGCGGTGCGCTGTGGCGCGAATTGCGCGGCGGTGAACGCAAAGGTCACGAGCGTCACCACCGGCGACAGATGGAGCCGGTCGGCAAGGATCCAGATCCCGAACGTGCCGGTGAACTGAAGAATGGTCGCGCTCGGCACGTCGCGCACGCGCGCCAGGAGTTCCAGATAAGTCCGCGATAGAACGAATCCCACGGCGACGCTGCAAAGAACTCCCACGGTCAACGTTCGCGTCACTTCATGCGCGCTGAATCCGCCCGCCGCCGCTGCACTGACTGCCAGACGGTAGATCAACAGCGCACTGGCGTCGTTGAGCAGGCTCTCGCCCTCCAGCACCACCATCAGTCGATGCGGCAGATTCATCTGCCGCAGTACCGCCACCGCCGCGGCCGCGTCAGGCGGCGCGACGATGGCGCCTAGCGCGATGGCCGCGGCCCAGGGCATGTCCGGCACGAGCCAGCGTACGACGAAGGCAACCGCCGCGGTGCTGACGCCGACCGCGATCAGCACCAGGCAGGTGACCGGTATCCAGTTGGCCCGCAGATCGCGCAGCGAGAAATCGAAAGCGGAGTCGAGCAGGACGGGCGCCACGAAGATGGCAAGCGTCAGCGACGGGTCTAGCGGGAAACGCGGTGCGTTCGGGAACAGCGCGAGCGCCGTCCCCGCGAGGGCCAACAGTACGGGGTAAGGGAGCTTCAGCAAGCGGGCGAGCGCAGCAAGACCGACCGCGCCCATCAGCAGCACCAGTATCCATTCGAATTCAAGCATGGGACGGGCTCGAGCTTACAGGGGCCGAGGGTGAGCGTCACGATCCGATGTGGCGCCGGGTCGCGCCGGGTCGCGACAGATGCAACAATGTAACCCATGAAAGTCATGGTGCTTCCCGTCACGCCGTTCCAGCAGAACTGTTCGATCATCTGGGATGAACGCTCGGGCAAGGCTGCCGTCGTGGATCCGGGCGGCGATCTGCCCGAAGTGCTTGCCCAGTTGGACCACCAGCGTCTGACGCTGGAGAAGATCCTGATTACCCACGGGCATCTCGATCACGCCGCCGCAACCGCGGAACTGGCGGCCATGAAAAACGTCCCGATCGAAGGGCCGCACGCGGATGATCAGTTCTGGATCGACCAACTGCCGGCGCAGGCGGCGCAGTTCGGCTTTCCGCCGAGCCGCAGTTTCACGCCGAGCCGCTGGCTGAAGCAGGATGACGAGGTCAGCGTCGGCGACGAAACACTGGCAGTCAGGCACTGCCCGGGGCACACCCCGGGACACGTGGTATTCGTACACCGCACGGCGCGCATCGCCCTGGTAGGCGATGTCCTGTTTGCCGGATCGATCGGTCGCACCGATTTTCCACGCGGTAACCATGCCGACCTGCTGCGTTCGATCCGCGAGAATCTATTCCCGTTGGGCAACGACATCGCGTTCGTGCCGGGTCACGGCCCGACGTCAACCTTCGGCGCGGAACGTCAGACCAATCCGTACGTGGCGGATCACCTGTTTCCTACTTGACCAGCGCTGGATAGCCGACGTCGCGCGTTGCCGCTCGCAGCGCGTCAACGCTTGTCTGGGCTTCGTCATAGGTCACACGAGCCTCGCGCTCTTTGTAACTTACTCTGGCACGCGATACGCCGGCCACCTTCAGCAAAGCGACCCGGATGGTGAGCGGACAGGTATCGCAGTCCATGGTAGGAATGCTGAGCACGACGGTGCGTTCGCCGGCAAGTGCCGGCGCGGCTGCCAGCAGCGCGGTCACTAACAGCGTGGTCAACAGCAAAGCATTGCGGATTCTGCGCACGCGAATCAGTAGAACCACGGTGCCCATATCGGGCTGCAGATCATGAGTATCAGCAAAGCGGCAGTCGACCAGAACACGGCCCGAAAGGCCGGCCCGGGCGATCCGCTGCTGCAGGCGGCGCGGCGAATCACGCAGATCCACAAGTAGGCTACGAGGCTTGCCGAGAGCAACAGCAATGCAGTGGAGTAGGGCCGTACGACGCGAAGCGAAACCATCCAAGCGCCAGCCGCCCCGACACTGACCAGCAGCAGAGGCAGGACGCA
>DATBAM010000111.1:0-8515 GCA_036271535.1 Steroidobacteraceae bacterium | reverse complement strand
GTCGACGCTCGACGTGTCGGTGGAGCCGTGCGCGGACGCCGGATCACTGCTGGAGCGGCTCGACCATGGCGCCGCTGCGATATTGCTTCCCGAGGCCGCACGGTTGAAACCGGCGATGCTGGCGGGGCTCAAGGCATCGCTGAGCATCCAGCCCGATTGGTCCGAACTGCCGGTGATCGCGCTGACACCGCCCGACCTGTCGCCATTTCTCGAAGAGGAACTGCGCGCGTTGCCGGGCCTGGTGCTGCTGGAACAGCCGGTGACGCCGCGCACCTTGCAGTCGTGTCTGCGGGCCGCGCTGCGAGCGCGCCAGCGTCAATATCGCCTGCGCGATCGTCTCGACGAAGCCCGCCGTTCGAACGCGCAGCTGCACGCCTCCGTGCAAGCCAAGGATGAGTTCCTGGCCGTGCTGGCACACGAACTGCGCAACCCCCTCGGGGCCATCACGGCTGCCGTACGGGTACTGGCGTCGAGTGCCGAGCGGCCGGAGCAGTTCGCACTCGCACGCGATGTCATCGCCCGCCAGTCCGACCAGATGCGCCGGCTGCTTGAGGATCTACTCGATGTCACCGCGGTGACGTCGCGTCCGCGCAGCCTGCAACGCAAGCCCCAATCCATGCGGCCGCTGATCGGCGCTGCGATCGCCGCGGTGCGAACCGCACTCGACAACAAAGGCCACACGCTGCAGGTCGAGCAGCCGGCCACGTCGGCACAGGTCAATGTCGATGGCGCACGCATCTCGCAGGTGCTGGTCAATCTGCTCACCAATGCCATCAAGTACACGCCGGATGGCGGCCGGATCGCGCTGAGCGCCGAGGCCGACCGCGCCGGCTTCGTGGTACGCATCCGCGACAATGGCATCGGTATCGCACCGGACGCGCTCGAGAGCATCTTCGGCATGTTCGCTCAGCTAGCCGAGGCGCGCGAGCGCGCCAATGGCGGCTTTGGCATCGGCCTGGCACTGGCGCGCGGTATCGCCGAATTGCATGACGGCTCGCTCATTGCACGCAGCGACGGCCCGGGTCGTGGCAGCGAGTTCGCGCTGACGTTGCCGATCGCCGGGTTCGCCACTGACGACGACGCTCGCGATCGCACGTCCGCGCCTGACGCTGCTATCGTGCCTGACGCTGCTACCGCGACCGCCGCGAGCCCCGGCCGCAGGATTCTGCTGGTCGACGACAACGAGGACTCGGTGCAGGCGCTGTGCGCGGTGCTGGAACTCAACCGTCACCAGGTTCATTGCGCCTCATCGGGGGTAGACGCGCTGCGGATCGCGGTGGAGCAGTCCCCGGAGATCGCGATCCTCGACATCGGTATGCCGGATATGGACGGCTACGAACTCGCGCGGCGGCTGCGCGGGCAGGTCGCCGGCGGCCTGGTGCTGATCGCGCTGACCGGCTGGAGCCAGCCCAACGATCGCCGGCGGGCGCTCGACGCCGGGTTCGATCATCACCTCACGAAACCCGTGGACTTCGATCAGCTCGAGAACCTGATGCGGGATGTCACCAGCCGCTGAGACCGCCGCGGGCACTGTGCTAGATTGCGCGCCGTGACTGACCTCGTACTGCTGCATGGTGGCGGCCACGGTTCCTGGTGCTGGGGCCCGCTGCTCGAAGAATGGAAGACACTGGGATTCCCGTTCGAACGCACCTTTGCGCTCGACACGCCCGGTGCCGGCGCCAAACGCGGTCAGTCGACCGCCCATTGGAAGATCGCCACCCTGGCGCAGTCGCTCAACGACGAATTGCGTGCGGCACGTGTGCGCGGCGCAACGTTCATCGGTCACTCACTGGCCGGCGTCCTGATGCCGGCGATGGCCGCAGAGGATCCCTCCCTGTTCGCCGAACTGATCTACCTGCAGACCAGCGCTCCGCTCGACGGCCAGACCATCATGCAGCAGATGGCCGACATCGCCGGCGCCAGTGGCAAACCGGATCAGACGCGCGTCGCGCGCTTGCGTCGACTGTTCGGTCTCGACCTGAGCGAGGAGATGCTGCGCTGGATGGTGCGCGAGGCATCGCAGGATGCAACGCCGCCTGCGCTCGCCACGGAGCCCATCGACCGGCGCGGTTATGACAGCTCGCACTTCCGCACCGCCTACGTCGTTGCGCTGCGCGACCCGATTCTGCCTACCGAGTGGCAACGGCGCTTCGCGCAACGTCTTGGCGCCCGGCAGATCATCGAGATCGATACACCGCACGAGCCGTTCCTGTCGCACCCGAAGCTGCTGATCGAACGGCTCGCGCCCCTGCTCGTCAATTCCGTGCCCGCTCGTTGAGCTGTACGGGGTCACCGACAGACACAGCGCCGCAGGTTGGGCATGTTGCTGATCCCGACTGTGCGAGGGTGCCGGCATGCAAGGGTCTCGTGTGCGATTGCGCCGGTTCGCGCTGCGCGACCGCCTGATATCGATAGCGGGCTCGCTTCTTGGCTCACTGCTGTTGTTCGCCACCGTGGCTCACGCCGACGGGATACTGGGCGCCGACGAAGGCAAACTGCTCATGACCGGCGCCTTCAGCGACATCAGTGGCTCGGCCGGCGGCGGCCTGGTGCCCATGGCACTCATCACCGGCTACGGCTCGCAGAACAGCTGGGGCGCCAACGCCCATGTCACCGACGTCCGGCTACACGATTTCAACCTGCTGAGCTACGGGCTGGCAGCGGCGGCGTTCGACCGGCTCGAACTGTCGTATGCCAAGCAACAGTTCGACGTGGTCGGCACCGCGCTCGATGGCATCAGCATTCGCCAGGACGTCTTCGGCGCCAAGCTCAAACTGCTGGGCGACGCGGTCTACAACCAGAACTCATGGCTGCCGCAGCTCTCGGTCGGTACGCAGTACATGCGCAACGAGGGCATCGACGATGCCGACCACGTCGGCCATGCGGGCCTCGTCAGCCCGACGCAGCTCGGCGCGCGCAGCGATCACGGCTGGGACTTCTACGCGGCAGCCACCAAGGTGTTCCTTGGCCAGTCGCTGCTGGTCAACGTGGTCGGACGCGCCACCCGCGCCAACCAGTACGGCCTGCTGGGATTCGGCGGCGATCTTCGCAATCACTACTCTTTCAAGCCCGAAGCGAGTGTCGCCTATCTGCTGTTGCAGCAGCTGGCAGTCGGCGGCGACTTCCGCGCCAATCCCCACAATCTCAGCGTCGACAACCAGCGTTCGAGCTTCGACCTGTTCGTCGCCTGGACACCTACCAAGAATCTGTCGCTGGTGGGCGCGTACGTGAACCTGGGCAGCATCCTGGCTCCCGTCACGCAGGTCACGCGCACCCAGGACGGCCCGTATCTATCCCTGCAGGTCGGCCTGTAAACGCGAGCAACGGAGCCTAACGTGATCAAGTCATTCACCGCATTCAGCCTGACTCTGGTGCTCGCCGCCGTCGGCGGCCCGCGCAACGCCGACGCTCACGCGGCCACGCTCTACCAGCAGATCGGCGGAGAACCGAAGATGCGCGCCGTGGTCGATGACTTCACGCAGATCGCACTGGCGGACGATCGGATCAATTTCACCTTTGCCGAGACCGACATGAAGGTCTTCAGTCGACTGCTGTTCGAACAGCTCTGCAATATCACGCAGGGTCCGTGCCGCTACACCGGTCGCAGCATGCTCGAAGCGCACAAGAAGCTGAACATCACCAATGCGATGTTCAATGCGCTGGCGGAAGACCTGTACGCGGCATTCGACCGTGAGAAGGTGCCCTATCGCCTGCAGAATCGGGTGATGGTGTTGCTGGCGCCGATGCAGCACGACGTGGTCAAGGTTGGCGCCGGCCCGCATTCGACCATCGGTCCGACCGCTTCAGCTTCAGCGCCCGCGCCTGATGCGTCACCGCCGTCGCCGCAACATTAGAAGACGCCGCGCCGGCGGCAACCCGCCGATTCAGTGCGACTCGCCCGCGGGTTCGCGATTCGAATAACTCACGAGCGTCGCCGCCGCTGCCACAGCGACCTTGGCGGCGGCCGCCTTCGGCCCGCCCGCCTTGAGCGCGGTAGCCTTGGGTGTCTCGATCGCCCTCGCCGCCACGGTCGGCGTGGCGATCGATTGCTGGCCACGACCAAGCGTCTGCAGCGCCGTGTTACGCGCGGTGAGCGCCACCGGGTCCTGACGGGCGCTGCTGTCGGTAAGTGCGACGATCGCCTGCGCCACGGCGCGATCGCCGGGTTCGAGCATCGCCGCGGCGATGTACGCGTCGAGCGCGCGCGCGGACTGATCGACTGCCTGCAGCAATACGCCCTTGCGCTGATAGATCGCGAACTCGTCGCGCGCTCCGTGCCGCAGGCCCTGATCGCATGCAGCCAGCGCGGCATCGCCCTTCTCGCCGAGGCAGCGGTTCACGAATGTCTGTCGTGCCGACTCGGCCGCGGCGGTCTTGCCTTTCAGTGTTTCATCAGCCGGCAGTATGCCTGCCGCCTTATCGTAATCCGTCAGCGCTTCGGCCGGACGGCCGGCGCGCACCAGCGCGTCGCCCTTGGCGACGAGCAGGTCGCGATCATTGGGCGTTGCGGCCAGAGCCTGATCGCACGACGCCAGATCCGCGAGATCGCGACAGCGCAGCAGATTCCGCTGCGCCTTCGCGGCCTCTTCCGCATGACCCAGCCCTTCGAAGTAGCCCTGCTCGCTCTGCGTGCTGCGCGCACTGCGCAGGCGTTCCTTCAGCAGCCGACTGTCCGGATCACGTTCGAGTCCGGCCTCGAGTAGGCGCACCGCGTCGGCATAGCAGCCCCGGTCCGACAGTGCATTCGCCAGACGGATGCGGGTGTCGACCGCATCCGGGTCCTTATTGAGGGTGCCCTGGAATTCCATCTCGGCCACACCGGGCCGACTCGCGGCACAGGCGGCCGGTGCCGTCTCGCCGCCGGCCGATCCGGCGGCGGTTCCAGGCGTCGGGGCCGCGGCAGGCACCGCACCGGCCCATGGCGCCGTAACCCAGCCCGCAAGCAGCAGCGCGAGCGTCGGCGCAAGCGTCCGCGGCGAACTCACTTGTAACCCTCGATGTTGCCGCCACGCCCGAGCTTGTCGAACACCCATCGACCGTTGGGCAGGCGAACGAGATTGAACAGATACCACTGATCGACTGTGCGATACGGAGGATTCTCGCGCGCGATCATCGCGTCGAGTTCGTGGCGCAACTGCACCAGTCCGTATTCGCTCGGGACGCTGCTGTCATGGCCGCCCGCGGCCGATCCCTCGCCACTGATATTGGCCAGCGCGAGCTTCTGGATCTGCTGTATCGATACGCGAGCCTCATCCATGCTCTGGCTGTTGGCTACATCGTTGCCGAGCAGCGAGATCAGATCGCAACGCTCGACCACCCGCGTGACATGCGCCGCGAAGATCGGCGCCGACTGCTGCACGTTGGTACTGGCGTCATCGGAGGTCGCGGCAAAGTTGATGTGATTCGCTGCCATCACGATCGCATGCTTGACCCCGAAGTCCGGCTCCGAATCGTTGTCCTTCACCGCTTCGGCGATATCCTGCTTCATGGTCGCAAGATCCGCTGCATTGCTGGCCTCGGTCGAGAAATCGTAGACCGTCTTCGCGTGCTTCTCGGCAACCACGAAATACCCCTCCTCATGCGGCGTCACATGCACGCCGGTGATGGCGTGACCGATGTGGACGTGGGCGATGGTCGGCGGGCGCGTCGTGCAGCCGACGCATAGCAGGCCTGCGATCCACAGCGCTGCGACCCTGGCAGTCATGGCATCACCCGTACGAGGCGAAAGCCCACGGTGTTGGTGCGATAGTCCGCACCGAAACGATTGCGATAGGTCGTACGCACGAAAGCAGGTTCGGTGAACCACGACCCTCCCCGCACCTCGTGGCGCGAACAATCACCGCCCTGCCACGCCGAGCCGTCGGCCGGCGCATGCTCGTAGCCCGGGTTCCAGCAATCGGCTACCCACTGGAACACGTTACCCAGGGTGTCGTAGAGCCCGAACGCGTTCGGGGCAAAGCTGCCGACCGGTGCCGTATAAACATAGCCGTCACGACACGCGAACGTCTTCCATCCGGGAAATACCGACGTTGCGCTCTCGTCGGCGACGTTACCGCTTTGACAGGCGAGTTCGGGCTGTGATTTCCACGGCCGCACCTCGCCCGTTCCCGCCTCGGCCGCGTACTCCCATTCCGAGGCGCTCGGCAGGCGGTAGCGCTGACCGGTGCGATGGGACAGCCACTGGGCATACGCGACGGCATCGCTCCAGGAGACGCAGGTGACCGGATGCGACGGACTCTGCTCGAAGCCGACGCGACGCCAGTTCAATTCATCGTGCTGGCGCCAGCGACCGTCGTAGCTCCAGCAACCAGTAGGATTGGCGCCGGTCGCCTCGGCATATTCGCGAAACTCGGCTACGGTCACATCGTAGACACCCATCGCGAACGGATAGGCGATGTTGACCGCGTGTTGCGGATACTCGAGCGCCACGGCCTCGACGTTGCCCTTGACCGATCCCTGCCTGAACCGACCGGGCGGCAATACCTTCATCAGTGGACAGGTGGGACAGTCTCGAAACACTGAATTCACGGGCGCCGCGGTCGTGGCAGGCGCGGCGGTCGAGACCGCTGGCAATGCCGGCGCCAACGGCACCGGCGGTGCGCCGATCCTGTTTGCGGAGACATTGGCCGGTGCTGCAACGGGAGCGGGATGACTGAACCACCAGGTCAACAATCCGGCGAGCAGCAATACGCCGATCGCCATCAGTCCGAAGTTGCGAACCGGATCGCGCGCGCCCGCGACTACGATCGATGGCCCGCCGACCGTGGTCATGTCAGCCCCGAACTCGATCAGGAATCGCTCGACGCTCGGCGTGCGCTGCGATCGATCGAACTGCAGCGCGTGGCGTATCGCGCGGTACTGTCGATTCGACAGGCCGTTGGCGTGGACCGGTCGCCGACCCACCGCCCGTGCCTCCAATGCGCTCAGACGTTCGAACGGATGCTGACCTGTGAACAGCTCGCTAGCAATGCAACCGAGTGCATAGACATCGTCGCGCTGATCCGGCGGCGCGTCCGTGAGCATCTCCGGGCTGGCGTACTGCGGTGTGGTGGCGATGCTCGCTTCCGGCAAGGCGCCGGATTGATGCTGCGCCTGATGAATGACACGTGCGACGCCGAAATCGATGACCTTCACCTGACCGTTGCTGGTCAATATCACGTTGGCCGGCTTGAGATCGCCGTGCACGAGATGGTTGTGATGGGCATAGATCAGCGCTGCGCCAATGCCAGCCAGCGTCTTCATCGCCTCGCCGCGCTCGAGACCCGGTGCTCGTGAGTGCAGGCGATGTTTGAGCGACTCGCCCGGCAGATACTCCATCGTCATGAAAACCAGCGCGCCGTCGCGATCGCAATCCATCACCCGGACGATGTTTGGATGAGCGAGCGACTGCAGCTTCTGCGCTTCGCGCTGCAGCAGCGTCAGCGCCGGCGCGTTGTGCACCTCCGCCAGATTGAGCGTCTTGACCGCGACATAGGGGTCGGGCGACTGCGACTCGGTCCGTCGCCGGTCG
The DNA here is from genome assembly GCA_036271535.1 of Steroidobacteraceae bacterium. GTDB lineage: Bacteria > Pseudomonadota > Gammaproteobacteria > Steroidobacterales > Steroidobacteraceae > FEN-1191. The sequence goes on along the minus strand of DATBAM010000111.1, from coordinate 1,005 downwards.
ACGGCTTTGAAGACCGAACTCATGCCGCCGGAGCCGATGCGCTCGATCAGCTGAAAGCGGCCATTGAGTACGCGTCCCACGCGGGCGGCGCCCGCGTCGACATCGAACGTTCCCATGAGCCCTGCGGCGTCCGCCGGCAGCACCTGTCGAAGTGCCTCCGGATTGATCACCGTGTCGCCGCCGTCGTAGCCCCATGACTCCGGCTGGGCCACAGGTTGCCCCCCGGCCGCGCGGGCGCTGCGCCACGACTGGATCTTCTCCACCGCCTGTTCGCGCAGCGTCTGCGTCAGCCCCTTCGCCTGACGGTCGTCGCGTAACGCCGAGATCAGCGCAACCGAATCGAGCCCGCCCAGACGCAATTCACGATGAATGATGCCAAGGAACTGGCGATCGGTGACGTTGCCCGATCGGACGTTCTGCAGCAGATGCGCGATGTCGGTCATGGCGTAGATTCAGCCCCTATGTCCGGCACGCCGCACGGCCGCGGCGTGCTCAAGCTTACGACAAGCGGCAGCCCCATCACCTGTGGTTGCGCTTGGGTCCGGACGTAGGGGTTTCGCTGACACGGATGTGACAGCTCAGCCGGCCCCGTTCAGCCGGCCTCGTTCAGCCAGGCTGGCGGAACGCCGGCATGACCTCGCTGGCAAACAGCTGCGCATAGGGCGCGAATCGGTCCGGCGCCATGCCGGGGGGATACATCATCATGTAGTGCTCGATCGGTGCCCTGGCGAGCATGCTTCGGAAAGCATCGATGGCCTGGCCGGGCGTGAGAATCTTCAGAATGCCGCTGGTCTTGAAGTCCGCTACAGACATCGGCTTGAGGGTCGCGGTCTCGGCAAAGCCCGTGGACTCGCGATCCTCGTTGAGCCAGACGCCGTAACTGTTGTTGGCATGGTGGAAGAATGGCGCCAGTTCCTCCATTGCCTGCTTCGGATCGCGCGCAACCACGTTGAACAGACCCTGGATCCGGATGCGGGCATTTGCCGGATCCTTGCCGTCGGCGCG
>DATBAM010000110.1:0-37999 GCA_036271535.1 Steroidobacteraceae bacterium | reverse complement strand
CTGCGCGGACTGATTCGGCAGCTTGTGGTGATACCACGCGGTCGCAGTCAGAGTGGGCAGGGCGAGCTGATATGGCAGATCCATGCCGGGATTGAGCTCGGGCTGATCGATGCTGTCATCGAAGTTCAGGATCTGCGACAGCAGGATCACGCCGTTGAAGTCGATGGCGCGCTCGGACTCGAGCACGGCGATCAACGCCGCCGACCTCGTGGTGCCGTAGCTTTCGCCAAAGAGGTATTTCGGCGAGTTCCAGCGGCCATACTTCGTCAGGAATTGGACGATGAAGTTGGCAAAGGCCTGCGCGTCCGCGTCGACGCCGTAGAAGGCCTTGTCTCGGTCCTTGCCGGCAATGCGCGAGAAGCCTGCGCCGGGCGCATCGATGAATACCACGTCGCTGGCGTCGAGCAGGCTGTAAGCGTTGTTGACCATCGAATAGGGTGCGGCAGGGGTGTGGGAGTCATCCGCCGTCACCACGCGTCGCGGTCCCCACGCGCCCATGTGGAGCCAGACCGAGGCGGAACCGGGACCGCCGTTGTAGACGAAGGTGATGGGTCGCTCCGGTGACGATCCGTCAGTACCTTTTGCCCCTTTCTTTGCGCCGTCGCCTGATGACTTGAAATAGGCGACGTAGAACATGCTGGCCTCGGGCGCGTGATTTTTGTCCTCGTCCGGCGGCGCGTTCTGCGGGACATCGTCCCAGCCCTTGGGATGCACGACCAGATTGCCCGCGTAGGCATCGTAGTCGATGCGCTGGCCACCGACCGTGACGCTGCCCTTGCTCGACACCTGTTCTGATTTGAAATGCTTCGGCGGCGATTCGTCCGGGTTCTTGTCGCCCTTGTCGCCCCTGTCTTTGTCTTTCGCGCCATGGTCGGCCGAGTCGGTCTTGTCGGGCGCGTCGGCCGCGGCCAGGAGTGGCAGCGACGGCAGGGTCAGTGATAGCAGCAGGAGCGGGAGGATCCGGACCGGGCGCAGGCGTAACCAGTGTCGCATGGTGTCTTCCTCGAGAATGGGATGAGACGCTTGGCGTCGTATGGGCCGCATCTTAGCGCCAGTGCGGCGCCATGGCCTTAGTCAACGGTGCGCCGCTCCGGGCCAGCGAGGCGACGCAGTGAAGTACGAGGAGTACTCGCTGCAACGGCAGTGCCACCCATTGTTTCCTGCAGCTGCTCTAAAGACTTGGCCCGCCAGGCAGTGTGCGATGGGGGGGTCGTCGAGAGCAGTAGACGCTACGTAACAAAAACGCTGTTTCGTTATCCAGCGTCTACTGCGCAAATCAGCCCCCCCATGCACCGCCGTCGTTGCATGCGCCTGTCTATCGCCAACGCGCCAATACGGGGACAGAAAAAACCCGCCTCGAGGGCGGGTTTTTCATCTATCCGAAGACGAAGATCTATTTGATCTTCGTCTCTTTATAAGCGACGTGTTTGCGGACCTTCGGGTCGAACTTGCGCACTTCCATCTTGTCCGGATGCAGGCGCTTGTTCTTCATCGCCACGTAGAAATGACCGGTGCCGGCGGTGGACAGCAGTTTCACTTTTTCGCGCATGGTAGAGACTCCCTCAGACCTTATCGCCGCGGGCGCGCATGTCGGCCAGGACTGCTTCCAGTCCCTTCTTCTCGATCGTGCGCATGGCATGGGTCGAGAGACGCAGGGTCACCCAACGCTTCTCTTCTTCCAGCCAGAAACGCTGCGTGTGCAGATTGGGCAGGAAACGGCGCCGACGCTTGTTATTGGCGTGGGAGACCGTGTTACCGGTGACCGGACGTTTGCCGGTGACCTCACAGACGCGGCTCATGAATCTTAACCCCAAAAATCAGTGAGTTACAAAATAGTCCGCCGACGCTGAGCCGGCGAAAGGGGTCGCTTTATACCAGTCTGGCGGGGTGCAGGGCAAGCCGGCGAGGCGTCGGGGCTGTGAAAAGCGGCTTTTACTCGTAGCACGGCCCCACACCCCGAACCTCGATGGTGGCCCATTCCGCCGCCGGGCATTGCTGTGCATGGCGCAGCGCTTCCTCGCGGGTTTCGCAGTTCAGCAGGAAGAACCCGCCGACCAGTTCCTTGGCCTCCGTGAACGGGCCGTCGGTAATGACCGTCTTGCCGGCCTGCTTGTTGAGTCGGACCGCGTTACGGTTCAACGAATTGCACTCGACCAGGACTCCCTGGGAGCGCAGCGACTCGGCGTAGTCCAGCATCCGCTGGTAGGTGTCCCTACCTTCCTGCAGCGAGCGGTCGGCCCGCTGGCCCAGCGGTTCGACGATCAGCAACATGTATGACATCAATGAGTTCCTCCTGTACAGGCGGCGGCACGGCGTGTCAGCAGGCGCCGTTCGCCTTCATTCAAGGTCATGCCGGCCGCGTGTTCGAACGCGGTCCGCGCTTCGTCCAGGCGCCCCAGCTTTTCGAGCAGGTCACCGCGAACACTGGGCAGCAGATGATAGGACGCAAGGCTGCCCTCGGCTTCCAGTTCGTCGACCAGTGCAAGCCCGGCTGCCGGGCCCCAGGCCATCGCGACCGCCACCGCGCGATTGAGGCGGACGACCGGCGATCCGGTGAGTTCCACCAGTTCCCGATAGAGTTGTTCGATCGACAGCCAGTCCGTCTTGTCGGGAGTGACGGCGCGCGCGTGACACGCGGCGATTTCTGCCTGCAGCAGGTAGGGCCCATGGGGTTGTCCAAGGCGCTCGCCTCGCTCGAGGGCATCCATGCCCCGCCGGATCAGCAGACGATCCCAACGCGCGCGATTCTGATCGCCGATCAATATCGGATCGCCATTCGTATCGGTACGGGCGCCGAGCCGCGAGGCCTGGATTTCCATCAGCGACACCAGCCCGTGGACCTCGGCCTCGCCGGAGGCGAGCTCAGCCAGAATACGGCCGATGCGTAGCGCTTCCTCGCAGAGCGCCGGACGCATCCAGTCCGCGCCCGCGGTAGCCGAATAGCCTTCGTTGAAAATGAGATAGATCACTTCCAGCACGGAGGCGACGCGCGCAGCGCGCTCCGGTGTCGACGGCATCTCGAACGCAATGGCGGCATCGCGCAGGGTGCGTTTGGCACGCACGATGCGCTGAGCGATGGTCGGCTCGGGGACCAGGAATGCGCGTGCGATCTCGGGCGTCGACAGGCCGCCAACCAGTTTCAGAGTCAACGCAGTGCGCGCCTCGCGCGGTAACACCGGATGACAGGCGATGAAGATCAACCGCAGCAGATCGTCGTCGAGCCCTTCGTGCTCGGCTGCTGCGGCAGGATCTTCGCCGTCACGCTGCTGCATATCGGCCTGGTGACCCAGCATCTCGTGCGTGCGCGTGAGCATGTCCCGTCGTCGCAGATGATCGATCGCCCGGTGCCTGGCCGTGGTCATGAGCCAGGCACCGGGATTGTCGGGAATGCCGCTGCGGGGCCATTGCTCCAGCGCCGTCACGAGCGCGTCCTGCGCGTACTCTTCGGCCAGGCCGACATCCCGAAGCAAGCGCGTGAGCGCAGCGATGAGTCGCGCCGCTTCGATGCGCCAGATCGCATCGATCGACCGGGAGACGTCTGCATTTGCACTGTTCATGACACACGATGTCAGCACCACAGCGGAATTCACGCAAGACCGCTCTACTTGGCGCTGTTCTGGTCGCTGCTTTGCGGATGCAGCAGCTTGCCGACCATCCAGTGGGTACCGAAGCGGTCGACGCACATGCCGAAACCTTCCGCAAAGAAAGTCGGCGACCACGGTGCAACGACGGCGCCCCCGGTGCTCAGCGTCTTGAAGATTTTTTCCGCCTTCGCCAATTCGTCCACCGCCCACATCAGCATCGTGCCGGCCGGCTTCTGGTACCGCTCGGGCGGAGAGTCGCAGCCCATCAGGATCTCGGTGCCCACCTGCAGGCTGATATGGATGATGGAGTTGTGCAGCGCTGCCGGCGTCTGCGCGGCGGCTGGCGTCTGACCATAGGTTATCTCGGCGGTGATCTTGCCGCCGAAGGTCTCGGCATAGAACCTGAACGCTTCACGGGCATTGCCGGGGAAGGGAATGTACGGGCTGAGCTTCATGACGATCTCCTGTTGATTCGCTGCGGTTGTCGGTTTCAGTGCGAGCCCAGCTGCTCGCGCAGCTTCTCTTCGCGGGCCTTCAGTTCGGGTGTCAGGTTGTCGCCGAAATCGTCCGGTCCCGCGACCTGCCGGATCTCGATTTCACCGCCGGTCTTGCGGAACGGCGAGCGGCGGATCCATTCGACGGCTTCTTCGAGCGAACGTACCTGCCACAGCCAGAAGCCGGCGACCAGGTCTGTCGTGTTGGCGAATGGGCCGGCGACGGTTCGGGCCGAACTGCCGTCGAATTGCACCCGGACGCCCCTGGCGGAGGACAGCAGTCCCTCTCCCGCCAGCATCACCCCCGTCTTCACGAGTTCCTCGTTGAACTTTCCCATCTCGGTCAGCAGTTCTTCGCTCGGGATTTCCCCGCGTTCACTCGCCTGCGATGCCTTGACGATTACCATGACTTTCATGACGTTGCTCCGTTGGCACGATGTTTTGGTGGCTCCTGTCCATACGACGAATCGATCAGCTTGAATTCGACACGCACTGGCGACTGCGCACGAACAATCCGTAAGCGTTGGTATCTTCCATAATTTTCAGCCGGTTAGCTCTCTCTGCCGGCTGCAGCTACACTGCAGACAGGGAGGGTAAATGAACAGGAAATGGCTTTGGGGGCTGCTTGCGAGCGCCTGCATCAATGAATGCGCAGGTGGCGCAACGCCAACGCCTGACTTACAGCAGGCGGTGCGCTCGGCGACATTCGAGGTGGTGCTGCATAAGAATGAAAACGACAAGCTGACCTATGAGAAAGCCCTGCCGCTCGACCTGATCCCATACGTGATCCGCAGTGATCACTACTGGTCGGTCGGCAGCGCGTTCGCAATCGGGCCATCCACATACGTATCCGCCGCGCATGTGCTGCTCGGTGCAGTGGGAAGCCAGTTCGGCGCACCAAGTCTGCGTGATGCCGCCGGACATGTCTTTGCCGTCGACCAGGTGCTGAAATTCTCCGCTGCCGAGGACTATATCGTCTTCACAGTCAGTGGCGCGCCCGATGTGAAGCCACTGGAAATCGGCGAGAACCATCACCAGGACGAGGTCGTGATCGCCGCCGGTAATGCCCTCGGCGAAGGTGTCGTCATACGCGACGGTCTGCTGACGTCTGAAACACCGGAAGACCAGGATGGCCGCTGGAAGTGGCTGCGCTTCTCTGCTGCCGCGTCCCCAGGCAACAGCGGTGGCCCTCTGTTGGATGAATCCGGCAAGGTGCTGGGAATTGTGTGTGCGAAGTCGCCCAACGAGAACCTCAACTACGCGCTGCCCATTGAACTCGTGTTGACGGGACCCAAATCGGCGCGCTTCGATTCCCGCTACAGCATCCGGCTGCCGAATGCGCGTTCGAGCCAGGTGTCGACCTTGAAGACGCAGTTCGATCTGCCGAAATCGTTTGCTGCATTCGCCAGTGCCTATCAGAACGTGCTGGTGAATCAGACGCGACGGGATTTCGAACAACTACGCGCTTCATCCACCGCGGAACTTTTTCCCAAGGGCGACTCGGACAAGCTGATGGCTTCGGTTTACAAGGCGGACTTGCCGACCATCGTGCAGCAATCCAAGACCGATGCCTGGGATACACCGGAGCCTGACGATGCGGTAAATCAGGATCTGCCTCAGCACGGACTGGTATCGACCGGCAATACCCTGGGTGTGACCGTGTTTCACATCCGTCGCCCCGAAGCCGCAAGCGATGAGAGGCTATATGGCGACTCTGCGCAGTTCGTAGAGTTGCTCCTCAAGGGCCTGAAACTGACACGCCAGGTTGGTGACCAGGCGATCCGCATTACGGCAATGGGGCCAGCCAGTAGTGACGGCGCATTCACCGATCGGTTCGGCAGACGGTGGCAGGTGCGCCGTTGGCCGCTCGGTTACGCCGACAGCTATCTGGTCTGCTACACGTTGCCCACTCCGGACGGCGTCGTGGGCATGACGCAGTTGCTGCCTTCGGGCCTCCTGGATATCGCCGATCAGTACCTGCACGTCGATGCCGACAACTTTACGATGAAATACGAGGGTACCCTGACGCAGTGGAAGGCGTTTTTGAACCGCCGGCAGTTGCGGCCGACCCTCTTCGAGGTTGACTCACTCGATTTTACTGCGACGCAGGCAGTGAGTTTTCAGTCTCCGCAATTCCAGGTCACGCTGGCGAAGGAGCTGATGGGCACCACGAATGATAGCATCCTCGACTTCGCAATGAATTTCCGGGCGAGCGGTCCGGATCTGATCTGGGATGTAGGTGGCATCTACCTCTATAAGGATGATCAGCGCGAGACGTCCCTCGGGGTAGTTCGCTATCTCAAGCCAGGGCCATCCGCTCCGCAGGACGAGAAGCAGAACTGGGCGCAGATGTTGACGCGCGCGCCAACCTATAACGATGTCGCCGGCCATAATGCGGATTACACCAAATTCTGGATACGCGAATCTTTGAGCGCCAACGCGCGCGATGCCGCGAGCATCGACCCCAATACGAACGTGCTCTACGACGTCTACTACGAAACCGCTGCCAGGGTATATCCGGACGACATGTTGTCGACCGAGCGTCGTCTGGTAGGAGCTACGCGTGTGCTGGAGCGATGAAGCGGCATCGGCTCTGGTTGTTCGCATGTGTGATGGCGAACATCGCAGTCGTCGCAGCTGCCCAGGGCAGCGCTGACGAGCCATCAATCAAGTCCTTGCAAGAGATGGACGCGGCCTGCGAGACGCTCCGGCATGCAATATGGGACCACTATGACTCGTCCCGTATCAATGGCGAAGATCTCAGGCAACGCACGATGGCCGAGGATATCGCCGACTGGGTGATGAGTCCCGAGACGCGCGCGCAGCTCGACGCTTTGCGTGCTGGAATCGATTCAGGCAATCCGAAGGCAATGAGCGATGCAGCTGCCATCCTGGCTCTGCAGACTCGCCGTCTGATGGCGATTGACACTTACTGGTCGCACGCCTGGTATGTGAGGCGGCAGCGCGCTCTATGGATGTACTGGGCTGATCTCTTGCCCGCTTCGATAACGCACGACGGTCGCGAACGCATCCAGGAACTCGAGCAAGCCGCCATGCATGGTTTCAATCCAGACGCAGAAATGACGCCGGAGGCATTCAAGCCGCTGCAGGATCTGCTGCTCGCATACGATGAGGAGCGTCGCAAACTTTCGGATCCGGCAAATGCGGCGCTGCAAGCGCAGCACATTGAGCAGACCGTCTTCGACCGCGATATTCCTTGCGAAGATAACGGGCCGATCAAAGTCGATGACAGCCAGCCGCATCCGGCTCGAGTCCTAAAGATACCTTCTCTGGAACTGTACTATCCGCCGGAGGCAAGACATGCATTGAGCAGCGGACGGGTGAGGGTAAGAGCCGACGTTGATGCGGCTGGATGCGTCGTGCGCAGTGAGCTAATAGCCTCTGCCGGCGATCCGGTGCTGGATGCCGCCGCCCTTCGATTTGCCGAACACGTCGATCTCCGGCCCGCCACGCAGGATGGAGTGCCGGTGGCAGTGTCGGTGGCGCTGCCGGTCAATTTCGTATTGCGTGACCCCGGCGTTCATTAACAGTTCTCAGCGCGTCGGGCGCAGGGCGAAGGACTCGCGTGCCAGAGCCTCGATGCGCCGCCAGTCCCCCTTGCTCATCAGTTCGGGGGTTGTCAGCCAGGATCCGCCCACGCAGCCGACGTTCTTGAGCGCAAGATAGCTCGGTGCGTTCTCAAGGGTAACGCCGCCCGTCGGACAGAAGAGGACCTCCGGAAAGGGGCCGCCGAGCGCTGAGAGCATACGCACGCCGCCTGCCTGCTCGGCCGGGAACAACTTCAGCGTGTGATAGCCCAGTCCGGCCGCATACAGCAGTTCGCTCGGTGTCATGACGCCCGGCAGCAGCGGATAGTCGACCTCGCGCGCTGCTTCGACCAATGCCGCGGTCAATCCAGGCGTCACCGCGAATTGCGCGCCGGCGACGGCGGCCGATTTGAAATCGGCAGGACGCTGTAGCGTACCCGCGCCCACGATCGCATCCGGTACGCTGGCTCGTATGCGCTCGATTGCGCTCAGGGCAACCGGCGTCCGCAGCGTCACTTCCAGTACGCGCAGTCCGCCGGCCACCAGCGCCTGTGCCATCGGCACCGCGTGCTCGACGTTGTCGATGCGAATGACCGGGATGACGGGTGCGATGGCGAGAAGCTGACGGATATTGAAAGTCATGGCATGCACGAGATGGCGCCAGACTCGGCCTGGCTGGTCAGGCGCCTGAAGTTCGAGAACAGTTCGCGGCCGGTCCCCCATTGATTGTGCGCCAGGTCAGGGCGGCGCGGATCACGCCGGTTCCACTCTTCTTCGCTCACCAGTGCCTCCAATCGCCCACTGTGGCAATCGAGCCGTATCAGATCACCGTCACGCACCCGAGCCAGCGGACCACCGCCCAGACATTCGGGCGAGACATGAATTGCCGCGGGAACACTGCCGGACGCTCCGGACATGCGGCCATCCGTCACTAGAGCCACTTTGAACCCCTTGTTCTGCAGAGAAGCCAGCGATGGCGATAGCTGGTGCAACTCGGGCATGCCATTGGCCCGCGGCCCCTGGAAGCACACCACCGCCACGAAGTCGCGGGCAAGCCGCCCGGCGCGAAATGCCGCCAGTACTTCCTCCTGGTCGTCGAACACCAGCGCTGGCGCTTCGATGACATGGTGATCGTCCGGCAAGGCCGACGTCTTGATGACGGCGCGGCCGAGATTGCCGCGCAGCAATCGCATGCCGCCGTGACCGCTGAAAGGGTTGCTTGCCGGTCGCAGCACGTAGTTGTCCTGACTCTCAGCCAGCGCTGGCACCCATTGCAGCACTCCATCGTTCAGCATGGGTTGTTGCGCGTAACGTCCAAGGCCCTGACCGACCACCGTGTTCACATCTTCGTGCAGCAGACCCGCCTGCAGCAGCTCGCGGATCAGAAACGCCATGCCGCCCGCCCAATGGAAGCGATTGACGTCGGCGGCGCCATTTGGATAGACACGCGCCAGCAGTGGCGTGAACTCGGACAAATCGTTGAAGTCGTCCCAGTTGATTTCGATGCCGGCGCAGCGCGCCATCGCGACCAGGTGCAGGGTGTGGTTGGTGGAACCCCCGGTAGCAAGTAGTCCCACGATGGCGTTGACGAATGAGCGTTCATCGATCACGTGGCCCAGCGGCCGGTACTGATCCCCCAGCGTGGTCATGGCCGCAATCTGGCGTGCGGCGGACGCGGTCAGCGCGTCACGCAGCGGCGTATCGGGATGCTCGAAGGCGGCGCCGGGAAGATGCAGCCCCATGATCTCCATGAGCATCTGATTGCTGTTGGCAGTGCCGTAAAACGTGCAGGTGCCGGCCGAGTGATAGCTGCAGGATTCGGATTCCAGCAGCGCATCCTGGTTCACTTTTCCTTCGGCATAGAGCCGCCGAACTTGAGCCTTTTCCTTGTTTGTCACGCTGCCGCTGCGCATCGGGCCCGCGGGAACGAATATGACCGGTAAATGACCGAACGTGAGCGAGCCCATCAGCAGGCCCGGCACGATCTTGTCGCACACGCCGAGACACAGTGCCGCATCGAACATGTTGTGCGACAACGCTACGGCGGTCGACATCGCGATGACGTCGCGGCTGAAGAGCGACAGCTCCATGCCGGCCTGTCCCTGCGTAACGCCGTCGCACATGGCGGGCACGCCGCCGGCAACCTGTGCCGTGGCGCCAGCTTCGCGCGCCGCCTGTTTGATCAGCGCCGGATAGTTCTCCAGCGGCTGATGTGCGGACAACATATCGTTGTAAGCAGTGACGATTGCGACATTGGGCTTTTGCAAGCCTCGCAAGGCGGGCTTGTCGCTGCCGGAGGCGGCGAAGCCATGGGCAAGATTGGTACAGGACAGCTGTCCCCTCGCCGTACCGTGCGCCTGCGCTGCAGTGACGTGATCGAGATACGCACGACGGGTTGTCGCGCTGCGTTCGATGATTCGCTGCGTTATTTCGCGAAGGCGCGGATGCAATGCGACCGGATGCACCATGGTCCGATCATGCCACAACCTATTCTTCTAAAGGGGGCGTCGCTTCGCGGCGGCTTCGCCCACGGTCCCGGTGCACAGCGAGTGTGCACCCGCTCACCTCGGCGGCTCCATCATTGTGCGGCCGGCTCGGCTGCGCGACGCTGAAACAGTACCAGCGACACGCCGACCAGCACGAGGATGGTCGATGCGATTGCGGCCGGCGTGATGGTCTCGTTCAGCACGACGGCACCCAGGACGAGTGCAATCACCGGGTTGACCAGGGCGTAGGTCGTCACTTTGGTCGGATTGACGTGCGCGACCAGAAACGAATAGCAATTGACCGCGATCAGACTGCCGAACACGACCAGATAGGTAATCCCGAACACCGAGACGGCTTGAACCTGCGAGATCTGAAAGTGACCCCACTCACGATCGATGACGGACATCAGCAACTGGAACACGCCTCCGGCGAGCATCTGCAGCGCGGTGAAGCTCCACACACGATGGTGCGGAACATACCGGCGTTGCAGCAGCGTCCCTATGCTCCAGCCGACACCCGCGCAGAGCACCGCAATCAGGTAGATGGGGCGCATACCGTTTGCCAGCGACAGGGTGTCGCGGCTCAGCACGACGATACCCGCAAGGCCGACCACGATACCGACGATGGATTGAGCACTCGGCGTTCGACGGGAGAAGAACAGGCGGTCGAGTATCGCCGTCGTCACCGGTACCGCGCCAACGAACAGCGCGGCAATACCCGACGGCAAACCCTGCTGCGACCAGACCACGAAGCCGTTGCCGATACCCGAGAGCAGCACGCCGCACAGCAGTGTGCCACCGGTATGCAGACCCGTGAACGGTCTCGCTTCGCGTGAGCGAACGAACGCATACATCAAAGTGCCGGCAAGCACGAATCGCACGCCACCGCTGATGAACGGCGGGATGGATCGGATGGCAAATGCCAGCGCCAGGAAGGTTGTACCCCAGATGATATAAACACCGGCGAAAGCCAGTACAATCCTGGACAGCATCGGGCGTGGCTGCATGACAGCATTCTAAAGTGTCCCGGTAGCGATCGGGGTGGGGTCGGAATGAGAAGGTTTCATTTGTTCTGTTCGCGCCGGCGTGGCCGCAGCGCATGAAGCGCACGCCGCGCAGACCGGCATCCTGGCTGGAGAATTACCTGCCCGGGCTGCGTCGCTATTTTTCCCGGCGCGTACCGACTGCGGAAGTGGAGCCGCTGCTGCAGGAAGTCGTCGAACGCATGCAGCTGCATCCACCCGACGAGATCGTCGAGCAGCCTGACCGCTATCTTTTCACCGTGGCCGCCAGCGTGCTGGGTGATCGTGCACGCCGGGCAGGACAAATCGAGCAGAACGCGGAGCCGTTGCCTGGGAGCGTTCTGTCCAGACGTGAAGCCTCGAGCAGGATCGCGTTGGCTATCGCCGAGTTGCCGCAGCAGACCCGCGATGTGCTGGTGCTGCATCGCTTCGGGGAGATGACCTGTGCCGCGGTAGCCTCGATGCTGGGCATCCGCGTCGACGAGGTGGAAGGGCAGCTGAGTCGCGCCATGCGGCTGGTGAGTACGCGATTGGATACGGACGCACCGGCGGATGAACAGGCAGTGGACTGGTTCGCCCGGCAGCGTACCGGCGCATGGACGGCAGCCGATGCGCGCGCCTTTGCTCTCTGGCTCGACGCAGCGCCGGCCCACGTGGCAGCGTACACCTTGCAGGAGCAGAACTGGCAACGCCTGGCGAGTGTGAGCGACGACCCCGAAGTGCTGGCCATCCGGGAGAAAACCCTGATGCGCGCAACCAGGAAGCGGATCGCGCATCGTCGCCGTATCGGCACGGGTTTGACCGCCGCCGTTCTGCTGGTACTCGTCGTCTTCTGGGCTACGCACGGAATGCCACTGCCATGAGTCAACAGCTCGAGGCCGAAGCCGCGATCCGGCAACTCCATGCACGTTACACCGACGCGGTCTATCGAAAGGACTATGTGGCATTCGGGGACTGCTTCACCGAGGACGCCCAATGGCGCATCGCCGGCACGGTGCTCCAGGGTCGCGCCGACATCATGGCCATGCTCGAAGGGCTGATGCCCAACTACCATCGAGTGCTGATGAATTTCCGTACGCCGATCCTCGAGATCGGTGATGGCATCGCCAGCGGCCGGACCTATGTCACCGAGCAGAATGCTTTCAAGAGCGGCCGCCCCGGCACCTCGATCGGCATCTACTATGAGCGCTTCGTGAGCCAGGGGGATCGCTGGCGCTTCAAGTGGCGCCTGTTCCAGCTCCATTATCTGGGACCTGCCGACATGTCCGGCATTTTTCATGAGCAGGAGGACTACGGCCCCGCGCCGGCGATGCCGCCGCTCGATGCGCCGACTTATAACTATTCGGGGCTCGGCAAGGGAGCGCGCCGCTAGTCCGTGATGGATGCGACCGCAGCGCCGTACGGATCGTGGGCCTCGCCGCTCAGTGCCGAAGCAGTCGGTGCCGCACGGGTCCACCTCGGCGATCTTCGCAGTGCCGGTCGCACGCTTTACTGGACGCAATCCGTGCCATCCGCCGGCGGCATCTCCGCGGTGTTTGCCAGGTACGACGACACACCGGCAAAGATGGTGACACCGCAGGGTGTCAACGTCCGTACGCGTGTTCATGAGTACGGCGGCGCGCCATACGCGGTCCTGGACGACATCATCTACTACAGTCAATTTGCCGATCAGCGGCTTTATGCATTATCGGCAGGTGAAGCTCCCAAAGCGCTGACACCGTCGGGATATCGGTTCGCGGACTGCACGGCCGCGAACGACCGTGCGGGCCCTGCCTCGCTGATCTGCGTGCGCGAGGACCACACCACGTCCGGGAATGTCCGCAATGCCGTGGTACGTCTGCCGCTGGCCGGTGATGACGCGCGCGACGGCGGCGGCGGCGGCGGCGGCGGCGAGGGCGAGGGCGAGGGCGAGGTCCTTTATGGCGAGAGCGACTTCGTCGCGTCTCCCCGCATCAGCCCGGACGGCCATCAGCTGGCCTTCGTCGCGTGGAATCATCCGAACATGCCGTGGGACGGGACCGAGCTGAAGGTGGCGTCCATCGGTGAACGCGGGATCGAGGCGCCGGTGACCGTTGCGGGCGGCGCGACGCAGTCGGTCGTCGATCCGCAATGGGACGCCGATGGGACGCTCTACTTCATCTCGGATCGCAGTGGTTATTGGAATCTGTACGCCTGGAACGGAACGGGCGTGCGAGCGGTGTGGGCGCGTGATGCTGACTTCGCGACGCCCCAGTGGTCGCTGGGACAGACGCACTACGCGCTGTCCGGTGATGGGCGCGCGCTGGTGTGTTTTGGCGAGGGCGGTATTCAGCGCCTGGCGGTGGTCGACCTGCGTCGCGGCACGGGCCGGGTGCTCGCGTCGCCCTATGTCGAATACGCCGGTTTCGCCCGGCTCGATGTCAATCAGGTAGCCGTCATTGCGGGTGCCGCTCAGGCGCCCAGCACAATCGTGAGCATCGATATCACGCAGGGCACCTCCAGGACGCTTCACGAGTCCAGTGCCGCACCGCTCGCGCCAGAGCGCGTATCCGTGGCAGTACCGATGGAATTTGTGAGTGCGCACGAACGCAAGGCACACGCGTTCTACTATGGGCCGCTCAATCCTGATTTCAGGGCGCCGCCCGGCACGCTGCCGCCGCTGCTGACGCTCGTGCATGGTGGGCCGACGGGGCAGGCCTCGCCTGCCTATTCGTCCCGAATACAGTTCTGGACCAGCCGCGGCTTTGCCGTGGTCGATGTGAACTATGGAGGCAGCTCCGGCTTTGGCCGCGCCTACCGGCAGCAGTTGAACGGGCAGTGGGGAGTGGTCGATGTAGAGGACGTCATCGCGGCCGCACGCTTTCTCGTTACCACCGGCCGTGCCGATCCGGCGCACACCGCAATCAGCGGTGGAAGCGCCGGCGGTTACACGGTTCTGGCGGCCCTGAGCAGTAGCGACGCCTTCAAGGCCGGCGCCGACTATTACGGCGTCTCGGATATGACGGTGCTCGCTCGTGACACCCACAAGTTCGAGAGCCGCTATCTGGATACGCTGATCGGGCCCTTGCCGCAGGCGCAGTCCATCTATGACAGCCGCTCGCCGCTCAATCATCTCGATGGCTTCAAGGCCCCTCTGATCGTGTTCCAAGGGGAGGACGACCCGGTGGTGCCGCCGAATCAATCCGCGCTGATCGTCGAGGCGCTTCGTTCCCGTGGGATCCCGTTGGCCTATCTACTCTTCCCAGGCGAGGCCCACGGATTTCGCAAGCCCGAGACCATCGTGCGTTCCCTGGAATGCGAACTGTCGTTCTATGGGCAGGTGTTCGGATTCACGCCTGCCGATACACTGCCCTTGCTGTCGATCGAAAATCTCGCGCCTGTCACCACCGGCCTCGTTAACTGTCGATGAAGCGGCGGTCGAACAGCCGCTGCCTCAGGGAAATGTCGCGCGCTCTGTCGGCGGGCGTGATGCCGCGGGTGCCGCGCGGCAGGGCGTCGCCGAGTTCCCCGAATGTCACGATGCGGGTCTCGACCGCCGGTGTTACCAATGTATTCCCGGGGATACCCTGCCAGCGCAGACCCGTCAGCACCTCGTGCAGCCCCGTGGTATCGAGCCAGTTGTGAATGCCTGGATCCCGTAGCGAGATGACGCAGGTGGTACGGCCGTCGGAATCCGGGACGAACGTCGCGTCGTTCAGATGACTCTGGTGATTGCGATAGTCGAGTGTCCGGTTCCACAGATCGTAGAGCACCATGCTGTGATAGGCAGCGTCGACATGATCGAAGGTGATCACCGCAGCATCGTCGTCTCCCAATTCGAAATGACCACTGCTGGAAACCTGCGTGACCAGTCCGCCCGATGGTCCTGTCATGACAGGCTTGGTCAGCGTCTGGAGCGGCACATTTAGTATCAGGTGGATCCAGTAATAGTCCGGCGCCACGCCGTCGTGCATGATCCGTGCGGCACGGGCCGCCATGTCGTCGAGGCCGAGCGGCTTGCGATCGCTTGGATTCAATCGCTGCACCTGCAGCGCATTGGGTGTCTGGTTCCAGTCGCTCATCGTGTCGCGGGCAAACAGATAGAGCGCGTCCGGCGTGAGCTGCATGTGGTTCCGCCGGCCGTCCGCGGGTGTCGCATCCAGTGTGATGACGAACGATCCGTCCGGCTGGATCTCCATGTCGCGCTGCTCGAGCGAGCCAACCGTGATCGAGGTGTTGGTATCCGCTACCAGCTGATAGGTGACGTACGCGGACGGCACCGGCTGCCGCCTGCCCTGGATCACGTACTGGCCCGCATGATCGACCGGGACGATACGATAAGCATTGTCAGGATTTTCGGCGCCCCAGCGGGAGGCAGGCACGTCGTTGCCGAGCCAGCGACCGGCGGGCGAATACACGCGCAGTACTTTCGGATGGTTCGGATCCGAATTCACTGCCATCAGGATCGATCGGAAACAGTAGTCCGCCACGTGGTCCGGAAATCTGGCCCACACCTCCGGGCTGACGCTATGGTCCGTCACCCGCGCCCACTCGCCCGCCGTGCGCTTGGCCGCGGCCCGTACGTCGGGACGCGCCTGCAGTTCGATGGCCGATTTCTCCAGCTCGCGCTGATCGGTGTTCGCGACCGGGTTTCGCGACGATAGATAGAACGCGTCGGACGGGTTCGTCGCGGGAGTCCCCGCTGCGCGAGCCGCGGTTTCGAACGCGAGCGCCACGGAAGTCATCAACATCTCACGTCGATCCATACTCACGATCGGTGCCCCTTTGTCTGCTACTGCAATCCGGTCCACTGGGTAAAGCCGATCTCGCTCGGCGAAGGGTGGCCACTCCCTATAATGAGCCTCATGAATAAAGTTCTGTCATTGTTTCTGGTGGCGGCTCTCGGCCTGACGCTCGCACGCGTCTCGCTGAGCGCTCCGGGCAGCGAATCCACCGATTCGGCCAACGCCGCCGACTGGCCGTCCTGGGGTCGGCTCGGCGACGAGCAGCACTACAGTCCGCTCGATCAGGTCAGCACCGGCAACGTGGCGAAACTGTCACTGGCCTGGCACTACGACCTGCCGTCTGAGAATACGCTGACAGGGCCGGTCGAAGCAGACGGCAAGCTGTTCGTCACCACCGGACACTCGTACATCCGCGCATTCGATGCGGCAAGCGGCAAGCTGCTATGGGAGTACGACTCGCATACGCGTGAAGCCGCGGGACTGAGCCTTCGCTTCGGGTGGGGACCGAAAGGCATCGCTTACTGGAACGGCCACGTGTTCGTCGCCACCCAGGAGGGTCGCATCATTTCCCTGGGTGCCAACACCGGCAAAGAGGCGTGGATGCAGCGCGACTTCGATCCGAAAGAGCTGCGATACATCAACGGGCCGCCCCGGATCTTCGGCGGCAAACTGATCATCGGACACGGTGGCGCGGACATCAGCCCGATTCGTGGCTACGTCACGGCCTACGATGCAACCACCGGCAAGCGGCTGTGGCGTTTCTACACGGTGCCGGGCAACCCCTCCTTCGATCACGACGAAACGACCGGCATCACCGCCAGCACCTGGAAGGGTGAATGGTGGAAGCAGGGCGGCGGCGGCACGGCCTGGAATGCCTTCAGCTACGACCCGGACCTCGATCTCATCTACATCGGAGTCGGTAACGGCTATCCGTATAACCAGGCGTTGCGCAGTCCCGGCGGCGGCGACAATCTGTTCCTGGCCTCGATCGTCGCGGTGAAGGCCGATACCGGCAAGTACGTCTGGCACTACCAGGTCTGCAACGGCGAGCAGTGGGACTGCACGGCCGTTCACGACATGACGCTGGCGACGGTCAAGATCGATGGACAGCCGCGCAAGGTGCTGATGGAAGCGCCGAAGAACGGCTTCTTCTACGTGCTCGATCGCGCCACCGGTCAGCTGCTGTCGGCCAAACCCTTTGCGAAGGTCACCTGGGCCACTGAAGTGGATCCGAAGACCGGGCGCCCGGTCGAAAATCCGGGCATCCGCTATCACGACAAACCCGGCATGTTCGAACTGTGGCCGAGCGTGCGCGGCGCACATAGCTGGTTGCCGCAGTCATACAGTCCGCAGACTGGCCTGGTCTACATTCCAGTGATCGAAGCTGCGTCGTACATCGGTGACGAAGGTGTCGATCTTCAGCACCAGCCACCGATCGGCGGTATGGCGGTCAAGGTGTTCCCCGATGCGGATCTGCCTGGCGCCAGGAAGAGTTTTCTCAAGGCCTGGGATCCGGTCGCGCAGAAGGCCCGCTGGTCGGTCGAACTGCCAGGCGACTGGCCCGGCGGCACCATGGCGACGGGCGGTCATCTGGTGTTTCAGGGACGCATCGACGGGAAGTTTGCCGCCTACGATGATCGTGACGGCAAACTGCTGTGGAGTTTCGATGTCGGCGCACCGGTGGTCGCACCGCCCATCACTTATAAGATAGGCAGCACGCAATACGTCACGGTTCTCTCGGGTAGCGGAGCTTCGGGCGGTGGACTGTTTGCGGCTGGGGATGCGCCTTACGCCACCGAATACCGCTTGCCCCGGCGGGTACTGACTTTCGTACTGAACGGTCGGGACAAATTGCCCCCGACCGAGGTGCAGCCGCTCAAGGCGCCCGTGGATCCGGGCTTCCAGCCCGACCAGGTCGCCGAGGCGGCCGGGTCGATGGTCTATACGATGAGCGGTTGCGTCGTCTGCCACGGACCGAATGCGGTCGGCGGTGGTTCGGCACCGGATCTGAGAGTCTCGGGGTTCCCGTCCAACAAGGAAGCTTTCCACGCCGCATTGCAGGGAGCGCTGGTCACGAAGGGCATGCCGGCATTTCCTGAAATCACGGACGACAAGGTAGAAGCCATCCGCCAATACCTGCGTGCGCGTGGTCAGCAGATCGGTACGCCCCAGGCGAATGACACCGGTACCAGCATGAGCGGACCCATCCGCTAGCGGCGTTTTCCTACGGCACCCTGGGTGCCCGGCGGCTTAAGCTGGGCTCATGGTTGGTCAGGTAGTGGTGATCACGGGTGCAAGTGCCGGCGCTGGCCGGGCAACCGCCCAGGCTTTTGCGCGGCGCGGTGCCCGCATCGGACTGATCGCGCGTGGTGTCGAACGTCTGGAAGAGACTGCGCGGGAAGTAGATGGACTCGGTGGTCACGGACTGGCATTACCGACCGATGTCGCCAATGCCGATGCCGTGATGGCCGCGGCGAGTGCCGTTGAAGCGCAGCTCGGTCCGATCGATATCTGGATCAACGCAGCCATGGCGACCGTCTATGCGCCGTTTCATGCCATCACCAGTGAGGAATATCGACGCGCGACGGAAGTCACCTATCTCGGCACCGTCCACGGTACGCAGGCTGCGCTGCATCACATGCGACCGCGCAATCGCGGCACGATCATCCAGGTCGGATCCGCACTGGCCTATCGGGCGATTCCACTACAGTCTCCCTATTGCGGCGCAAAGTTTGCCATCCGCGGATTCACCGATAGTCTGCGCTCGGAGCTCATGCACGACCGTCTCGATATCCATTTGACGATGGTGCAGATGCCGGCGCTCAACACCCCGCAGTTCGATTGGGGCCGCAACAAATTAAGCCATCGACCTCAGCCAGTGCCGCCCGTATTCCAGCCGGAGGTCGCGGCAGAGGCCATCGTCTACGCTGCCACAGCCAGACGTCGTGAAGTGTGGGTGGGCGAACCCACATACAAAGCCATCATCGGGAACAAGCTGGCGCCCGGTATCATGGATCGTTATCTCGCCAGGCAGGGCTATGCCGGCCAGATCACGCGCGAGATCGCGGACCCGGCGCTCCCCGATAATCTCTTCGAACCGGTCCCCGGTCACCAGGGTGCTCATGGTCGGTTTGATGACAGGGCGCAGGCAAAAAGTCTGGCGCTATCCCTCACCAAACATCGCGCGCCGCTCCTCGTGGCGGCGGGCGCTGCCGGGCTGCTGCTATGGCAACTTGGCCGGATCGTGGCTAGAAAGGTTTGACAGGTGAGCCGCCGCGTTCCGGCACCACGGCTGGAAGACTATGCATTGATCGGCGATTGCGAGTCCGCGGCTCTGGTGTCGCGCAGCGGATCGATCGACTGGCTCTGCTGGCCGCGGTTCGACAGCCCGGCTTGTTTCGCGGGAGTGCTCGGGGGAGCCAAGTTCGGCCGGTGGTGCATCGGACCGAGCACGCGGGTCGTGCGTACCGACCGCCGTTACCTTACCGATACATTGATTGTCGAGACGACCTTCCATACGGCGCGTGCCAGCGTCGTGCTGACCGATTTCATGCTGATGCGCAATCACCATCCGACCATCGTGCGGATGGTCAAGGGGATCCGCGGGCGTCTGCGCATGTCGCTCGAATTGATTTTGCGTTTCGACTACGGCCTGAGGATTCCCTGGGTCACGCGTCTGCCGGATGGCGGCTTATGCGCGATCGCGGGTCCCGACCGCGTGGTATTACGCAGTTCCGTGCCGCTGGTGGGTGAAGGCTTCAAGACGGTCGCGAATTTCAGTATTCGCGGCGGCCAGCGACAGACCTTCACGATGACGTATTCGCCGTCGCATGAACCGATCCCGAAAGCGGCGAGTCCGATGCAGGCGCTGCGACAGACCGAGCGTTCGTGGCGTCGATGGATCGCGCGTTCGACCGACTCCGGTCGTTATTCACCGGTCGTGCGACGCTCGCTGATCACGCTCAAGGCGCTTACCTATCGGCCGAGCGGTGGAATCGTCGCCGCGCCGACGACCTCGCTGCCGGAGCGTCTGGGTGGCCAGCGTAACTGGGACTACCGCTTCTGCTGGCTGCGCGATGCGACATTCACTTTGCAGTCGATGATGAACAGCGGCTATTACGAAGAATCGCGCGCGTGGCGTGGCTGGCTGCTGCGCGCGATAGCGGGCAATCCGGAGCAGGCGCAGATCCTCTATGGCATCGATGGCAAGCGTCTGGCCATCGAATGGGAGGTACCGTGGCTGCCAGGCTATGCCGAATCACGGCCGGTACGCATTGGCAATGCAGCCTCCGGCCAGTTCCAGCTGGATATGTACGGCGAGGTCATGGACGCGCTGCATCAGGCCCGATGCGGCATGAAATCGGCCGACGAGCAGGACTGGCCGTTACAGCTGAGATTGCTCGAGCACCTGGAGAAAGTGTGGGAGTTGCCTGATCGCGGTATCTGGGAGGTACGCGGTCCTGCGCGGCATTTCATTTACTCCAAGGTGATGGCCTGGGTTGCGTTCGACCGGGCGATCAAAAGCGCGCAGCAGTTCAAGCTTCGAGGTCCCGTGGCGCGATGGCGCGCCCTGCGGCAAAAGATCTATCGGCAGGTGTGGAAGCATGGCTTCAACAAACGCCTGGGTGCATTCGTGCAGAGCTATGGCAGCCGCGCGCTCGATGCCAGTGTGCTGCTGCTGCCGCTGGTAGGGTTCGTTGCGTCCGATGATCCGCGCATGCGCAGTACGATCGAACGCATCGAGCAAGATCTCATGGTCGACGGATTGGTGCTGCGATATCGCACGAACCTTAATGTCGATGCGCTACCTCGCGGCGAAGGCGCCTTCATCGCATGCAGTTTCTGGTTGGTGGACAACTATCTGCTGCTGGGGGAGCGTCGCAAAGCGCGAGAGCTGTTCGAGCGGCTGCTCGCCCTCACCAACGACGTAGGCCTGCTGTCCGAGGAATACGATCCGCGACAGCGGCGCTTTCTCGGCAACTTTCCGCAGGCCTTCTCGCACATCGCGCTCATCAACAGCGCACACAACCTCACACGACCGCGGGCATCGGCGCGGCAGCGCTCGGCACAGCCGGATTAGGCCGACGCCGACAGCGCTATCGCGCACCCTCCGATCGATCGGCCGGTATCTGGCGCCTAGGATATGGGAGTTACTCCTTCACCCCAGGGGGCTGCCGTGGCGATGACCGTAGGTGATTTTCTCTGGAACCGGCTGGCCGAATGGGGTGTGCGCATTGTTTTCGGCTATCCCGGCGACGGCATCAACGGCGTGTTCGGCGCGATGAACCGGGCCCCCGACAAGATCAAATTCGTACAGGCCCGCCATGAGGAGATGGCCGCGTTCATGGCGTCTGCCTATGCGAAATTCACCGGCGAGGTCGGGGTCTGCATCGCAACCTCCGGGCCAGGTGCCACGCACCTTTTGACCGGAATGTATGACGCGCGGCTCGATCACATGCCGCTGCTCGCGATTGCCGGCCAGCAAGCGCGCGCAGCGCTCGGTGGTCACTATCAGCAGGAAGTGGATCTCAGTCACGTCTTCAAGGACGTGGCTGGCGCGTTCGTGCAGCAGGCGAGCGTCGCGCCACAGGTCCGGCACATGGTCGACAAAGCGATGCGCATCGCATTCGCTGACCGGCGTGTCACCGCGATCATCCTGCCGAACGATCTGCAGGAAGAGAAATACGAGGAGCCGCCGCGCGCGCACGGCACCTTGCATTCGGGCATCGGTTACCAGCGGCCGCGCATCGTTCCGCGCGACACGGATCTGCAGCGCGCCGCCGAGGTGCTCAACGCCGGCGAGCGCGTGGCGATACTGGTCGGTGCCGGGGCGCTGCAGGCCAGCGACGAGGTGCACGCCATCGCCGAAGTGCTCGGCGCCGGGGTTGCCAAAGCGCTGCTGGGGAAGGGCGTGCTGCCCGACGACCTGCCTTGGGTAACCGGTTCGATCGGTCTGCTGGGAACCAAACCCAGCTGGGAGATGATGAACGAGTGCGACACGCTGCTGATGATCGGTTCCGGGTTCCCCTACTCTGAGTTTCTGCCCAAAGAGGGCCAGGCGCGCGGGGTGCAGATCGATATCCAGGCCGAGATGTTGAGCGTGCGCTATCCGATGGAGGTCAGTCTGCACGGCGACAGTGGCGAGACACTGCGGGCGCTGATGCCGCTGCTGCAGCCGAAGTCGGATCTGTCGTGGCGCCGGAAGATCGAGAAGAACGTGGCCGACTGGTGGAAGTTGATGGACGAGCGCGCCCACGTGCCCGCCAATCCCGTCAATCCGCAGCGTGTCGTCTGGGAGCTGTCGCCACGATTACCCGATCACGCGATCGTTACCAGTGACTCCGGTTCGTGTGCCAACTGGTACGCGCGCGATCTCAAAATCCGCCGCGGCATGAAGTGCTCACTTTCCGGCGGACTGGCGTCGATGGGCGCCGCGGTGCCCTATGCGATCGCCGCGAAGTTCGCGCACCCGGACCGGCCGGTGATCGCGCTGGTGGGGGACGGCGCCATGCAGATGAACAACATGGCGGAGCTGATCACCGTCGCCAAGTACTGGCGCGAGTGGAGCAATCCGCAATGGATCGTCTGCGTTTTCAACAACCAGGATCTGAATCAGGTGACCTGGGAGCAGCGCGTGATGGAAGGCGATCCGAAGTTCGAGGCATCGCAGGACATTCCGGATGTTCCCTACCATCGGTTCGCGGAGCTGATCGGCCTCAAGGGGATTCTGGTGAAGGATCCCGAAGGGTTAGCGCCCGCCTGGGACGCAGCGCTGCTGGCTCGTCAACCGGTGGTGCTCGAGGTGCATACCGACGCCCAGGTGCCGCCACTGCCGCCGCACATCACTCTCCAGCAGGCCAAACACTTCATGTCGACCCTGGCAAAAGGCGATCCAAATGAAAAAGGCGTTATCGCCGGCACCGCGAAGCAGCTACTGAGCGCGATTCTGCCCAAACACGAGCACGAGCACTAAACGCGCTCTCGCATAGAACGGACGCAGTCATAAAACGGGCGCAGGCAGTGAGTCCAGGTACCGAATCGCAGCCGACGATCGAGCGGGTAGACGCCGAGGTCTACACCGTACCGACCGAGCAGGAGGAAGCAGACGGCACACTCTCGTGGTCCTCGACGACCCTGGTACTGGCACGTGTCAGCGGCGGCGGCAACGAAGGACTCGGCTACACGTACGGCTCCGCGGCGGCCGCGTCGCTGATTGGCGCAGAGCTGGCGGAGGCTGTGCGGGGCCGCTGCATTTTCGATGTTCCGACCAGCTGGCAGGCCATGCAGCGCTGCGTTCGGAATATCGGCCGCTCAGGTGTGGCGGCGAACGCAATCTCCGCACTCGACATGGCGTTATGGGATCTCAAGGCGAGGCTGTTGCAACAACCATTGGCGATGGTGCTCGGCCGATGCCGTGACAGCGTGCCGGTCTATGGCAGCGGAGGTTTTACCAACTACAGCGACTCGAAGCTTCGCGAACAATTGCATGCATGGGTCGACCGCGACGGCTGTCAGTGGGTGAAGATGAAGGTGGGCAGCGATGCGAGCCGCGATCCGCACCGCGTTCGTACCGCTCGTGAAGTCGTCGGCGAGGCCGGCCTGTTCGTCGACGCCAATGGCGCCTACGGCACGAAGCAGGCACTGTCACTCGCAGCGTCGTTCGCCGACTGCAACGTGTCGTGGTTCGAAGAGCCGGTATCGTCCGATGACCTGCGAGGGCTGCACTTCGTTCGGGAGCACGCGCCGGCACGGATGGAGATCGCGGCCGGCGAATATGGTTACACGCTGGACTACTTCCGCTGCATGCTCGAGAGCGGTGCCG
The DNA here is from genome assembly GCA_036271535.1 of Steroidobacteraceae bacterium. Classification (GTDB taxonomy): domain Bacteria; phylum Pseudomonadota; class Gammaproteobacteria; order Steroidobacterales; family Steroidobacteraceae; genus FEN-1191. The sequence continues at coordinate 14,340 of DATBAM010000110.1, read as the reverse complement.
TCGATGTGCAGCAGATCGATGTCACCCGTTGTGGTGGCATCACCGCCTTCCTGCGCGCGGCGGCGCTATGCGAAGCCAGCCACATCGATTGTTCTACGCACTGCGCGCCGGCAGCGCATCTGCATGTCGCCTGCGCTGCGCCCGGTCTGCGCCATATGGAATGGTTCCATGATCATGTGCTGATCGAGCAACGTTTCTTCGACGGCGCACCTGAGGTGAGGGCCGGCCGGATCCAGCCGGACCTGTCGCGGCCCGGTATCGGTCTGAGTTTCAAGCATTCCGATGCAAAGGCCTATCGGATATGAATTCGCGCGGCGATCAGCAGGTGGCTTCGCTCGGTGGATTACTGGCGGTGCTGACCGGCGTCGCGGTGTGCGCTTTGGTGGCGTCCAGGAATGCCGGGCGTCGGCCGACACCGCCGATTCGCCGCCACGTGTCAGTACCTGCGACTCGTACGAGCGCCGTGGCATTGGCTGGCGCGGCCAGAACCTTGGCAGCCTGCGTTGCCTGCGACAGCGCCGTGGAGCACTACCGCGGTGCCTTTCATAACAAGTCAATGTGGCTGCCGTTGATCAGTGCGGGTCTGAGCGTCGTTGCAAATGGCAGCGGAATGAAAGCGCAAGGCGGCAGATCTCGATCGCGCCGCGTGGTGAATCAGCTGGCGTTGTTGACCGGCCTCGTCGGCAGCGGCTTTCACGTCTATAACGTGACGAAGCGAGCCGGTGGCCTTTCGTGGCAGAACCTGTTCTATGCGGCGCCCCTCGGCGCACCTGCCGGTCTGTCATTGAGCGGATTACTGGGCCTGGCGGCAGAGCGCCTGCGTGCCATGCCCGTCGATCAGCGCGCGGTCGACTCCGATGGAACCGATGCCGCCGAGCGCGCCGGACGCGCGCTTGCCGTGCTGGCGAGTGTAGGTATCGGTGGCACGGTTGCCGAAGTCTGGCTGTTGCATCTGCGTGGCGCCTACCACAACCCGGCAATGTATCTGCCGGTCGCGATACCACCCGTGGCTGCAATCAGCCTGGCGCACGCGGCGCTCGGCGAGCAGTTACCCGTACTCGTTGCACACCGTGCCCGACGCGCGCGTCGCTGGCTGCGACTGACCACCGTGCTCGGCTGGCTCGGCAGTGCGTTTCACGTGTTCGGCGTATCCCGAGGGATGGGCGGGTGGCGCAACTGGCGCCAGAATCTTCTGGGTGGTCCGCCGGTGCCGGCGCCGCCGAGCTTTTCCGCACTCGCGGCGGTGGGGCTGACGGCGTTGCGCCTGATGGAAAGGCGCAAGCATGACTGAGGATCGCTATCCGGGATACGACGTCCTGTCGAAGCAGGCAGGCCTTTCATGGAACGAAGCCACGCGCCGCACGATCGAGCAGCGCCTTGATATCCGGCAGGAACCGCAATTCTTCGACGCGGGGCAATGGCAGACGCTCGGCGCGCTCTGCGATCGCATCGTGCCTCAGACCGGGCAGCGACCGACAGTGCCACTGGCAGCGATGCTCGATGCGAGATTGACGAGCGGACGTACCGACGGTTTTCGGCGGGCGAAGCTGCCGGAACAGGGCGAAGCCTGGCGGCGCGGGCTGGGCGCCCTCGATGCCGAATCGCAGCGCCTGCACTCGCGACGCTTCCATGAACTCTCCGTCGCTCAGCAGGATGCGTTGCTGCTGGCCGTGCAACGTGGCGACGCAACCTGTGAGGCATGGGGCGACATGGCACCTGCCGAGTTCTTCTCGCACCGTGTGCTGCTGGACATTGCCGCTGCGTACTATTCGCATCCCAGCTCCTGGAGCGAAGTCGGCTTCGGCGGCCCGGCGAGTCCACGCGGCTACGTGCGTATGGAGTTCGACCGCCGTGATCCGTGGGAGGCCGCGGAAGCACTCGAAGCGGATCCGGACAGCGCATTGCGCGCCGAACGCGAGAATCGACGTGTGCGCTGATGTGCGTGCCAATGCAGGCGACTATGCGGTCGGTGATGCGCTGGATCGCCCGCGTGCAACCGGTGGGCGTGCTCCGGACGTGTTCCGCGTCGGCGGCTGGGTACCGATGCGAGAATTCCGCGATGACGAGGCAGTCGACTTCGTGATCGTCGGAACGGGCGCCGGCGGCGGCACGCTGGCATGCCGTCTGGCTGAGATGGGCTTCTCGGTGGTGGCGCTCGATGCCGGCCCCTACTTTCGCCCGCTCGAGGACTTCGCGTCTGACGAGACCGAGCAGACCAAGCTCTATTGGCTGGACCACCGCATCACCGACGGCGCCAACCCCATCACGATGGGCGGCAAGAACAGCGGCAAGGCCGTCGGCGGCAGCACCGTGCACTTCGCGATGGTGTCGCTGCGCTTTCGTCCGGAATGGTTTCGCTCCCGATCGGCACTCGGCTATGGCGTGGACTGGCCACTCGACTGGCGCGAGATGTGGAAATACTACGCGGCGGCCGAGCGCGCATTGAGCATCTCCGGACCGCTGACCTATCCCTGGGGACCGAAGCGCCCGCGCTACCCGTATCGCGCACACGAACTTAACGCGGCTGCCCGGGTTCTGGCCCTCGGTGCCGAGCGACAGGGATATCGTTGGACCGAGACTCCACTGGCAACGGTGTCGGCACCGCACGGTCGATCGCCGCCGTGCGTGTATCGGGGCTTCTGCCGCTTCGGCTGTGCCACCAACGCCAAGCAGAGTGCGCTGACGGTGTGGATGCCACGTGCATTGGCTGCAGGCGCTGAAATCCGCGATCTGGCGATGGCCGGTCGTATTGAAACCGATCCCTCAACCGGACTTGCAACCGGCGTGCACTATTACCGCGATGGCGAATGGCGTTTCCAGCGCGCACGAAACGTGGTGGTCGCGGGTTATGCGGTGGAGACGCCCCGTCTGCTGCTGGCATCCCAGACGTCACGTTTTCCCGACGGGCTCGCGAATCGCAGTGGCCTGGTGGGTCGCAATCTCATGACGCAGTCCAATCAGGCGGTCTTCGGCAGGATGGAACAGGAAGTACGCTGGTACAAGGGGCCGCCGTCGCTCACGATCAGCGAACACTGGAACTATGAGGATCGGAATAAGGATTTCTTCGGTGGCTACTGCTGGATGGCGCAGGGCCCGCTGCCGATCGAATGGGTCACGGTGCAGACCGGAGCACGAGGGTTGTGGGGTGAGCGGCTTCGCGAAGAGATGACGCACTACAATCACCAGGTTGGTCTGAAAATGGTCGGCGAGATGCTGCCGGACGAACGCAACACCGTGACCCTCGCCGATGAGGTCGATCAGTATGGTCTGAAGGTCGCGAGGGTGACGTATTCGTGGTCCGACAACGACAAACGACTCATCCAGCATGCACTCGATCAGATGCATGAGAGTCTGAGCCTGGCCGGCGCGACGCATCTGTTCCGGCAGGAGGATGACACCAACCATCTCGCGGGTACCGCCCGCATGGGCTTCGATGCCGATCACAGCGTCGTGGATGCGGACTGTCGCAGCTGGGATATTCGCAATCTATGGGTGTGTGATGGTTCAGTGTTTCCGACCACCGGTGGAGTGAATCCATCGCTGACCATCCAGGCAATCGCACTGCGCACTGCGGACCGAATCAGGGACTTGGCGGCTCGGGGCGAGCTGTGAGCATAGCCGTCGGAGAGATCGAGCCGGTCTGGGACTACGCGGCGCAGACCGGCGAGTCGCCGACGTGGTCGCAGCGCGACCAGTCCCTGTATTGGATAGATATCCAGCAGCCGGCGCTGCACTGTCTGCGGCCGGACCGGAGCCAGCATCGCCAATGGGACATGCCGGCAGAAATAGGATGCTTCGCGCTGCATGTCGATGGCGAGCACGCGATCGTCGGCTTGCGTACCGGCGTATTCAAACTCAGTCTGGCGACCGGCGCCCTCGATCATCTCGCGGAAGCGCCATTCGATCCATCGCTGTACCGCTTCAATGAAGGTGCCTGCGACAGCACCGGTCGATTCTGGCTCGGCACGATGTTCGATCCGAAACGGGCGAGCGATGCGGCTCGGCCTGATCAACCCTGGCATTCGTACATGACGCGAGAGGGTCTGCGGACTCATCGCGACTTTGCAGTGGTGCCTAACGGCCTGGCCTGGAATGCGAATGACGACACGATGTACGTCGCGCATTCGCAGCAGGGGATCATTTATGCCTATGAGTTCGATGCCTCGATCGGCCGTCTCGGGAAACGACGGATCTTTGCAACCGTTCCACGCGAGCTCGGAGTGCCAGACGGCGGCACCATCGATGCCGAGGGCGGCTATTGGAGCGCACTGCATGGTGGCGCGCGGCTGCGCCGTTATCGGGCGGATGGCGAGCTGGATTTCGATCTGCCGTTGCCGGTGAGTCTGCCGACGATGTGTGCATTTGGCGGCCCGCGGTACGACACGCTCTACATCACCTCGGCGTCGGCAGGAATGGACGCGGCACAGCGCGAACGCGAGCCATGGGCTGGGAAATTGCTCTGTGTGCAATTAAGTATGTGCGGGCGGCCGCCGGGCCTGTTCTGTCAGCGCAATGCGCCACTGTGACACCGGATTGTCATACTAGGTGACTACCTTTGGCCCGATTCAGGGGCCGCCCATATGACTGGGTAAAGTCGAGCGTGCGTCCCCGTTCATCGCCAAACAGTTGGGGAGCACCGTTTCATGAGAAAGATCATTTTATCGAGCCTGGTCACCTGCGCCGTTGCGGCAGGCAGCCTTCAGGCTGCCCAGGGACCGATACCCAAGGGTATTCCCGCTCTGGATCACGTCTTCGTCGTGATGATGGAAAATCATGCCTACGGGCAGATCGCCGGTAACCCGCAGGCACCGTTCATCAACACGCTGATGAAGAAAGCCAATCTCGCGACGAATTACTACGCGATTGCCCATCCGAGCAATACGAACTACCTGGAAGTCGTGGGCGGTTCGAATTTCAACAAGCTGTCCGACGAGTATCCGGACTGGCACAACACCACCTGCGTACCGAACCTCGAGCCTGGTCAGCCGACCAATACCGATCTGGCCGGTGCTGCGAGCAGCGTGGCGTCCTGCCCGATCGCTGGCGTCGGCACTGAGGCCGCGACTCCGGTGGTCGACAACACGCTGAACGAGACCTCGGCGCCGCCGCTGACGAACATCGACGGTAAAAAGTCGTACGCCGCAGCCACCAATATCGACGGCATCTCGATCGCCGATCAGCTGGTCGCCGCACACAGGACGTGGAAGTCGTACCAGGAAGGCCTGCCGATCACGGGCGCTGACGGCGTGAATGTCAGCGATGGCTTTTATTCTCTCGGTGGCAACGACGCGGAAGGCGTCAATGTGACATCGAACTTCGCTGCGCTGTCCACCACCGGCAACCCGGTGAGCGCCAGCAACGTCGTCTACCTGTATGCCGTCAAGCACAATCCGTTCGTTTATTTTGCCTCAGTGCAGGAAGGGAGCAATCGCGATCTGAGCATGGACCAGACGGTGCCTTTCGAAGGCCCTAAGGGTCTGTATGCGGACCTGAAGGACGGCAAGGTACCGGACTTCGCGTTCATCGCGCCGAATCAGTGCAACGACCAGCATGGTCGCGGCAACGGCACTGCATTCTGCAATTTCGACGCGGACGACAACGGAACGCAGAGCGGACTCAATCCGTCGCTGATCCTGCAGGGCGACCTGACGGTGCAGCGTATCTACACCGCCATCAAAGCATCGCCCGTGTGGCGCGATAGCCGCAGTGCCATCGTGATCGTCTGGGACGAGAACGACTACAGCACGACCACCTCGAACAAGGTCGTGGCGCTGGTCGAGACTAACTATGGTCGGCACCGCTTCGAGAGCACGCAGTACTACGATCACTATTCTCTGACCAAGTCGCTGGACTCTGCGTTCCGGCTGCCGTGCCTGAACCACGCCTGCGACAGCAATGTGCAGGTGATGTCGGATCTGTTCCAAGAGTAGATCTCTGTCTTTCAGGATCGATGACGCGTGCGGGAAGGGTATTCTTCCCGCATGCGTGCTCTAACGATGATGCGAAGCGGACGATTCGGCGGCGCGCTGACGCTTCTGCTCCCACTTCTACTCATGTCCCGGGCGGGCGCTGAGCCGCCTGTCTACGACTCGCACAGTACGAGCGACGCTCCCTGCGGCGTGGGCAGCCCTCCGCCGGGTCATCGCAGCCCCGAGTTGCAGGCGACAGCCGCCGGTATCCAGCTGACCGTCCGTCAGTCTGCCGACAGACTCTGCTATGTAGCCAACGGCGATGCTGATGCGCCGGTCATTCGCGCGCGGCTCGGCGCCGAACTGGACATCACACTGCGCAATGAGATCTCGGACCCTTCAGCCATCGACGCGGTGAGCGGCCCCGGTAAGCTGACCAGTGCAAACGATCCGGTTCCTGATTCGACCGATTTTTATCAGGTCATTCCAGGCATGAAACACCCCGCCAGCGGGGCGACCAACCTGCATGTGCATGGATTCGCGGTGCCCCCGGTGCGGCCGCAGGATGATGTTCTGACGACCTGCACTGATCCAGCCTCGGGACCGGTGGGCTGTGGCCAGCGCTCGTTCACCTATCGTTATCGGATTCCGCGGGATATGCCGGAAGGTCTCTACTGGTACCACCCGCATATCCACGGCGAAGTGCAGGCGCAGATGCTCATGGGCCTGTCCGGCGCGCTGCTCGTCGACGGGCCGCAGGCCGATGCACGTCGCGCAGCGGGCATCGAAGAGCGCCTGCTCATCATCCGGCAGACGCAGGACCTCGACGCCTCCAAACCGCAGGCGGCCGCGATGATCGCGGCACCGATGCAGCACGAGCAGGACTCGCAGCACAGCGGGTCGTCGTCATCGACGAAGCATGCCGCCGACGCTGTCGACACCGCTCATGAACTGCTGTGCACGCGCAACGCCGGCATCGATGCAATCAGCCTCAACGGCACGCCCGTTCCCGTGGGCGATGCGCCGGAGTCGGCCATCGCGCATTGGCAGATTCCTGCGGGTAGCAGACAGTTCTGGCGCGTCCTCAACGCCGCCACCGATGCATTCCTGGATCTGGTCGTCGTCGACGAGCACGGCGTCGGTCTTCCAATCGAGGTCGCCGCCATCGACGGCGCGCCGCTCACCGACGACTCCGGCGCTTCCGTATCCTCCGGGCCGACATTGCAATCGCAGCTGATCCCTCCGTCCGGCCGTCTGGAGTTCTGGATATCGGCGCCGCCGTCGGGAATAAAGATGTATCTGGTGACCCATGCAGTCGATACCGGTTGTGCAGGCGATCGGCTGCCGGAAAGAAAACTGGCAGTCATCGAGGCGTCCGCTGCCAATGCTGCAAGCGCTGAAAATGTCGCAAAAAGCGCGAATAGCGCAAGTATCGAGGCGGCGCTTGCTACACCCGGCAGATCCGCCATGCGTGTGTCGCCGCGCCAGCCCAATCTGTTTTCTGGGCTGCTGGCCCGGCATACCGATCGGCGGCGAGTCATTGCGATGGCGGAGTATCCGCGACCCGGCGCCGACGATCAGATCGATTTCTACATCGCGGAACGCCGACCCGGTCAGGTATTGAAGCCGTATCACATGGGGGATCCGCCAGCGATCACCGTGCGCGCCGGTACGACGGAAGAGTGGGTGGTCGAAAACTGGACCAACGAATTGCACGCGTTCCATATTCACCAGCTGCATTTTCGTTTGCTCGAGGTCGACGGCACTCCCGTGCAGGATGCGGCGTTACTCGATGTCGTCAATGTTCCCTATGCGACGCCCACCGGCTATCACAGCAAGGAAGGCCCGGTACATCCGGGTCGCGTTCGCATCAAGCTGACCTTCCCACCGCAGCTGGCCGGCGACATCCCTTTCCACTGTCACCTGGTCGATCATGAGGACAACGGCATGATGGCGGTGCTGCGCGTGACGCCGGTGGCCAGCCGGAAGTAGTGGCTAGCGCAACAGCTGCACTGCTTGCCGCTCCGCCACGCCCTGATCATCCCCTGTCGCGAACGTCGCGAACGTCGCGACGGTAGTTCCTGCCGTGACTGAATGGTAAACGGCGATGACGCTCCCGGGGCCGGCGCCCGTGTGACCGGCTAATGCACTTCCGCCCTCGACCGTTCCGGTCATCAGTCCCAATCCATAGCCCGGCATCAGCCACGGGCGGCCTGGGAACGGTCCCGGAAACGGGTGGCTTTCGTGCATCGCCTGCAGCAGGTGCGCAGGCAGGTGAGTTCCCGTGAGCAGACGATCGAGGAGTACGGCGGCATCCGGTAACGGGCCCGCCAGCAAACCGTGATACACCCAGCGCGGATGATAGTCGTGGATGGCCTCGTCGCGCGAAACGCCAGCCAGGTTGCCTACGGCGTCTCTGAGTGCCGCGCGTGTATCGACCATGCGAGGACGGGTGACTTCGAGCGGAATGAGGATCAGCCGATGAAGGGCGGCGTTGAGATCCAGCCCCGTTTCGGCTTCGATCAGTTGGCGGATGTAGAGATATCCGATGTTCGAGTATGACCAACCCTCGCCCGGCGGGTAGCGCAGTCGGCGCGCATCGGCGCGAGTGAGCATATCAACCTGTGTCCAGGGCTCATCGCCGCGAGACACTGCTGCGTGATACTCGCTGAGGTATCCATAGTCTGTCAGGCCTGCCTGATGACGCAGCAGCTGGCGGAGCGTGAATGGCTGTTCGCTAAGGCATTCATCCAGCGCGAGGCGACCATCGCGCACGAGCGTGAGTGCGGCCGCGGCAATCACTGTCTTCGTGAAGCTCCACCACGGGACGGCGGCATCCGTTCCCTGGCAGAAGACCGGACTGCCTCGACGGACTACCGCGGACCCGGACACGATGTTGCGGAGGCGATCATGCGCGATCGTCCAGATGAAAAGCTTCGACGATCGGGCAGGGGCCCGACCCACTCGTACTGCATCGTGATGACAATTTTTTCAGCGCGTTTCGGGCCGCCTGCAGGTCTCTGATCTTGAGGTCGAGGGCCGCGATCCGCCGGTCGGCCAGAGCACGGATCTCGTCGCGATCTCTGGTCGCGTCCAGCCTCAACAACGCCCGGATCTCTTCCAGGGTAAATCCAGCTGACTGAGCGGATCGAATGAACCTCAGTCGCTCGATATCCCCGGTGCCATAGCGACGAATCGCGCCGCGGGCAGGCGGGCGACTTCGCCGGGCCGGATCATCCAGCAGGCCGCGCCGCTGGTAGTAGCGTACTGTTTCGACGCCGACATTACCCGCACGGGCGAACGCGGCAATGGTGACCGACACCGGTGCTTGACTGCGTACCATGGTACGGAGCTTATAAAGGCAGGTATGGCATCAACGCAAGAACATCAGGCCGAGATCTACCGCATGGTGATGCCAGGGCACACATGCCCCTATGGTCTCAAGGCGAAGGACCTGCTGCGGCGAAGCGGCTTCCGGGTGGAAGACCACCCGTTGACGAGCCGCCCAATGACGGATCAATTCAAAGCGGAACACGGCGTCTCCACGACGCCGCAGGTTTTCATCGACGGTGAGCGCATCGGCGGTTACGACGACTTGCGCCGGCACCTGGGTCGACCGATCGCTGATTCGAACACGCCGAGTTACCGTCCGGTCGTCGCGGTGTTCGGCGTCGCAGCGCTGATGGCCGTGGCTGTGAACTTCTACGCCTACGGTGCCGTCGTACCGGTGACGGCAGCAGGGTGGTTCGTCGCCTTCTCCATGTGCATCCTGGCGATGCTGAAACTGCAGGACCTAGAGCGGTTTTCCAGCATGTTCCTGAACTACGATCTGCTGGCTCGTCGGTGGGTGCCGTATTCTTACATCTACCCGTTCGCCGAGCTCGCAGCCGGGGTCCTGATGGCCGCGCACGCGCTGGCATGGCTGTCGATCCCGCTCGCGTTGGTGATAGGGTCGATTGGCGCGACATCGGTATTCAAGGCCGTCTACATCGACCGGCGCAGCCTCAAGTGTGCCTGCGTCGGCGGCAGCGGCCAGGTGCCGTTAGGTTTCGTATCGCTCGCGGAGAATCTGATGATGGTGGCGATGGCACTGGTAATGGCTTGGGCGGCGATGCGCTGATTGGCCATGCCGCAGCTGATGCCCGCGATATTTTTTGGTCACGGTAACCCGTTGAACGCCATCGTTCGTAACCGTTACACAGAGGCGTGGAGCCTGATCGGCCAGAAGATCCCCAAGCCGCGGGCCATTCTTTGCGTCTCCGCCCATTGGTACCTGCCTGGAACAGCGGTCACGATCGGGATGGCGCCTCGAACCATTCATGATTTTGGCGGCTTCCCGGCCGAGTTGTATCAGATCCAATACCCGGCTCCCGGTGATGATGCTCTGGCGTGCAGAGTGCGGGAGCTCCTCGCGCCGATCGTCGTAACGCTCGATGACTCGTGGGGTCTTGATCATGGGACATGGTCCGTACTGAGGCACGTCTATCCCGCAGCCGATGTGCCGGTCGTCCAGTTGAGTCTGGACAGCACCAGGCCTGCAGCGTTCCACTTCGAGCTTGCTCGCAGGCTGGCGCCGCTGCGCGAGGAAGGCTTTCTGATCGCGGGCAGCGGCAACCTCGTGCACAACCTTCGGGCCTATGCCTGGGATGGCCAGCCGCGTGAACCTTACGACTGGGCAGTGCGTTTCGAACATACGGCCCGGGAACTGATCGTCGCGCAAGAGTTCTCGCCTCTCGTCGCTTATGAAGAACTCGGACGAGACGCAGCGCTCTCGATCCCGACCCCCGAGCACTATCTGCCATTGCTCTATGTGCTGGCAGTCGCTCAGTCCGGCGACAGCACGAGTTTCCCGGTGACCGGTCTCGAGGGCGGCTCGATTTCGATGCTGGCCGCGCAGACAGGCTGAGGTGCTCGACCGGACCTCGTGCTCGACCGGACCTCAGTCCGTACGACGCACCGTCAGGACGTCTACCGGTTTGGCGATCATCTGGCCTTTCATGATGCCGTGACCTTCCTCTGATCGAGGCTGCGCGAGGATGGTCCGCACGACATCCATCCCTTCGACGACGCGTCCGAAAACTGCGTAGCCAGGGTCCCCGTCTGGCTGCGCGTCATACGAGGGCGTATCGCCGACGACGATGAAGAAGTCGGCGTTGGCGGTGCCAGGTTCGGCTCTCGCCATGGAGATGGCGCCGTCGACATGGCTGAGCCCCGTAACCGTCGTTGGCTCGTGCGCAATCGGTTTCAGAACGCGCTTCGGATTGCCCCGCAATCCGCCCTGTATCAATCCGAACTTCCCCTCGTCGTCGACTTTTACCGCGCGGTAAAAGGTGCAGCCATCGAACCGCTTCTGGTCCACGTAGCGTAAAAAATTGTTGACGGTGATCGGTGCGCGATCCTTTGCCAGTGCGACCACGATATCGCCAAGGGATGTGTGCAGGGTCACGTTCACACTCGCGGGCGCGACCGACGGCGGCGCTTCCTGGGCAAAGGTGGTTCCCAACCAGAGGCCGCTGAGGATCAGTGCCCAACCCACCCACCGGATTCTCATGGCATAAGTCATAGTGACGTAAGTCTATGCCAAAGCCGCCTGGGATGGACACGGTTGCAGACGGTATCGAAGCTTCTGCGGGCACTAGGCTTTACACTGCAAAGTGATAGAGTTGCCTGACCGAAAAATGGTTCCCTAAAAGCTGCGTACCGCATGGCAAACAGTCAGACAGCGACTCCCGCAACAAGTGACCTGGCATGGAGCAAGGTTCCCGAAGTCACGCTGGTTTTCTGGGTCATCAAGATTGCCGCCACCACCCTTGGCGAGACGGGTGGCGATACGGTGACGATGACGATGCAATGGGGCTACCTGGCAGGCTCGCTCCTGTTCGCTGCGCTGCTGATCGTGCTGATGGCGTTCCAGATTCGAGCCCATCGTTTCCATCCGGCGCTTTACTGGGCGACCATCGTTGCTTCTACGACGTTCGGCACGACGATGGCGGATTTCGCCGATCGGTCGCTCGGCATCGGCTACACCGGAGGCTCGGCGCTGCTGCTTGTTTTGCTTCTGGCGACGCTCGCGCTGTGGTACCGGTCGGAAGGGACTTTGAACGTTGGCACCGTAACGTCTGCGCGAACCGAGATGTTTTATTGGGGTGCGATTACCTTCTCGCAGACCCTGGGTACCGCACTCGGCGATTGGGCTGCAGATACGGGTGGCCTGGGCTATGGAGGCGGAGCGCTCGTCTTTGCGGGTGGATTGCTGCTGATCGCCGCGTTGTACTTCTGGACCAATGTCTCGCGAGTACTGCTGTTCTGGGTTGCATTCATTCTGACGCGTCCGCTCGGAGCGACGGTGGCGGATTATCTCGACAAGCCGATCAAAGATGGCGGGCTTGCGTTCAGCAGACCACTGGCAAGTCTGATCATTGCTGCTTTCATCATCGTGTGCCTGGTGGTGCTGCCGCAGCGTCCCGGACGACACCCCGCTACGTCGTCAGCTACATAGCTACCAGTGTCGTGCGCTCAGTCCCGGTACGGGGCGGTCATACTTTGTATCTTCCTGCCGATGGGGGGCGCCTCGAGTCCAGCGCTCGCCGGGCCGCCTTTCGTCACAGACGATCCCGAGCCGACCGGTGCGGGGCACTGGGAGAATTATCTATATTCGCAAGGCGCCTCCACCGCAGGGCAGTCGCTGAGGGCACAGGCCGGGATCGAGATCAACTATGGGGCGGCCGACAACACCCAACTGAGCTTCAGGGCGCCGCTCAACCCTGATCCGGGTCCCGGAGGAATGGGCACTGTGTGGTCGGCTCTGGGGGGCGGGATGAAATATCGCTTCGTCCAGGAGGATGTGCACGGCTGGCGACCGCAGGTCGGCATCTTCCCGCAGGTGTCCATTCCGGTTGGCCCGCTCAATCGTGGCGCCGCTGTCACCACGCTGCTTCCGATCTGGCTACAGAAGTCGATGGGGAAGTGGACCACCTGTGGTGGGGGCGGTTACACGTTCAATCCCGGCACGGGTAACCGCAACTTTCTGATCTACGGCTGGGCGCTGCAGCGCCAGCTCACCACCAGGTTGTCATCGGGTGTCGAAGTCTTCGGTCAGACCAGCGACAGCGCGCATGACCGGTCCGCAACTGCTGTCGGAATCGCCAGTCAATATGATTTCAGCAGCCTCTGGCACATAGTCGTTTCGGTCAATACGGGTGTCGCAGCCGCCTCTCAAAGCGATCGCTATTCCTACAATCTGGCGCTGAAGTGGACGCCGTGAGCCCGTTGGGCAGGGCGCAGACGACCTAGAGTTCATGTGTGTAGGTGATGAAGCCTTTGTGCTGCGCGACCTTGTCATAGAGCGCGCGTCCCCGCGCGTTAGCCGCATTTGTGTGCCAATAGACCCGAAGGCTGCTAGCCGTTCGTGCAGCCTCGTATACCGCTTGGATCAACCGGCGACCGATGCCGCGGCCCCGTGCTTCCTCAGCAGTGAATAGATCCTGCAGATAGCACACATCGTTCAGCTGCGTCGTACTGCGGTGGAACAGGTAGTGCACGATACCGACCACGTGGCCGTCCTGCTCGGCGACGAAAGCATGCACCGGCTCTTCGAGACAGAAGAATCGTTCCCATGTCGCTTCGGAAATTCGCTCCGGAAGCGCGTTGGCCCCGTGCCGCCCATAGAAATGATTGTAACCGTCCCAAAGCGGTCGCCACCCCGCGTAATCAGTTCGTTCAATGGGTCTTACGAGAGGGGCATTAGGCATAGGGGAATTACGAATCCGGTGTAGAGGCTGCGAATGGTCGTATCGCCACGATGCATAGCTACCTTCGCTTTCTGCTCGTCAACGCCACGTACTCCCGGCGTTCTTGCTCCGTCTGTTCGCGCCCGATCTTGTCGGGATGCAGTTCGGCAATTCGCCTGCGTCGTTGTTCGCGCAATGCTGCGCGCGCACCGGCGAGACCCGATAGAACGCGCTTGGGCTTCGGAGCGGCAGATGCTGGCCCGGGAGTCGGCCGGCCATCCAGCCGGAATTTTAGAAACGCTTTAAAATCTTCGCGCGGCATCATTTCACCTGGTCGTCCCGCTGTTCGATATTACTCCGTCTGAAATCAAACGGCGGCCGTTCGGGTTGCCCACTAAAACTGCACACACACACACAAAGCTTGACAGTACGATAATTATCGAAATATCGTATTATCGATGAAGGCGAAGGAAATAATCGAAGCGTTGGGCGCCCTCGCACACGAACACCGCCTGGCGATCTATCGCTTGCTGGTGCAGAAAGGCCCCGAGGGGTTGCCTGCCGGGCGTATCGCAGGGCACCTGAAGCTCGTGCCGTCGTCACTGACGTTCCACCTGCAGAACCTGCAACGTGCGGGACTCATACGTCAGCGGCGTGAGAGCCGGCTACTCATTTACAGCGCCGATTTCGACGCCATGAAC
>DATBAM010000109.1:0-17317 GCA_036271535.1 Steroidobacteraceae bacterium | reverse complement strand
CTCGCCATCATTCATCCAGCGGTTGAGGCGCGATGTCGCGCGCTATCGCCGCCACGAAGCGGCCGTCAAACGATTCCTGCAGTCCGATGGTGACTACATCGCTTTGTGTCATTACAACGCCAACATCGACAATGCCTGGTTCTGGCGTGACGCGACCGGGGGCCTGCACTGCGGACTGCTCGACTGGGGTCGGGTTCGACAGATGAATGTCGCCTATTCGCTGTGGGGCTCACTATGCGGCGCGAGCCTGTCGCTCTGGCAGCATCACATCGACGAATTGCTGACGTTGTTCATTCACGAGGTCCAGGCCCAGGGAGGCCCTCGCCTGGAGCTCTCGCGGCTGAAAGTGCATCTGCATTTCTACGTGGCGACGATGGGCCTTGCGACTTTGATCGACGCACCGACGCTGGTGTTGTCACGGCTACCGGAAGCAGCCGACGCCGTAAGTCCACTCGATCCCGTATTCCAGCGCAACGAGGTCGCACGCACGTTTCTGCACGTGTTCACGTCATTCATGAACCTCTGGCAGACACAAGACATCGGCGCGACGCTGGACCGTTGGCTGCGGGCTTGAGGCAGGGTTAAAGTAGGGCCGTACGGAAGCGACAGGAGCCTGGTGGCTTCCCTGGTCTTCAAAACCAGCGGCTCGCGAACAGCGGGCGGTGGGTTCGATTCCCATCCGCTTCCGCCAAGGCTGGATGAGGCGCCGGCTCGGCTAAGGACTGGTATGCACTATCTGCGCGATCTGCCCGACGATGTCTCCCACATCGTTCGTACGCGATTCATGGCGGAATTTGCCACCGTCACGGCGGCAGGCGTCCCGATCAATACGCCGCTCGTCGTATTCACGAGCGGCGATCAGACGACGATCGATGCAGGCACCGGATTGGCCTATCCGGCCAAGGCCGAACGCGCCCGACGCAATCCAAAGGTCGGGTTGCTGTTCGAAGGCGCGCCCGACGAGCCGATCGTCTCGATGGCGGGCATCGCCGCGGTGCGCGACGCGGATCTGCAGTCCAACCTCGAACGCTATCTTTCCGAGCAGATCCTCGCGCCCTATCTGAACCCTGAGCGTGTCGACTACACAGTGACGCGCGAAGCCATCTGGTATTTCACACGCGTGCTCGTCTGTGTCGCACCGGCGCATATCCGCTGGTGGAAGCGACGCGCCGATCTCGATCGCCCCCCGCAGGAGTGGCATGCTCCGGATGAAGCGGCCTATCCCACCTCCGACCCCGCGCCGCCGGGCAAACCAAGCGAAGGCGTGTGGACGGCCGGACCCTGGCGCGAACTCGCACAGAACGCGCTTGCGCGGCAGGCACCCGCCCACTTGACGCTGCTCGATCGCGACGGGTTCCCGATTCCGATTCGTGTACGCACCGCAACGCTGAACGCCGCCGGATTCGACCTGGAGGTTCCGCGCGGAGCCCCATGGTCCCGGGGCGTGGCGTCGCTGTCGTTCGAGGGCGTCGAAAACTTCGTCGGCAATGTCGATGTGGCCGAGGGCCGGGGCGCGATGCGCGTCGAGCGCGCCCTGCCGGTGCTGCCGATGATGGCCGACGTATCCGAAGTGTTGCGCCCGAAAGAGGCGACGCGGTCGGCGCTGATGAGCCGGCTCGATTACGAAGTGCAGCGGCGTGGAAAGCAGTTGCCGGTGATGCCGGCGATCGCTCCGACGCCGACCGCCGGCGCCAGACTTCGCGCGCAGGTTGCCGAGGCCTATCAGGGCCTCAGCAACATGTGATGCGCATCGTGCGGCGAGGGCACACCGCCGGCCGCACTATTTGGCAAAGCTGCGTTTGCGCTGCGCCCAATCCTTCGGCAGCTGGATCTTCTTCGCCGTCGGGAATCCCAGATAGCCGTTGTGCGCGAAGGCGTAGGCATTGGTTCGCAGCGGATCGCCCGAGACCAGCACCATGAAGTCATCCGGCTCGAACACGATCGGTACCATACGATTGGGGTCGTCCGATTCGTAGAATGCCTTCGGCAGCCTGCCCAGGTTGACCTGCTTCTTCAGTGACCCGATACGGAAGTCGCACCACTTTTCCATATAGGTTTCGACGCGCCAGGCCGCCATGCGCGCGTGGTCGTACAGGTACTTCTTGACGTCGTCCTTGCTCCAGCCGGCCTTCGCAATGGTCGACGCGAGGATGGGGCTGATGACCAGCACCGGCCGCAGCGTCCCGAAAGTCAGACCACCGACGGTGAATGCTATCTCCCAGCCGGTCTGCGCGGCGAGGCCATCGGCGAGGTAAGGCATCATCGCCTGGGGGGTGCTGCCGGTTACCGACGGCAACACGCCACCACCGGTCATGCGAGTGATCGTCACCGTGTTGTCGCCTGCGGCAAAGCCCATGTCGACGCTGTTCGGCGGCCAGCCGATCGTCGACAGCGCGTCCTCGTTCTCGGCCAGCACCACGCGGAACGTATTGCCGAATGTGCCCTTGTCGGTCTTATGCAGCAGGAAGCCGGCGATATTGCGCAGCGCCAGACGCCAGAACCGACCGACCGATGTATTGGGGCGGAATCCATCCCGCAGCACGCCCTGCGTGTAATTGAAATTCAGCTCCTTGATGATCGGGCCGTTCAGAACGATCAGCGTCTCCGATCCCGGCGTGTTGCCGCTGTGCTCGACGCCATAGATCGGGTCGCACATCGCCTCGGCGAGCGCCACCAGCACCGGCATGTATTCCGGCCGGCAGCCCGCCATCACGCCGTTGACGGCGACGGTCCAGATCGTGGCCGCGCGGCTCTCAGGCAGCACAACGCCGAGCGACTCGTCCGGCGACCGGTCAGTGAATTTCAGGAATTCTTCGATCTTCTCGATCGTCGGCGGCACGAATGGCAGACCGTCGCTCCACTCGCGCTCGTAGAAGTGATCGTTGACCTCTTCGAACGTGCCGCTGAAGACGATGTCGCGCGCGTCGGGCTCGACAGCCATTTCATGTTCGGCCGGCTGCTTCAGCAGGTTTTCGATGACCTGCTGCGTGGTTACAGCGCGCACGTTGGCGTGAATCTCCTCCACGCTCTGTGCGCCCGTGTGGCCGACAATCGTGGCGACGGGCAGATTCGGCATGCCGAGACCGATGGACGTGGCTGCAGCCTGTCCAAGAAAGCCTTCGCACACCAGCGACGAGCTCGGCACACCGGCCCGCTCGCACGCTTCACTGGCCCGCAGCACGGCGGGCGTACAGCTACCTCAACACGCCATGCATGAGATGGCGGCATCGACTCCCAGTTCTTTGAAGCGCTGCGGGAGCGATGCGAGCAGTTCTTTTTCGTTTACCGCGTGGGTCGAGCCGAACTCGCGCCAGCTGACAAACTTCACGCCGGGGTATTGGGCCCGCAGCCGCTCTTCGAGCGCGAGGAAAACTTCATCGCCGAAGAATAGAAAATCCCACAGCTGGGCGACGGTCTTGCCGTTCAGCGTATCCAGGCGCTTCGCCAGCGGCCGGACCGAAAGGCGTCGCTCGCCGCGCGGCCAGACGACGTCATAGATTCCATTGCCGCCGGATTTCTTGGCCATCGCTTTCTCCATCAATGTATCAGCAACCGAGCAGCGGCTTCCGCCGCGCTTACACCTTCAGCCATTGCCTGCACGACTTTCCCGCCGTAGTCCGCACGCACCGCACCGATCGCGAATACACGCGCATCGACCGTGGCGAGCCCCTCGCTCGTGCGCACATGGCCGCTCGCAGTCAGCAGCGACGGCGGCGCAAACGACGCGTTGGGTATCGAACCGATAAACGGAAACAGACCGGCACACTCCACGTCGGAACTGGAGCCGTCCTTGACGTTGCGTAATCGCACGCCCGACACACCGTCCGCACCGAGCACCGAACTTACTTCGCTGTCCCAGATGAAGCTGACGTTCTCGCGCGCCGCGAGCTTCTCGACATAGTTACGCTTGGCGCGCAAGGGACTGCGACAAACCATGATGACGCGGCGACTCGTTTTCGCCAGCAGCAGCGCCTCTTGTGCAGCTCCGTCCCCGCCCCCGACCACGATGACGTCCTGTCCGCGAAAGAAACCCCCATCGCAGGTAGCGCATCGTGAGACACCACGTCCCGTAAATTCCTCCTCGTTCGGCACATTGAGTTTCCGCAACGAGGCACCCGAGGCGATGATGACGCTGTCGGGGTGATAGATACGGCCATTGTCGTCGGTCAACGCCAGCTGCTCATCGAGCTTGAGGCCGGCCACACCTGTCTCGACCACCTGGACTGACGCCTTGCGGACATCCTCCAGCAGGTGAATGGCGAGATCCTGCCCGGAGTACTTGCCCGGTACCGGAATGCCTTCCACCTCGTCGATCGTGGCAACCAGTCCGCCGAACAGCGGACCGCCTTCGAAAAGCGTCACCAGGCGTCCCAGACGCGCCGCATGCCGAGCGGCTGACAGGCCGGCCAGGCCGCCGCCAATGACAGCGACTTCACAAAGGTTCTTGAGGGGTCTCATGAGGCCGGACAGTGTAAGGGGCTTACGCAACTAAAAAAAGCGCGGCTCTGGATGACGTACCGGCCGATTTCACCTAACGCCGCGGATGCGGCGGTCCTGAACACGACGGGTGAAGCGGATGGCATCGAGATGATCCAGCAGCGGCATGCTGTACTTGCGCGTGATGCCCAGCGCTGCCCCGATCTCGGTCACCAGCAGCCCCGGTGGGCGTTCCAGCAGCGGGGCAAGCTTCCGCTGCGCTTCGGCGATCGCGTCCTGATGGAAGAGGATCTCCTTGCCCTTGGCACGGTCCACCGCGCGAATCAGCACGCCTTCCTGCAACAATCGATCAACTGCTCGCTTGGACGGCAGGTCCTTGATGACCTCGCTAGGGGTGGGCGGCATGAGACCGCCGCGCCGCACTTTCTCGGCGATCGTCGATGCAAGCTGTGTTTCGCCGCGGGCGCGGGCCCGATCCTCGTCCGGCTTGGGAACCACCAATAGCGCACCGCGCTTGGCCAGGATGCCGCGGGTCAGCAGCTGCGCCACCGCTTCGTCCAGCAGTGCCTGACTCACACCGGACAGTGCGGACAGCAGTCGATCGACGGGCAGGCCATCCGTACTCTTGGAGAGCGCCGCCGGAATGCGCGTGAGCAGAGCGTCCATCTCCGACTGCAGCAAAACCAGGCCCGTGCGCGTGACGACTACCGGCAGCTTTTTCAGCAGCGTCTCGAGCGCGGTCGCTGAGCGTGCGCTCAGCTGAGACAGATATTTCACTGTGACACCGGCCTGCCCGGCCATTCGCACTTCCGCTTCGATCAGCGCCGGCATCGGCAGCGTGCGTAACCGTTCGAGACGCTCGATGATCGCTCGGCGATGACGTGGCAGGCGCGCTGTCATCGATTCGAGAATCCTCCCGCCAGCCACCGTCCGAGACGGCGATGCGATGCGCAGCACCAGATGTTCGCCTGTGGGCGCTGCCACGGCGGTCGCGCAATGCAGCTGCGCGAAAGCGGCAGCACCGGGTTCCATCACATCGCAATCGAGCAGACGCAACCGCACATCGACTTCATCGGTGCCGAGCAACGCGCGCAATCGCGCACCGCTTCGTAGTGCCGGTGCGCTCGGGACCGCGCGCAGCGTCAGCGTCAGCCACTCTCCCGCGCGGAGCGCATCGGGCGCCGCCAGTGCCATACCCCGCGAAAGGTCCGTGCGGTCGACATCACGCAGATTGACGGCCACCCGTTGACCAGGGTCGGCGGTCGTCACGTTTTCGCCATTTACCTGCAGCCCACGTACGCGTACCGCTGTGCCGGATGGCATCAGCTGCAGCGTCTCTCCGGTACCGATCGAGGCGCCACGCAGCGTACCGGTGATAACCGGTCCATGTCCCGCCATACTGAACGCACGATCGATGGGCAGATAGACCACACCATCCGCGGCGCGCGGCCGGTGTTCGACGGCCAGGGATTTCAGCGCATCCTTGAGCGTAGCGATCCCGATCGCCTGTGCAACCGACGTCATGACGACCTGAGCCGGTTGAAATCCGCACGCTGTCAGCAGACGGGTAACCTCGGTTGCCGTGCGTTGCGCCTCTTGCGCCGACACGAGATCGGTCTTGCTGATGGCGATCACGGCGCGCTGGATCCCCAGTGATGCCGCGATCTCGGCGTGCTCGATCGTCTGCGGTTTGATGCCTTCGTTCGCGGCTACGACCAGCAACACGGCATCGATGCCGGTTGCACCGGCGACCATCGTACGTACGAATCGCTCGTGGCCGGGCATGTCGACCAGATCGATCACCGTATCGCGGCCGACAGACAGGTGCGCGAAACCGAGCGCAATCGAGATGCCCCGTGTCTTCTCTTCCGGCAGCCGATCGGTCTCCTGTCCGCTCAGCGCGCCGACGAGCGCGGTCTTGCCGTGATCGACGTGCCCGATGACACCCAGCACGAGGCGCCTCATGTCGATACTCGACGTAGCGCCTCGGCCAGCAGCGGCAGGTCGTCGTCCGTCACGGTGAAGAGATCCACCACCAGCTCACCGTCCTGAATTCTCGTGACGACTGCCGGTTCGCCATCACGCAGGCGCGCGCTGGCGGACTCCGCCCCTGCAGGCGGTCGCAGCAACAGCGCCCGACTGTCGAGCCGCTCTTCCGGTAACGCTCCACCACCGGCAAACGCTTCGCTTGGCGCTACGCGGCCGCCGCCGGTCAACTGCTGCAGGCGTTCGGCCCGCTGCTGAAGCTGTGCCTGCGTCTGCGCCAGCATGAAGTGAACCGGAATGCGCTGAGGATCGTCCCGGTGCAGCATCAAGGTTGCTTCGAGCGCGGCCAGTGACATCTTGTCCAGTCGCACCGCACGCAGCAACGGATGTTCGCGCAAACGATCGATGGTCGATCGGCCGCCCAGCAGCACGCCGGCTTGCGGTCCGCCCAGCAGCTTGTCACCACTGCAGGTAACGAGGTCGGCACCGTGTGCCAGCGCCTGCTGCACGGTCGGCTCGGCCCGTCCGGGTGAAGCCAGCAACAGTCCGCTACCGAGATCGGCGACCACGGTGAGATCGTGTGTCCGCGCCAGTGCCGAAAGCTCGGCAATCTGCGTCTGCGCGGTAAACCCAATGGTTCGAAAGTTGCTCTGATGAACTTTCAGCAGTACGCGTGTGTCGGGCCCGATCGCGGTCTGGTAATCGCGAAGGCGCGTCTTGTTGGTCGACCCGACCTCGACCAGCCGTGCGCCGCCCTGCCGGATGATGTCCGGCACGCGAAAGCCGCCCCCGATCTCCACCAGCTCGCCCCGCGACACGATGACTTCGCCGCCAGCAGCCAGCGCGCTCAGCGCCAGCAGAATGGCCGCTGCGCCGTTGTTGACGACCAAGGCGCTGCCAGCATCAGTGACTTCACACAGCAGCCGCTCGACCGCCTGGCTGCGTGAGCCGCGCCGACCGCTGGTGAGATCGAATTCCAGGTTGCAGTAGCCCGCGGCAACCTCGGTGACGGCACGAACTGCCTCGGCTGCCAGCGGCGCACGGCCGAGATTCGTATGCAGCACGATGCCGGTCGCATTGATGATTCGCCGCAACCCCCTGCGCTGGCTCCGCGACAGGTGTTCACGGGTGTGGACAACGATCTCATCGACGCCGGGCGACGATGCCAGCGCGCCCTCGTTGATCTGCTCGCGCAGCGCCGCCAGCGTCGTACGCAGCGCGCCGGTGACTGCAATATGTCCATATTGCGAGGTCAGTGCGCGCACGGCCGGAAGTTCGAGAAGCCGCTGGACCTGCGGCAAACTACGCAGCGGATTGATGTCTTCTGGCACGGGTAGACCATTTAATAGCATCGCTGAGGAAATTTGAATATGGATGAATCGACGACGCGATTGACGGCGCTGGCCCACGGCGGCGGCTGCGGCTGCAAGCTTTCTCCCGCCGTGCTTCGCGAGCTGCTGGCGGATATGCCCGCGGCGAAGGCTTTCCCCGATCTGCTGGTAGGTATCGAGACCGGCGACGACGCCGCGGTATACAGGCTCGACGACCAGCAGGCGCTGGTTGCGACCACGGATTTCTTCATGCCCATCGTCGACGACGCGTTCGACTTTGGACGCATCGCGGCTGCCAATGCGCTCTCCGATGTCTATGCCATGGGCGGACGACCGCTACTCGCACTGGCGATCCTGGGGATGCCGCTGGGGAAGATCGAGCCGGCCGTGGTACGAAAGATCCTGGCTGGCGGGGCGGCGATCTGTGCAGAAGCCGGCATACCGGTGGCCGGCGGCCACTCCATCGATGCGCCGGAACCGATCTACGGGCTGGCGGTCATCGGGCTGGTGCGCCCAGATCAGCTGTTACGCAACAGCGGCGGCCGGGCGGGCGACACGCTGATTCTGACCAAACCGCTCGGCATCGGCATCATCAGCGCCGCGCTGAAGAGCGGCAAACTCCCCGCTGCCGACTCGGAAAAGCTCTACGCTGCGCTCGTCGACAGCACCACACGGCTGAACGCCGTAGGTCACGCGCTGGCATCGTTGCCCTCGGTGCACGCGATGACGGATGTCACGGGCTTCGGATTGCTTGGACACGCACTCGAGATGTGCCGCGGCTCCAACCTGCAGGCACGGATCAGATTCGGCGCGCTGCCGCTGTTACCTGGAATTGCCGACCTCGCGCGCGTTCCGTTTCGGACCGGCGCCGCCACACGCAACTGGAGCAGCTATGGCGCTGAGGTGGAGCTCGGATCAGGCATCGTCGACTGGCATCGCGATGTGCTCAGCGATCCGCAGACGAGCGGCGGTTTGCTGGTCGCTGTTGCGCCTGAGGAAGCCAACCGAGTGCTTGATAAGGTTCACGGCGCGGGCTTCCGGCAGGCGGCCATCATCGGCCAGCTGGCGGCCGGCAGTCCACAGATAGAGATCGCTTTGTAAAACTGTATTAGCGATCCGGACTGCTTTACTTACCCGCAGCCGGTAGAATATAAGTGTAGAAATCAATCGAATCCGTCCAGCTTCCAAGCTCTTGTTTCGGCAAGAATTAGTCGCTGTCGCAGGCGGGGGTACCAGTCGGAGAAGGCCATGAACAAAACTGTCGAACTCGAAGAGCAGAAAACCGTTGCGAAGACCGTCGACAATGCTGCCGACGAGCCGCTGCCGCCGCCGCAGACCCACAGCGTCGAGCCCTATATCTCGGAGAGCTACGCACGCGCCGAGCGTGACAAGCTCTGGCGCAAGACGTGGCTGCAGGCCGGCCGGGTCGAGGAAATCCCCGAGGTCGGCAATTACATTACCTACGACGTTCTCGACGACTCGATTCTGATCGTGCGCTCGGCGCCGGATCAGATACGCGCGTTCTACAACGTCTGCTCGCACCGCGGTCGCCGACTCGTCGACACACCCAAGGGACAGCATCACGCCCACGGCAAGCAGCTGAAGTTCATCTGCGGCTTTCACGCCTGGACCTACAACCTCGAGGGCCAGTGCACCTACATCATGGACAAGGAGAACTGGGGCGGCGCGCTGACCGATGCACGCACTCGCCTGGGTGGGGTGAAGGTCGACACCTGGGGCGGCTGGATCTGGATCAACATGGATCCGAACTGCGAGCCGCTGCGCGACTACCTGGAACCTGCCGCGAGCATGCTCGACCCGTTCGAGCTGCAGAATATGCGCACGCGCTGGCGCCGCTGGATCATCTTCGATTGCAACTGGAAGGTTGCCATGGAGGCCTTCGACGAGACCTACCATGTACCGGGCACGCATCCGGAGTTCATGCGCTTCGGCAACTTCGTCGGATGGGGTCGGCCACAGGGCAAACACAGTCACATCGGCTACGACGCCCCGAAGGGCATGGACGAGAACAAGGCCAAGCTGCGTCTGGGCGCCGGCGCCGATCCGCGCAAATCGACCGCCGAGATGCAGATCTACACCTGGGAAGAGGTCAACACCAATACCACCAGGACACTGGTAGACGCAGCGCTGCGTCTGGTCGACGAGCTTCCGGAAGGGACGCCCGCCGACAAGGTCCTGAGGCACTGGCTCGACTCGGCACGCAAGACCGACGCGGATCGCGGCGTCGTCTGGCCGACGATCGATCCACAGCATGTCGGCAAAACCGGCACCTCCTGGCAGATCTTCCCTAACTTCCAGATCGGACACGCGGTCAACAACGCGTTGTGCTACAGCGCTCGGCCATATGGTTACGACCCGAACAAATGCATCTTCGAAGCCGTGGTCTATGAGCTGTTTCCGAAAGACAAGGAACCCACGGTCGAGTGGGAATACCTCGCCGAGGACGACAAGAAGTGGGGCAGCGTGCTGGTGCAGGACTTCGCCAACATGGCTGCCGTTCAGCAGGGCATGAAGAACGGCGGATTCCGGGGTCCGCTACCCAATCCGAAGGCTGAAGGCGCGGTCAACAGTCTGCATCGCAACCTGGCGAAGTACATGGGCACGTCGCCGCCGACCAACCTGAAGTAGTCGCTGTGCCGAAGCCTGGGGGACCACCAGGCTTCGGCGACGACTGGCGCGCCGCCTACTGCGTCGGCGGCTTGCCAGCCTTGGCCGTCGCGAAGCCATAGCGAAGATGATCGAGGTGCCCCGTCGGGACGACGGGGAAGATCAACGGCTGCCGGGTGTCGCGGATGGTGCCGATGTCTTCCGCCACCTGTTCGATCGTCCAGGACGGCCGATATGCACCCGGCGATTCGGCGATATAGGCACGTGACACGCGGCCAGCCATCGACGAAATCAGCTCGCCCGTGATCGTGCACGATTCGTGTGCCAGCCAGCCGACGACCGGCGCCACCATGTCGGGCGTCATCGGCGGATAGGCGCTAGTATCGAGCCCCTCGGCCATTCGCGTCACGGCTCCCGGCAGAATGCAGTTGCTCTTGATATTGAAGGGCGCGCCTTCGATAGCGGCCACGTGCGACAGCGCGATGATGCCGCCCTTGGCGATGCTGTAGTTGACGACGTTGGCATTGCCATAGATGCCGTTGATCGACGACGTCAGCACGAAGCGCCCGTACTTCGCCTTGGACATCAGCGGGAAGGCGGGTCTTACGACGTGGAATGCTCCGCGCAGATGCACGTCGAGCACGGTCTCGAAATCCTCGTACGACAGTTCCTGCAACGAGCCGCGACGCACGATGCCCGCGTTGTGAACCACGATGTCGATACGACCGAAAGTGTCCAGCGCGCACTGGATGATGGCCTTGCCACCTTCCGGCGTCGCAACGCTGTCCGTGTTGGCCGTCGCCACGCCTCCTGCCGCTTTGATCTCTGCAACCACTTCGTCGGCAGGGCCCGCATCGATCCCCTCGCCTTTGATGCTCGCGCCCGGATCATTGACGACGACCCTGGCACCGCGGGCCGCCAGCAGGTGCGCGTACGCGCGCCCCAGTCCACGGCCTGCGCCGGTAACGAGAGCTACGCGATCATCGAATCTGAGTTTCGTCATGAATGCTCCTGAGCGGCCCGTGTGTTCAGGCCACGACCTTGGCGGCACGAAGTTGCGCGATGCGCTCCGGCGTCAGCCCTAAAATATCTTCGAGGATTTCGTCGGTATGCTGACCCAGCACCGGTGGCGCCAGCGGCACCGGCTGCGGATCGCCAGGAAATTTTATCGAGCGATTGACGATGGGAATCCTGCCTAGCACCGCGTGCTCGGTCTCCACCACCATGTTGCGATCGACTGCCTGCGGCTGGGACAACGCTTCCTTGACGCCGAGGATCGGCGCGTGCGGTACGTTGTGGCGGGTGAAGAGTTCGACCAGTTCCTGGACGCTTCTCGAGCGCGTGTGAGCCGAGATCATCTCGTTCACTACCTGACGGTGGTCCCGCCGCTTCTCGATGGTCGCGAAGCGCGGATCGTCGATGCATTCACGCATATTCAATGCTTCGCAGATCCGCCCCCAGAAGCTGTTCATCAGACAGGCGACGATGATCGAACCATCCCTGGCCGGGAAAGCACCGTACGGCACCAGGTTCGGATGTTGCGAGCCCTGCGGTTTCGGGTCTTCGCCAGTGAAGAAGGCGAGCTGCGCCAGATAGCCCAGCATGCCGATCAATCCGTCGAGCAGACTGACATCGATCAGGCGACCGCGACCGGTCTGATGGCGCTCGTGCAGTGCCGCCAGGATCGCGATCGGGCCGTTGATACCGCCAACCAGGTCGCCCAGCGGAATTCCCAGTTTCGTTGGGCCGCCGCCCGCCTCGCCGTTGACGCTGAGCGCGCCGGAGAGCGCCTGCAGCACAATGTCGAACGAGGGCCGATCCTTCAACGGTCCGGTCATGCCGAAGCCTGAGATCGCGCAGTAAATGAGTCGCGGATTCACCTCCGACAGCGCCGCGTAGCCCAGCCCGAGGCGATCCATCACGCCCGGTCGGTAATTTTCCAGCAGCACATCGCACTTGGCCGCCAGATCGCGCACCAGCGACACACCGGCCTCTGTCTTGAGGTCGACGACGATACTTTTCTTGCCGCGATTGACGCTGAGGAAGTAGTGGCTGACGTTGTCGCGATAGGGAGGGAAGAGACGGGTCTCGTCGCCCGTCTCCGGCGGCTCGATCTTCAACACTTCCGCGCCGAGATCCGCCAGCGCCAGCGACGCAGAGGGTCCAGCCAGCACGCGCGTGAAGTCGAGGACGCGGATCCCCGCAAGGGGACCCGCCCAGCCCGAATTCACCGTGTCACGCATGGCCTCGACCCCCGCCACTCCGATGACCCGATTCTAACGACGCACGGCGATCAGCGCCGTACGTCGTGGTTTCATTTCGACCCGCGGCTCGGCAGCTCGACGATCGCAGCGCCCGTGGCCGATCCCTCGTTCCGGTGCGTGAAGGCGTTCTGGGTGATCTCCACCAGATGCTTGCCACCTTCGACGTACTTCCGGCTGACCTTGCCGTCGATGAAGATGACGTCGCCGTCCGGGTTGTGACGACGTACCTGGCACTTCGCCTGGCGCAAGAATCCATCGTCGCCCATCCAGTTGGTCACCTGGTGGGTCAGCCAGGAGCAGCGCTCCGGACCGTAGTCATACGCGCCGGGAGCGCCGACCTCGAGCGCGAATGCCTCGTCCCAGTGAACGCGTTCCGGGCAGTCCGGCACGTTGAAACGATTCTTGATGCCCAGTCCCGGATGCTTGGACTGCATCTTCCAGGCGAGCTTGTTGGCGCGAATGTAGAGTCCACCCCAACCCTGCGCGTAGCAGATGAAGCCGGTGACCGTCATCGGACCCTTCATCATGCGCGGCAGTTCCTCGCCCTCTTTGACGTCCTCCCAGTAGCGCGGGGTCGCGCCCTGGATCTTCTCGTTCGAGTAGAGCTTGTAGAACTCGGCCAGCTGTTCGTCCTTGAACGGCTCGACGCGGCCGCGCGCGTCGGTGTACTTGGTGCCGCGCTCGCGCGCTTCATCGCGATCCGTGCGGAACACCCAGGAATCGCATTCAGCGACTTTCTCATCTCTCTGGTTAAAGAAGTCGACGTGATAGATCTGCTGGAAGGCGCGACCGGCAAATTTCGTCTTGTGCTCGATCAGGTCCTTCAGATACGGCTTGGTAGAAATGATGTCGCCGCGCAGCACGTTCTTGTGCCAGGTCCAGTCGGCACCGGCCCACATGGCGTGCACGCCCGAGAGGCCACCGCAGTAACCCGACACGATACGGCTGGTAGAAAACAGGAAACTTGGCAACGCGACGATGTTGCCGAATTTGGTCTTCTCGGCGTACTTCAGGTCGGTCCACAGCGGGTTGTCATCGCCGATACCGTGCGAGTAGTGACGGATACCGTCACGCGTGGCCTCATAGTTCCAGGGTTCCACCGTGTCGGTGATCGGCACGCCGATGCGCTTGCGCAGGTCGTCGAGGCCTTCTTCGGTGATCTTCGGAAACTTGCTGATTTTTGGTTGGGCTGACATGCGTCTCTCCTGGAATGCTAGGTGGGGCCGGAGGCTGCTGCCTCGCGGTCTCGTAATACTTTGCGATGAACTTTGCCCGCTGGCGTCTTGGGCAGTTCGTTGACGAAGGCGATATGCCGGGGAAACTCGTGCTGGCTGAGGCGCTCGCGCGTGAAGAGCTTCAGCTCGTCGACGTACTCTTCGCTTGCGGCGCGATTGCTGACGACAAAAGCCTTGGCCACCTGCCCTCGCGTTGCATCCGGCACGCCGATGACGGCCACTTCGCGCACGTCGGGATGCTTCAACAGCGTGTTCTCGATTTCCACCGCGCTCATGGTCCAGCCGGCGGAGATGATCACATCGTCTGCGCGGCCAGCGTGATAGAAATACCCGTCTTCGTCGATCTTGGCCAGGTCCTTGGTGGTTTCCCACTGATTGCGGCGCCAGAGCATCAGCTCGCCGACGATATTCGGAACCTGCGGCGTACCGTCCGGCTTCTGCACCTGCAACTTCAGTCCGGGTACCGGCTTCCCCAGCGAGCCCGGCTTGACCAGAAAGTCCGTCGCACCCGGATAGTTGACCAGCACCACGCCGATCTCAGTGGTGCCGTACATGCTGCACGCCGGCACGTGGAACGTCTGATCGATGAATTCCAGCGTCGCCGGATCGATCGGCTCGCCCGTGTAGGAAAGCTTGCGGATCGAGAACGAAAACTCCTGGGACTTGCCTGAGTTCTTCATCATCCGGTAATGCGTCGCTGCAGCCGACATGTTGGTGATCCGATAATCCTGCAGCGCTTTCATCAAGCGCACGGCATCGAACCTGCCGGAGAAGGTTCCGGTCGTGATTCCCAGCGCCAGCGGCGCCAGCGTGCCATGCCACAGGCCGTGACCCCAGGCCGGAGAAGACGGGCAGAAATATTCATCGCCAGGCCTGACACCGGTACCGTAGAGCGCGGCGAACATCAACGTCACGACCGTGCGGTGCGTGTGTTTGACCGCCGCCGGCAGCTCGCGCGTGGTACCCGAGGTGTACTGGAATACCGCCATGTCTTCGCCGCGCGTCTTCGCCTGATACGTGGCAGGGAACCGTCCGATCTCCTGCAGCAGCGCATCGTCGGCGACGACCACCCGCAGGCCCTCGACCTGGTTGGCGATCTCGGACTTCTCAGTATTCGTGATCAGCAGTTTCGGCTTGCAGTCATCCACCCGCAGGCGCAGACCATCCAACCCGAACAGCGTGAACAGCGGCACGCTGATCGCTCCCATCAGCATCGCGCCGAACAGACTCAGGTAGAACGGCAGCGACGGCTCGAGCATGAACGCGATTCGGTCGCCCGGCTGGATGCCGTTCTTTTCCAGCCAGTGCGCAAACCGCGCGGCGCCCGCCGCCAGTTGATCAAAGCTCAGGAACTCGTCAGTACCGTCCGCGCGCGCGATCCGCACCGCGATACGGCCGGAGCCGTCTGCGTGCCGCACGACGCACTCGTGAGCAATATTGAAGCGATCCCGATCACCATCGAACAACTCCCAGAGCGCCTGCGAATTCGCAAATTGCTGCGCGTCCTCGAAGCGGGTGTAGGCAGTTAGCTTCGTCATCTATTTAACAGTACCGTGGCCGGTTTCGTGCGGGCCGCAATGTGCCACAAAGCTATCGGTTATTGCAAATATCGAATAGTATTTCATATGTACAACAATCGAGACATTGCCAGGTAGCGGCATGAACGACTCATCGGACTCCGACCTGCGACCCGACCACGAGCTTGCCAAGGCGGTACAGGCCAGCAAGGCGCCGGCCATTTCGCGCGCGGCAGCCATCCTACGATTGCTGGGTAAGCGCGACGCAC
Source organism: Steroidobacteraceae bacterium (assembly GCA_036271535.1). GTDB lineage: Bacteria > Pseudomonadota > Gammaproteobacteria > Steroidobacterales > Steroidobacteraceae > FEN-1191. The sequence continues at coordinate 1,650 of DATBAM010000109.1, read as the reverse complement.
CACTTGGGGTGCAGGCGATCGCGCGCGAGCTGGGCATGGTGCCCAGCACCTGCCTGCACGTGCTGCGTGCGCTGGTCGCGGAGGAGTTCGTATCGTTCGATCCGGATACCAAGCGCTACGCATTGGAGGCCGGCGTACTAACCCTCGCCCGGCACTGGCTGAGGCGCAACCGATTCAACGATCTCGCACAGCCCATGCTGGACCGGCTCGGCAACACCTACGACGTCACGATGCTGGGAGTTCACATCGTGGGACTCGATCACATCATCGTCGTGGCTGCCTCCCAGACAGGACAGAACTTTCAGCTCAGCGCCCAGATCGGCAGCCGCTTCCCTGCGCTGATCAGCGCGACCGGACGCTGCATTGCCGCGTTCGGCGAGCATTCCGAACCGGAACTGCGGGCGCGGTTCAAGACATTGCGTTGGGACGATGCGCCGACATTCGACCAGTGGAAATTGCAGGTAAGCGAGACACGTGGGCAGGGATTTGCCGTCGATGCGGGCAACTATATTTCCGGCGTCACGGTGATCGCGGCACCCGTCTGGCGCACTCGCGCCAAGCTCAGTCACGCTCTGGTCGGAATCGGTATCGGCAGTACGCTGCGAAAGGGATTACCCGCCATGCAGCAGGCGCTGCTATCGGCGTCGAAGGCGCTGTCCAGTCAGCTGTGCGGCGACTGAGCTTGCTGAGGTCAGCCGAAGACCGCGACGTTCTGACGGGCCAGCGTGATCAGCGTGCCATCCTGCGCCCACAACGCCATGTTCTGCACCGAATAGCCGTCTCGAACGTCCTCGGAAGTACTGCGCAGCAGATACCACGCCTCCCCCGGTGCCGTGAGGGCTGCAGCGGCATCGACCAGTTCGATCGACCAGGTGATTGAACTGACCGGCACCGGTTCCGACAGCATCGTATAGGCGGCGGCCGGTGGCGCATCACCCAACGCGATCACTCCCGGCAGCATCGCCATCGCCCGCGGGTCGCGGTGACGCAGCCAGATCTGAATCTCGGGATGAGCCGCGCGGCTGACCAGTCGTTGGCCACCTGCCACGAAGCCTTCGAAATGCTGAACGAAGGCCGGTTTGCCGGCGCGAAAGAAATCGGCCGTGGTCGCGGGCGGGGGGGCGGCGGGCATGGGCTGCGAACGGTACCGATAGAGACTCTCGCGCGCCTGGCCGAAGCTCAGCAACGCATGCGTGCCCGGGCCAGTCTCCATTCGCAGCTCGACAGCCGCGAATGCGCTCGAGCGACCCCGCCGCAACAGTCGCGGATGAATCGTCACGTCTCCACCCACCGGACCCATGAAGGTGAACTGCGCCGAACGCAGCGGCGGCAGATCGGGGATGAGGCGCTCCGTCGCGGCAACGCACAGCGCAGCGGTCAGGCCACCGAACGTCGTGCGACCCTGCTGCCAGTCCTGCGGTATATGCGCGCGATAGTGATCATCCGCCGGCTGCACGGAACGCATCAGATCCGAGAATGATGTCATTCCCGAAGCTTACCCGAGGCCCCATGCTAAAGGCGCACGGTCAGCTGTAGCACCACCTCGCGCGGGCGGTTGAAAAACCCGGCGTATTGATTGGGATTCAAGCTTCCCGACCAGCCGTTCGTATTCAAGGTGTAGTAAGTGTTGGTCAGATCCCGCCCGAGGAA